>CAMTUD010000039.1:0-11930 GCA_947084805.1 uncultured beta proteobacterium | reverse complement strand
CGGCGCCTGCGCCGGTGCGGGCCGCGGAGCAGGCCCCGGTGCAGGCGCCCCCGGCCGCACCCGCAGCAGCGCCCGTGCGCGCCCGCATCGAGCCCTTCGTGCTGCCGCTGAACGACCTGCAGGCCCTGGCCACACAGGCCGGGCTGGAGTGGGTGGGTTCGGACGCCGACAAGGTGGCCGCCGCGCAGGCGGCCATCGCCGCCGCGCCCAGGCCGGTGCACGTGCCGCGTGAACCGCGGCCGCCGGTGGTGGTCGACGAAGGCCCGCTGGTGCTGGTAGAAACACGCAAGGACCTGTCGCAACTGAAGCTGCCCTTCGACCACACGGCGGCCTGAGCGGCGCCTGGAAGCAGCAAGAAGGCCCCGCTTGCGGGGCCTTCTTCATGGCGTTACCGGCGCGGGGCCGTCGACCCCGCGGTGCTCAGGGCAGGCGTTCGAGCGCGCGCTGGTAGACCGGGTCGTGCATGAGTTCGTCCCAGGGCAGCGGCGCGGTCTGCGGCAGCAATGCGATGCGGCGGGCCTCGCTGTCGGGGTCGGGCAACCAGCGGCCGTCGGCGGCAGCGGCCTCCATGTCGCCCAGCAGGCTGTCGACGGCGGCGCCGCCGGCAGCCAGCGACTGGTTGCACAGCAGCGCCAGGTCGCAGCCGGCGTGCAGCGCCAGCAGCGCCGCTTCGGCGTAGCTGAGCAGGCTGCCGTCAAGGTGGCGTGCACCTTCCATGCTCAGGTCGTCGGTGAACACCGCGCCGGTGAAACCGAACTGGCCACGCAGGATGTCCTTCAGCCAGCGCTCGGAAAAACCCGCCGGCCGGTGGTCGACCTTGGGGTAGACCACGTGCGCCGGCATCACCGCGGTCAGCGTGCTGCTGAGCCACTCGTAAGGCCGCGCGTCGTCGGCCAGGATGGCCTTCAGGCTGCGCTTGTCGACGGGCACCGCGACGTGGCTGTCGGCCGTGGCGTAGCCGTGGCCGGGGAAGTGCTTGCCGCAATGCGCCATGCCGGCGCGCAGCATGCCGTGCGCCACGCTCCTGGCCAGCAGCGCGACGACACGCGGGTCGCGGTGGAAGGCCCGGTCGCCGATGACCTGGCTGTGGCTGTGCTCGAGGTCGAGCACCGGCGCGAAGCTGAAGTCGACGCCGCAGGCGCGCAGTTCGCTGGCCATCACGAAACCCAGGGCACTGCCGGCGTCGCTGGCGTTCATCGCGCCGCTGCCGGCCTGGCCCTTGGTGTCCTTCATCCAATGCTCGCCCAAAGCGCGCATCGGCGGCAGCGCCGTGAAACCGTCGGTACGGAAGCGCTGCACGCGGCCACCTTCGTGGTCGACGCAGATCAGCACGTCGGGCCGGGCTCGCTTGATCGACGACGTGAGTTCGGTGAGCTGCAGCCGGTGCTCGAAGTTGCGCGCGAAGAGCACCACGCCGCCGGTCAGCGGGTGCTTCAGGCGCCGGCGGTCGGCGGCGTTCAGCGTGGTCCCGGCGATGTCGAGCACCACGGGGGCATGCAGGCTCATGGCAGGGCTTTCATGGTTTCGACGACGACGAAGGACGCCGCGTAGTCGGTTTCGTCGGTGACGGTGACATGCGCCACCAGCCCGCGCGCCGTGAACCAGTCGGCCAGTTCACCCGACAGCTTCAGCACCGGCTTGCCGCTGGGCTCGTTGAGGATCTCGCAGGCCTTCCAGGTCATCGGCCAGCGGATGCCCAGGCCGATGGCCTTGGAGAAGGCCTCCTTGGCCGAGAAGCGCGTGGCCAGGAAACGCAGGCCACGCGCCTCGACGCGGGCGCGGCGGGCGTGGAAGACCTGCAGTTCGGCCGGGCCCAGCACCCGTTCGGCGAAGCGGTCGCCACCGCGTCGCGCCACCGTGGCCTGGATGCGCCGGATGTCGCAGATGTCGGTGCCGATGCCGTAGATCACGCGGGGCGTCCGCCGCCAGGCCGCCCCAAGGCGGACACGCCCCCTCGGGGGGCCGCCGCCGCAGGCGTCTCGGGGGTCAGCTGCGCAGTAGCGATGCAGGCGCGGTAACGGCGCACCGTCTCGGCCAGGCCAAATTCGAGCGCGTCGGCGATCAGCGCATGGCCGATCGAGACCTCGAGCACGCCGGGCACGGCGCGCAGGAAGTCGGCGAGGTTGTCGCGGTTCAGGTCGTGGCCGGCGTTGACGCCCAGGCCCGCCCGCTGCGCGGCCGCAGCCGCAGCGGCGAAGCGCTCGAGCTGTTCGCCCTGCCCGGCCTGGCCATGCGCGGCCGCGTAGGGTTCCGTGTACAGCTCGACACGGTCGGCGCCCACGGCACGTGCGGCGGCCATCACACCCGGCTCGGCATCCATGAACAGGCTGACACGCACGCCCAGGGTGTGGCACTCGGCGATCAGCGGGCGCAGCCGTTCACCGTCGACGGCGAGGTCCCAGCCGTGGTCGCTGGTGAACTGGCCTTCGCTGTCGGGCACGAAGGTGGCCTGGTTCGGCCGCACCGCGCGGATGAAACCCATCAGGTTGTGGAAAGGGTTGCCCTCGATGTTGTATTCGGCCTGCGGCCAGTCCTTCAGCAGCGCGGCGATGTCGTGCACGTCGTGGGCGCGGATGTGGCGTTCGTCGGGCCGCGGATGCACAGTGATGCCGTCGCAGCCGGCGTGCAGGCACAGAGAGGCGGCGTGCACGACGCCGGGGATGCCCAGGTGGCGCGTGTTGCGCAGCTGCGCCACCTTGTTGACGTTGACCGACAGCGCGGTGCCGCCGTGGCGAGGGGTGTCGGGCAGGATCAAGGGGTTCATCGCGGGTCCACGAGGCGCTGCACGCCTTGCCAGACTTGGCGCGTGCGCAGCGGCGTGGGGCCCAGATGATAGTGAAGCAGCGCGCGCAGCGGCCCGCGCAGCGCCGTGGCCACGGACGCGCAGGCGGCACGCAGCGCCGCCGTGCTGCCGGCCTGCGCCTGGTGGGCCAGCGCCGCTTCCAGCGTCAGCCAGGTGCTGCCCGGCAGGCCTTCGGCGTGGGCGATGACGCCGCCCTCGGCGGTCAGCGTGTAGCGGGTGTCCGGGCCCAGCGGCCGTGCGGTGAGCGTGGCGCTGTCGAGCTCGGGCAGCCAGCCCAGTTCACGCAGCAGCACGAGCTCGAAGGCACGCAGCGCCGGCCCTTCGTCATCGCCCGCGCCCAAGGCGGCCAGCGTGTCGGCATAGGCGTCGAAGAGCACGGGGTGGGCGTCCTGGCGCGCCAGCAGCTTGAGCAGCAGCTCGTTGGCGTAATAGCCCGAGAACATTGCCGCCGCGCCCAGCAGCGGCTGGCCGCCGGCCCACTCGGCGCTGCGCAGGTTGAAGATCTCGGCCTGTGCGTCGGCCGGTGCCTTGCCCAGCTGGGCCAGCAGCGGCTGGAAGGGCAGCAGCACGGCGCGGAAGTTGGAAGTCGGCCGCTTGGCGCCCTTGGCGGCCACGACGATGCGGCCCTGGGCGCGCGTGAAGAGCTCGACGATCAGACTGGACTCGCTCCAGTCGTGGGTGTGCAGGACGTAGGCCTGTAGTGCGGCTGCCGCCCTACTCGTAGCCATACGAACGCAGGTGGGCTTCGCTGTCGGCCCAGCCCGAACGCACCTTGACCCACAGCTCGAGGAACACCTTGGCGTCCCACAGGCGCTCGAGTTCCTGGCGCGCCTCGCTGCCGATGCGCTTCAGGCGCTCGCCACCCTCGCCGATGATCATGCCCTTGTGGGCGTCGCGCTCGACGACGATGGTGGCGCCGATGCGCCTGAGATTGCCTTCTTCGACGAAGCTGTCGATGACCACCGTGCAGTTGTAGGGCAGTTCGTCGCCGGTCAGGCGGAAGAGCTTTTCGCGGATGAGTTCACCGGCCAGGAAGCGGTCGGTGCGGTCGGTCAGCGCATCTTCCTCGTACAGCCAGGGCTGCTGCGGCAGGTAGGGCGCCACGATGCCCAGCAGGCGCTCGACGTCGGCTTCGCGCGTGGCCGACATCGGCACGTACTCGGCAAAGGCGTGGCGTTCCTGCATTTGTTTCAGCCAGGGCAGCACGTCCTGACGGCGCTGCAGCGTATCGAGCTTGTTGGCCACCAGCAGCGCCGGCTTGCCCTGCGGCAGCAGCGCCAGCACCTTGGCGTCGGGCAGGCCGAAGCGGCCGGCTTCGACGACAAAGAGCACGACGTCGACATCACCCAGCGAACTGAGCACGGTGCGGTTCAGCGTGCGGTTCAGCGCCGTGGCGTGTTTCATCTGGAAGCCGGGCGTGTCGACGAAGACGAACTGCGCCTCGCCCAGCGTGCGGATGCCGGTGATGCGGTGGCGCGTGGTCTGCGCCTTGTTGCTGGTGATGCTGATCTTCTGCCCCACCAGCGCGTTGAGCAGCGTGCTCTTGCCGACGTTGGGGCGGCCGACGATGGCGACCAGGCCGCAGCGTTGTACAGGGGGGGTGGTTTCGATGTTCATCAGGGACATGCGCGGATCCGGCTGTGCCGGGCCGCTGCGTGCGCCGCCTCGGGGGGCAGCGACCGATAGGGGGCTTGGGGGTTCATGATCTCAAGGGGCCGCCGGGTTGGTCGCTGGCCTTCAGCGCCGCCAGCATGCGGCGCGCCGCTTCCTGCTCGGCCGTGCGGCGCGACTTGCCTTCACCCTGCTCGGCCAGCCCCAGCGCCGCGACGGCGCATTCGACCTCGAAGGTCTGGGCATGCGCCTGGCCGCGGGTGGCGGTAATGCGGTAAGCGGGCACGGGCAGCCTGCGCGCCTGCAGCCATTCCTGCAACTCGGTCTTGGAGTCCTTGCTCCAGTTCTCGGCTTCGGTGGCCTGGATGATCTCGCCGAACAGGCGCTGCACCACGGCCTGTGCGGCTTCGTAGCCGCCCTCGAGGAACACCGCGCCGATCATCGCTTCCACCGCGTCGGCCAGCAGCGAAGGCCGCAGTGCGCCGCCGCCGCGCAGTTCACCTTCGGACATGCGCAGCACTTCGGGCACCCCCAGCGCCAGCGCCGCGCGGTGCAGGCTGTCTTCGCGCACGAGGTGGGCGCGCACACGTGTGAGGTCGCCTTCGTCGCTGCCGCCGTGGCGCGCGTAGAGCAGGTTCGACACACCCAGGCTCAGCACCGCGTCGCCCAGGAACTCCAGCCGTTCGTTGTGCTCGGCGCCCCAGCTGCGGTGCGTCAGGGCGCGGCGCAGCAGTTCGGGCTGCGTGAAGCGGTAACCCAGGCGTTGCTGCAGCGCCACCAGCGCTGCGGGTTCGGTCACCGTGAACGCCCCTCGTACTTGATGAGGATGTAGACCGGGCCGTAGATGGGCACCAGCTTGTCGTAGGCGAAGGCAACGACGACGCGGTCGTTCTCCTTCGTCACGAGCAGGTCCTTGCCCGAGATCGACGAGATCGAATACTCGATGTCCTTCTGCTTGTCGAAGGCCAGCCGGGCCTCTGCCACCGTGGCCGGCTGTGCACGCGCGATCTTCTCGACCGAGCTTTGGATCGTGAGGTACTCGTTGACGGTCGGGAAGATGCGGATCCCGACGTAGGCCACAAAGCCGATCGCCAGGGCCCAGAACAACAGGCCGAAGAGCGTGACACCGCGCTGCCCCCTGACCGTGCGGCGCACCACGCGCCCTGCATACGCTGCCTTCATGGCCTGCCATCTCCTGACGCGCTTGTCGCGCTCATGGGGCAACGCTCACTTGAACGCGCCGATGCGCCCCAGGTTGCCGAAGTTCATCCACACGAAAAACGCCTTGCCGACGATGTTCTCGTCGGGCACAAAACCCCAGAAGCGCGAGTCCTGCGAATTGTCACGGTTGTCGCCCATCATGAAGTAGTGGCCCGGCGGCACCTTGCAGACCACACCTTCAGGGCTGTACCTGCAGTTCTCGGCAAAGGGAAAACGGTGCGGCTCGGGGCCATAGTAGGCGCCACGCCGCGGGTCGACGCGGATCTCGTGTTCAACAGGGCCGAGTTTCTCGCTGAACAGTGGCGCGTAGCTCAGGCTGTCGTCGTCGTAATGCTCGCCCTTACTCACTGTTGCAACGGGCTGGCCGTTGATCGACAGCTTCTGGTTCAGATACGCCACCTCGTCGCCGGGCAGGCCGACAACCCGCTTGATGTAGTCCAGCCTCGGGTCGACCGGATAGCGGAACACCATCACGTCGCCACGCGCGACGGCGTTGTTGTCCATGATCTTCTTGTTGATCACCGGCAGGCGCACGCCGTAGTGGAACTTGCTGACGAGGATCAGGTCGCCCACCACCAGGGTGGGCACCATCGAGCCCGAAGGGATCTTGAAGGGCTCGAACAGGAAGCTGCGCAGCAGGAAGACGATCAGGATCACCGGGAACAGCCCGGCCGTCCAGTCCAGCCACCACGGCTGCATCAGCAGCTTCGCCTTGGCTTCCTGCACGTCGCCGTCGACACGCTGGATGCCCATCCTGGCCAGTTCGGCACGGCGCGTGACGTCATTGGCTTCCAGCACCACGGCCGCGGCCTCGCGCTGCGGCTTGAAGTGGAAACGCTCGGCGAGCCAGAAGGCGAGCGTGACGACGGTCAACAGGAACAGCAGCAACGCAAAGTTGCCGGTCCAGAAACCGAGGAACCAGCCGCCGATGTAGACGAGCAGGGCGCCGTAGAGCGCGGCGGTCAGGGAGCTCATGGCGGTCATCGCCGGGCCGCCCCAGGATGACTGCACTGCCCCATGAGGGGACGCGAACGAAACGAGCTAGGAGGCATAAGGGGTCAATCGTCTACCTGGAGGATGGCGAGGAAGGCTTCCTGCGGCACCTCGACGGTGCCGATCTGCTTCATGCGCTTCTTGCCGGCCTTCTGCTTTTCCAGCAACTTCTTCTTGCGCGTGATGTCGCCGCCATAGCATTTTGCCAGCACGTTCTTGCGCAGCGCCTTGACGTCTTCGCGCGCGATGACGTTCGCGCCGATCGAGGCCTGGATGGCCACGTCGTACATCTGGCGCGGGATCTGCTGCCGCATCTTGGCCGCCACCGCGCGGCCGCGGTACAGGCTCTGTGCGCGGTGCACGATGATGCTGAGTGCGTCGACACGGTCGCCGTTGATCATCAGGTCGACCTTGACGACGTCGGCGGCGCGGTATTCCTTGAACTCGTAGTCCATCGACGCGTAGCCGCGCGACACGCTCTTGAGCTTGTCGAAGAAGTCCAGCACGATCTCGGCCAGCGGCAGTTCGTAGGTCAGCATGACCTGGCGGCCGTGGTAGGCCATGTTCAGCTGCACACCGCGCTTCTGGTTGGCCAGCGTCATCACCGGGCCCACGCTGTCCTGCGGCATGTACAGGTGCACGGTGACGATGGGTTCGCGGATTTCCTTGATGCGGCCCAGGTCGGGCATCTTGCTGGGGTTCTCGACCTGGATCACCGTGCCGTCGTTCAGCTCGACCTGGTAGACCACACTGGGCGCGGTGGTGATGAGGTCCTGGTCGAACTCGCGCTCCAGCCGTTCCTGCACGATCTCCATGTGCAGCAGGCCCAGGAAGCCGCAGCGGAAGCCGAAACCCAGCGCCTGGCTGACCTCGGGTTCGTAGCGCAGGCTGCTGTCGTTGAGCTTGAGCTTTTCCAGCGCGTCGCGCAGCTGGTCGTACTCGCTGGCCTCGGTCGGGTAGAGGCCCGCAAAGACCTGCGGCTGGATTTCCTTGAAACCGGGCAGCGGCGTGATGGCCGGGCCGGCGTTGTTGGGCAGCTTCTTGTCCAGCGTCAGCGTGTCGCCCACCTTGGCCGCCTGCAGCTCCTTGATGCCGCAGATGACGAAGCCGACCTCGCCGGCCCTCAGCGTGTCGCGCGGCACGCTCTTGGGCGTGAACACGCCCATCTGCTCGATGCCGTACACCGTGTTGGTGGCCATCATGCGGATGCGCTCGCCCTTGGACAGCGAACCGTCGACGACACGCACCAGCATCACCACGCCGACGTAGTTGTCGAACCAGCTGTCGATGATCATCGCCCGCGGCGGGCCATCGGGGTTGCCGCGCGGCGCCGGCATGCGTGCGATCACCGCTTCGAGGATCTCGTCCAGCCCCATGCCGGTCTTGGCGGAACAGGGGATCGCGTCATCGGCGTCGATGCCGATCACGTCCTCGATCTCGCTCTTGGCGTTCTCCGGATCGGCGTTCGGCAGGTCCATCTTGTTCAGCACCGGCACCACCGTGACGCCGAGGTCGAGCGCCGTGTAGCAGTTGGCCACCGTCTGCGCTTCGACGCCCTGCGACGCGTCGACCACGAGCAGCGCACCTTCGCAGGCACTCAGGCTGCGACTGACCTCGTAGGAGAAGTCGACGTGCCCGGGCGTGTCGATGAGGTTGAGCTGGTAGACCTGACCATCACGCGCCTTGTATTCGAGCGCCGCGGTCTGGGCCTTGATCGTGATGCCGCGCTCGCGCTCGATGTCCATCGAGTCCAGCACCTGCGCTTCCATCTCGCGGTCGCTCAGACCGCCACAGCGCTGGATGATGCGATCGGCCAGCGTGCTCTTGCCGTGGTCGATGTGGGCAATGATGGAGAAGTTGCGGATGTGGTTCATGGACTGGAAGACACGACGCGCTCCGGAGCCACAGCGGCGTAGCCGCTGCGTCCGACGCTAACTTCGCGCAGCGAAGTTAAGGGCTGCGAAGCAGCCCGGCGGTAGACAAAAAAAAGGCGCGTCCAAATGCATGACGCGCCTTCCAACAGAACGTTTGGCAACTGCTTGTTGGGAGTTCATTGTAGCCAAAACGACCGGCCGGGAACCCGCGTCATTGCTTGATTTCCGGCCGTTGCAGGGATCAGACAGGCAAAAGTTTTCCACAGCTCATGCACAGGCCGAAGACGGCCACGTAGAGCAAGTAACGGGCCCGGGTTGAGGCACTGGAAAACGGTAAATGCTGCGCTGCACGGCCTGATTCTAGACGGTGGCGCCGCTAATCACCGGCGGCGGCAAAGTGAAGTGACAGGTCACTAACTTGAGCCCTGCGCCGACCCACCCTGGCACGTGCCAACCGGCCCGCAGTCATTCCACGATGCGGAAAGACCCGGGCTCACAGTCAACTAGCGCACGCACGCGCCGGGGCTTTCGGCGGGCTGGCGTTCGACCTGGCGCCGAACGCATGCCCGACTTCAGCGTGTCGGCCGGATGACCAAGTAGTTGGTCCATTCACCGCGGCGCACGAGCACGCTCACGGCACGGGACTTCTCGGCCTTCGTCGCAACCGTCGTGAACTGCTTGCTGTCGACGATCTCGGTGTTGTCGATCGACAGGATGACGTCGCCTTCGCGCACGCCGGCCCGCGCCGCCGCGCCGTCGACGGCCTCGACCCGCACACCCCCACGCACACGCAGTTCCTTCTTCTGCGTCTCGTTCAGGTCCGACACGGTCAGGCCCATCACGGCCTTCACGGTCGGCACCGCCGGGCTCGGCTCGGCACCGGCGCGGCGCACGGGGCGGTCGGCCTCGAATTCGGCCACGGTGACGCTGAGGTCCTTGGTGGCGCCGCGGCGGAAGACCTGCAGCACGCTCTTGCTGCCGGGCTTGATGCTGCCGACGAGACGCGGCAGGTCGCCCTGCTTCTCGACCGTACGGCCGTCGACCTTGACGACGATGTCGCCGGCTTCGACACCCGCCTTGTCGGCCGGGCCGTCCTTCTCGACGCTGAGCACCAGCGCACCGCGCAGCTGGCCCAGCCCGATGCTCTCGGCCACGTCCTTGGTCACGGCGCCGATCTGCACGCCGATGCGGCCGCGGATGACACGCCCGCTGCTGCGCAGCTGGTCGGCCACACGCGTGGCTTCGTCGATCGGGATCGCGAAGCTGATGCCCATGAAGCCGCCCGAGCGGCTGTAGATCTGCGAGTTGATGCCCACCACCTCGCCGCGCAGGTTGATCAGCGGGCCACCCGAGTTGCCGGGGTTGATGGCGACGTCGGTCTGGATCAGCGGCAGCAGATCGCCCGTGTCGCGCTGCTTGGCGCTGACGATGCCGGCGGTGACGGTGTTGTCCAGGCCGAAGGGCGAGCCGATGGCCATCACCCATTCACCGACCTTCAGCCGGTTGACGTCGCCGATCTTCACCGGCGACAGGCCGGTGACGTCGATCTTGACGACCGCCACGTCGGAGCGCTTGTCGGCGCCGACGATGCGGGCCTTCATCTCGCGCTTGTCGGTGAGCGTGACGATGACCTCGTCGGCCCCCTCGACGACGTGGGCGTTGGTCATGATGAAGCCGTCGGCGGTGAGCACGAAGCCCGAGCCGACGCCGCGCTGCTGCTGCGGCGCATCGTCTTCGCCCCGCGGGTTGCCGCGGCGATCGGGCTGCGGGCGGTTCGGCATCGGGATGCCGAAGCGGCGCAGGAACTCCTCCATGCTGGGGTCGACCTCACCGGCGCTGTTGGCAGCGCCGCGACGCTCGGTGGTGCGGATGTTGACGACCGAAGGACCGACGCGGTCGACTAGTTCGGTGAAGTCAGGCAGCTGCACCGTCGGCGTGGCCTGTGCCAGGCTCGGCAAGGGGTGCAGGGCGCCTGCGGCCAGGGTCAGGGAGGCCAGGCCAAACGCCATGCGGCCGGCCCAGGAACGAACGAAGGTCATGTGACGTGCTTTCATGCGATGCAGCGGGAGGAGTGCCATGAGAGGCCGGAAGCGCGGATAAGTTCAGGGCCGTCGGCGTTCGACGGCCTCGGCGAAAAGCTTGAGGGTGGCGGGCGGCACGTCGCCGACGACCGTGAGCCAATGTTCACCGCGGCGCTGCATCAGCGTGCCGGTGGCGCCCTGCTGGGCGCGCAGCTCGCTGCGGTGGCGCTGCGCCTGGTAGGGCTCGATGAACAGCGAGACATGGGTCAGGCCGTCGGTGAAGACGGCCTGCAGCACCGGCGCCTGGTCGCCGGCGGTCTCCATGCCGCGCCGCACACACGCGGCAAGCTGGAAGCCGGCGACCGGCCGCTGCAGCACCCAGCCTTCGGCCGCGAGTTCGGTGGGCAGCTGCTGCGGGCGCACGATGCGCCAGCCCTCGAGGTTGCGCGTGCTGCGCAGTTCCTGCAGCACCGCTTCGGGGCGTGGCTTGATGCCTACCACCACTTCGGAGAAGGCCGTCGACTCCAGCACCGCCGGCGGGGCCGCCGCGCCTTCGGTCGCGCCGAAGACGTCGGCGCGCAGGATCAGCCCCGTCGCTTCGTCGGCCCACAGGCGTTGGGCGTAGCGCAGCGCGTCGCGGGGCTGCAGCAGGAACACCGCCGCGTCGCGGCCGGCGACACGCGCCGTGCCTTCGCGCCGCAGTTCGTAGCGGTCGAGCGCCTGCGGGTCGACCTGTTGCGGCGTCGTCGACCAGGCCGCGCGCATCTCGCGCTTCTCGATCACGGCCACGCGCGACTGCGGCCACAACGTGTGCACGGCGTCGTTGTGGCGCAGGATGCGCTGCTGGCGGCCGTCGAGCGCCTCGAGGTGTTCGTAGGTCTGGTCGCCCACGGCATAGTGGCCGACACGCGAGCTGGACATCGTGCCGCCGACGCTGAAGACCATCGTGCCCTGGTAGTTGCCGCTGGTGGCGGCACTGCGGATGCGCGTCAGCCAGGCCCGTGCGTCGGCCGCGGGCAGCGCCACGCCCTCGCCGGCAGCCCGGCCGGCTTGCGGCAGCAGACAGCACAGCAGGGCCAGCAGCGGCAGCAGCGTACGCTGCGCCCTCAGCTGCGGCGGGTGATGCCGAAGCGGCGCCTCCATCAGCGCGCGGGCGTGGCCGGCACGGTCATTTCGACGCGGCGCAGCGCACCCGCCGGCGCAGCCACGGCCACGCCACCACGCGCCGACTGGTGGGCACGCAGGTACTCGTCGAGACGTTCGTCGCGCACCAGCACCAAGGGTGCGGTGTCGGCCGCCTTGGCCAGGCCGGCCGGCGCCTCGGCCCCGGGCTGGCTGACCCGGGCAAGCACCAGCACGCCGGCCAAGATCGGAAGAGCGTCGTGTAGGGAAAGAGTGTACCTATAT
>CAMTUD010000038.1:0-7972 GCA_947084805.1 uncultured beta proteobacterium | reverse complement strand
GGCCATGGACCCGAGCACCGCAGGGCAGTCGGCGCGCAGCGCCGACCGCCTCAGTCGCACGCCGCGCCCCGCCCGGACGGCCCTTTGCCGCCACAACCGTCAGCACGCCAAGGCGGACGACGAACTTCCGCAATGGACCGAAAGCCGCCACCCGCCGCACCTTTGCGCTCACCCCCGCGGTTGCCGGTGCGCCGGCGCCTCGAACGGAATGGGCTTCAAGCTGCATGCGCCGCATTCTGGCGCCGGCAGCCAAAGGCCGGGCTGCCTACAATCCCGCGCCTCACCGAACGGACCCCATGCCCGCAGTCGCCTTTCACAACATCAGCAAGACCTACACCGGTGCCCGCGGCGCCTTCCAGGCCCTGGACGACGTGTCCTTTCAGATCGAGCGTGGTGAGTTTTTCGGCCTGCTGGGCCCCAACGGCGCCGGCAAAACGACGCTCATCAGCATCCTGGCCGGCCTGGCGCGCGCCAGTTCCGGCCGCGTCACGGTGATGGGCCACGACGTGGTGGACGACTACGCCGCCGCACGCAAGGCGCTGGGCGTAGTGCCGCAGGAACTGGTGTTCGACCCCTTCTTCAGCGTGCGCGAGACGCTGCGCATCCAGAGCGGCTACTTCGGCGTCAAGCACAACGACGCCTGGATCGACGAGTTGCTGTCCGCTTTGGGCCTGGCCGACAAGGCGAACGCCAACATGCGGCAGCTGTCGGGCGGCATGAAGCGACGTGTGCTGGTGGCGCAAGCCCTGGTGCACAAGCCGCCGGTGATCGTGCTCGACGAGCCCACGGCGGGCGTGGACGTGGAACTGCGCCAGACGCTGTGGCAGTTCATCGCGCGCCTGAACCGTGAAGGCCACACCGTGCTGCTGACGACGCACTACCTGGAAGAGGCCGAAGCGCTGTGCAGCCGCATCGGCATGCTGAAGCAAGGCCGGCTGGTGGCGCTGGACCAGACCTCGGCGCTGCTGGCCGGACGCGCCAGCACCATGCTGCGCTTCAAGACCGACGGTGCGTTGCCACCCGAGGTGGCGGCCGTGGCGCGTGTGACCGGGCGCATCGTGCAGGCCAAGGCGCACGACGCAGCCGAAGTCGAGACGCTGCTGGCCACGCTGCGCGCGCACCAGGTGAAGGTCGAAGACCTGGAGATCGGCCACGCCGACCTGGAGGATGTGTTCCTCGAAATCATGCAGGGTGTCGAACGGCCGGCCGCGGCTGCCACCGCCGGGAGCGCCGCATGAGCCTGGCCGCAGACCTTTCGGGCGCCGGAACCCTGTTCCGCAAGGAAGTGCTGCGCTTCTGGAAGGTGGCCTTCCAGACGGTGGCCGCGCCCGTGCTCACGGCGGTGCTCTACCTGCTGATCTTCGGCCACGTGCTCGACAAGCATGTCGAGGCCTACCCGGGCGTCGGCTACACCAGCTTCCTGGTGCCGGGGCTGGTGATGATGAGCGTGCTGCAGAACGCCTTTGCCAACAGCAGCAGCTCGCTGGTGCAGAGCAAGATCACCGGCAACCTGGTGTTCCTGCTGCTGTCGCCGCTATCGCACCGCGCCTGGTTCGTGGCCTATGTCGGCGCGTCGATGGTGCGCGGGTTGACGGTGGGCCTGGGCGTGCTGCTGGTGACGGTGTGGTTCGCGCCGCTGCGCATGGCCGAACCGTGGTGGATCCTGGTCTTCGGCGCCCTGGGCGCCGGGCTGATGGGGTCGCTCGGGCTCATCGCCGGGCTGTGGGCCGACAAGTTCGACCAGATGGCGGCGTTCCAGAACTTCATCATCATGCCGCTGACCTTCCTGTCCGGCGTCTTCTACTCGGTGCACTCGCTGCCCGGGGTGTGGCAGACCATCAGCCACCTGAACCCGTTTTTCTACATGATCGACGGCTTCCGCCGCGGCTTCTTCGGTGTCGGCGACGTCTCGCCCTGGCTCAGCCTGGGCGTGGTGGCCTGCGCTTTCGTGGTGGTGGCCGGCGTGGCCCTGCGCCTGCTGGCCACCGGCTACAAGATCAGGTCGTGACGGCCCCACGGCCGTGCCGGCTGCCGGCTTGAGAGACAATCCTGGCATGGCCGATCCCACCCCCACCCAGGTTCGCGACTTCATCGCCGCCGGGCTGCCCTGCACGCACTGCGAGGTGGAAGGCGATGGCCGACACTTCTTCGCCACCATCGTGTCGGCCGACTTCGAAGGCCTGTCGCGCGTGCGCCGCCACCAGCGTGTCTACGCCGCCCTCGGCGATAGAATGCGCGAGCAGATCCATGCCCTGTCGATGAAGACGCTCACGCCCACCGAATACGCTGTCGAACCCGCCGGTTCGGCCCCGCACCACCACTGACCACCCCCTTGCGGTGCGCCGCAGGGGCCGCCCTGCGCCGCCTGCAACACCGGGGGCGCCGCCAGCGGGCCTTGCTGCGTATCGACGGAAGCACCTCTACCGATGATCACGCTCGCCTTGTCCAAGGGCCGCATCTTCGACGACTCGCTGCCGCTGTTGCGCGCCGCGGGCATCGAGGTCCTGGAAGACCCCGAGAAGAGCCGCAAGCTCATCCTGGCCACCAGCCGGCCCGACGTGCGTGTGGTGCTGGTGCGTGCGTCCGACGTGCCCACCTACGTGCAGCATGGCGGCGCCGACATCGGCGTGGCCGGCCTGGACGTGCTGCTGGAAGGCAGCGAGGGCCTGTACCGCGTGCTGGACCTGAAGATCGCGCGCTGTCGCCTCAGCGTGGCGGTGCGCGAGGGTTTCGACTACGCCGCCACCGTCAAGCAGGGCTCGCGGCTGCGCGTGGCCACCAAGTACACGCACCTGGCGCGGCAGTTTTTCGCCAGCAAGGGGGTGCACGTCGACCTCATCAAGCTCTACGGCTCGATGGAGCTGGCGCCGCTGACCGGGCTGGCCGACGCCATCGTCGACCTCGTCTCCACCGGCAGCACGCTCAAGGCCAACCACCTGGTCGAGGTGGAGAAGATCATGGACATCTCGTCGCGCCTGGTCGTCAACCCGGCGGCGCTGAAGCTCAAGCGTGAACCGCTGCGGGCGCTGATCGACGCTTTCGAGGTGGCGGTGGAGTCGCGGTCATGAGCGCCGAAGGCCGCGTGAACATCCGCCACCTGAGCACCACCGCGGCCGGCTTCGAAGCCGACTTCCAGCAGGTGCTGCACTGGTCGGCCGAAACCGACGCCGCGATCGAGAGCCGCGTGGCCGAGATCATTGCCGACGTGCGCGCGCGCGGCGACGCGGCGCTGCTGGAACTGACCGCACGTTTCGACGGCGTGCAGGCGGTTTCGATGGCCGAACTGGAGATCGGCGCCGACGAACTGCGCGCCGCCTTCGAGGCCATCACGCCGGCGCAGCGCAGCGCCTTGCAGGCCGCAGCCGTGCGGGTGCGCGACTACCACCGCCGCCAGCTCGACGCCAGCAGCCGCAGTTGGCAGTACACCGACCGCGACGGCACGCGCCTCGGCCAGAAGGTCACGCCGCTCGACCGCGTGGGCATCTACGTGCCCGGCGGCAAGGCGGCGTATCCGAGCAGCGTGCTGATGAACGCGATTCCGGCACAGGTGGCCGGTGTGCCCGAGATCATCATGGTCGTGCCGACGCCCCGAGGTGAGCGCAACGCGCTGGTGCTGGCTGCAGCGTTTGTCGCCGGCGCGCACCGTGTTTTCACCGTCGGCGGCGCACAGGCCGTGGCCGCGCTGGCCTATGGCACGGCCACGGTGCCGCGGGTCGACAAGATCACCGGCCCGGGCAACGCCTATGTCGCCAGCGCCAAGCGGCGCGTCTTCGGCCAGGTCGGCATCGACATGATTGCAGGCCCCAGCGAGATCCTGGTGCTGGCCGACGGCACGACGCCACCCGACTGGGTGGCGATGGACCTCTTCAGCCAGGCCGAGCACGACGAACTGGCGCAGAGCATCCTGCTCTGCCCCGACGCCGGCTACATCGCGAAGGTGCACGAAGCCATCGATCGCCTGCTGCCCGGCATGCCGCGCCGCCAGGTCATCCGCGCCAGCCTGGAAGGCCGCGGTGCGCTGATCCACACACGTTCGATGGAAGAAGCCTGCGCCATCAGCAACCGCATCGCGCCCGAGCACCTGGAGGTCAGCTCGCAGGCGCCCGGCCGCTGGGAGCCGCTGCTGCGCCATGCCGGCGCCATCTTCCTGGGCGCCTACACCAGCGAGAGCCTGGGTGACTACTGCGCCGGGCCGAACCACGTGCTGCCCACCAGCGGCACGGCGCGCTTTTCTTCGCCGCTGGGCGTCTACGACTTCGTCAAGCGCAGCAGCCTGATCGAGGTCAGCGCCGCCGGCGCGCAGGTACTGGGGCCGATCGCGGCCGAACTCGCCTACGGCGAAGGCTTGCAGGCCCATGCGCAGGCGGCCGAACTGCGGCTGACGGGTGAGGCCGCGGCGCCGCGGGCTGAAGTGCAGTTCAGCGTGCGGCCGGTCGACGCCGGCAACCTGGCGGCCGTGATGAAGCTGCAGGTGGCCGCCGGCCAGCGCACGCTGGTCGCCACGGTCGAGCGTTCACTGGCCCAGGTGGCCTACGAGCCGGCAGGCCGCGCGCTGGCGATGTTCGATGGCGACGAGGCGGTGGGCATGATGCTGCTCTACGACGCACGCCTGGCGAAGGAAGCGCCCATCGAACAGCTCTTCGTGTGGCGCCTGCTGGTCGATGCAGGCCACCAGGGTCGCGGCCTCGGCCGTCGTGCGATGGCCTGGATCATCGAAGAAGCGCGCCGCATGGGTCTGCCGGCGGTCGGACTGTCGCACGCGCAGGATCCCGGGCATGCCGGGCCCTTCTACGAGAAGCTGGGCTTCCGCTACACCGGCGAGATGGACGACGACGAGCTGAAAATGGTCTTTCCGCTGGACGAAGCACCATGAACAGCGAGCGCCTGCGCAAGACCATCCGCCAGGACGTGCAGTCGATGCACGCCTACGCCATCCAGCCCAGCGCCGGCTTCGTGAAGCTTGACGCGATGGAAAACCCCTTCACGCTGCCCCCCGAACTGCAGCGTGAACTGGGAGAGCGTCTGGGCCGTGTGGCCATCAACCGCTACCCGTCGACCTGCGTGGCCGAACTCGTGGCCGCGCTGACGCGCTTCGTCGATCTGCCTGCGGGCCACAAGCTCATCGTGGGCAACGGCTCCGACGAGCTCATCGACATCCTCTCGGTGGCCTGCAACGTGCCCGGCGCGACGGTGCTGGCCCCATTGCCCGGCTTCGTGATGTACGAGATGTCGGCGAAGCTGCGCGGGCTGCACTTCGTCGGCGTGCCGCTGACGCCGGACTTCGAACTCGACGAGGCGGCGATGCTGGCGGCCATCGAAACGCACCGACCCGCCATCACCTACATCGCCTACCCGAACAACCCGACGGCCAACCTCTTCGACGACGCCGTCATCGAGCGCATCGTCGCGGCCATCGGGCGCCAGAACGGACTGGTCGTGTTCGACGAGGCCTACCAGCCGTTTTCGTCGCGCACCTGGCTGCCGCGCCTGGGGCGTTCCGAAATTGAGCACGACCACGTGCTGGTGCTGCGCACGCTGTCGAAGTTCGGCCTGGCGGGTGTGCGCCTGGGCTACCTGTGCGGGCCGGCCGCGCTGGTCGACGAGATCGACAAGGTGCGCCCGCCCTACAACGTGAGCGTGCTGAATGCCGAGGCGGCGATGTTCGCGCTGGAACACGCCGACGAATACGCCCGCCAGGCCGCGCTGCTGCGCAGCGAGCGCACGCGGCTGATGACCGCGCTGGCGGCCACGCCCGGCGTGCAGGTTTTCCCCAGCGAAGCCAACATGGTGCTCGTGCGTGTGCCCGACTCGAAGCGCGCCTTCGACGGCATGAAAGCGCGCGGCGTGCTGGTCAAGCACATCGCCGGCCTGCACCCGCTGCTGGCCCAGTGCCTGCGGCTGACGGTGGGCGCGCCGGCCGAGAATGACCTCATGATCCGTGCCCTGAAGGAAAGCCTGTGAGCGAGACCGTCCACCGCGTCGCTGAAGTGCGCCGCGATACCAAGGAAACGCAGATCCGCGTGCGCATCGACCTCGACGGCAGCGGCGCGGCGCGGCTGTCCACGGGCATCGGCTTTTTCGACCACATGCTCGACCAGATCGCGCGCCACGGCCTCGTCGACCTGGACGTCGAAGCCGTGGGCGACCTGCACATCGACGGCCACCACACGGTGGAAGACGTCGGCATCACGCTGGGCATGGCCTTTGCGCAGGCGGTGGGCGACAAGAAGGGCATCACGCGCTACGGCCACAGCTACGTGCCGCTGGACGAGGCGCTGTCACGCGTGGTGGTTGACTTCTCCGGCCGCCCCGGGCTGCACATGCACGTGCCCTTCAAGGCCGGCATGATCGGCGGCTTCGACACCCAGCTCGCCTACGAGTTCTTCCAGGGCTTCAGCAACCACGCGCTCGTCACCTTGCACATCGACAACCTCAAGGGCGACAACGCCCACCACCAGTGCGAGACGGTGTTCAAGGCCTTCGCGCGTGCACTGCGCATGGCGCTGACGCCCGATCCGCGTTCGGCGGGCGTCATCCCGTCGACCAAAGGTTCGCTGTAAGCCGATGGCCACGGTCGCCGTCGTCGACTACGGCATGGGCAACCTGCGCTCGGTGTCGCAGGCCGTGCTGCACGTGGCGGCCGGCACGGGCTTGGACGTCATCGTCACGCAGCGCCCTGAAGAAGTGATGGCCGCCGAGCGTGTGGTGCTGCCCGGTCAGGGCGCGATGCGCGATTGCATGCGCGAATTGCACGACTCGGGCTTGAAGGACGCCGTGCTGCACGCCGCTCGGCACAAGCCGCTGCTGGGTGTCTGCGTCGGCATGCAGATGCTGCTGGACCACAGCGAAGAGCAGGACACCCCCGGTCTGGGCCTGATTCCCGGCCGTGTGCTGCGCTTCCAGCTCGAAGGCCGGCTGCAACCCGACGGCAGCCGCTACAAGGTGCCGCAGATGGGCTGGAACCGCGTTTCGCAGCAAGCGCACGCGATCTGGGACGGCGTGCCCGACGAAAGCTGGTTCTACTTCGTGCACAGCTACTACGCTGCGCCGTCGGACCCGCACCACATCGCGGGCCTGACAGACTACGGCGCGCGCTTTACCTGCGCCGTCGCCCGGGATAACATTTTTGCCACCCAGTTTCACCCTGAGAAGAGCGCCGAACAGGGCCTGGCCCTGTACCGCAACTTCCTGCGCTGGAAGCCCTGACTGCCGCCGCCCCGACACCCGCCTGCCGCACCGGCCTTCCAACCGCGCCCCCCTTTCCTCCACCAAGCTCACCCCGAGCCATGCTGCTGATACCGGCCATCGACCTCAAAGACGGCAAGTGCGTGCGCCTGCAACAAGGCGACATGCAAGCCGTCACCACCTTCGGCGACGACCCCGCGGCCATGGCGCAGCGCTGGCTGGACGCCGGCGCCCGACGCCTGCACCTGGTCGACCTCAACGGTGCCTTCGCCGGCAAGCCGGTGAACGAGGGCGCGGTGAAGTCCATCCTGCGTGTCGTCGGCGACAAGATACCGGTGCAGCTCGGCGGCGGCCTGCGCGACCTCGACACCATCGAGCGCTACCTCGACGACGGCCTGAGCTACGTGATCATCGGCACCGCCGCCGTGAAGAGCCCGGGTTTCCTGAAGGACGCCTGCACGGCCTTCGGCGGCCACGTCATCGTCGGCCTCGACGCCAAGGACGGCAAGGTGGCCACCGACGGCTGGAGCAAGCTCACCGGCCACGAGGTGGTGGACCTGGCGAAGAAATTCGAGGACTACGGCGTCGAGGGCGTGATCTACACCGACATCGGGCGTGACGGCATGCTGCAGGGCGTCAACATCGATGCCACGGTGAAACTGGCGCAGTCGCTGAGCATTCCCGTCATTGCTTCGGGCGGCTTGAGCGGCATTGCCGATATCGAAAGGTTGTGCGCGGTCGAAGAGCGTGGCATCACCGGGGTGATCTGCGGCCGGGCCATTTACAG
>CAMTUD010000037.1:0-17642 GCA_947084805.1 uncultured beta proteobacterium | reverse complement strand
CGAGCAGCGCAGGGGAGTCGGCGCGCAGCGCCGACCGCCACAGTCGGCGACGCCGCCGGGTGCCGCCTGGCGCGACGCGCGAGAAGCGTCGAACGCAGAATGCGGCCGGACGCGAACGTCCGCAAAGGGCCGAGCCGCGACACTCGCCGCCTGCCCTGCGCCCGGCCGCGAGGCCATCGAGACGAGACACGACAACGCCCATGCGCATCCTCGGCATAGACCCCGGCCTGCAGCGCACCGGCTTCGGCGTCATCGAGGCCGACGGCCCGCGCCTGGCTTACGTGGCCAGCGGCACCATCAGCACGCTGGAACTGCCCCGCGGTGACCTGCCCGGGCGGCTGAAGATCATCTTCGAAGGTGTGCGCGAGGTCGTGCAAACCTACGCGCCCGACTGCGCCTGCGCCGAGATCGTGTTCGTCAACGTCAACCCGCAGAGCACGCTGCTGCTGGGGCAGGCGCGCGGCGCGGCGCTGGCCGCCCTCGTCACCGGCGGCCTGACGGTGAGCGAGTACACCGCGCTGCAGATGAAGAAGGCCGTCGTCGGCCATGGCCTGGCCAACAAGTCGCAGGTGCAGGAGATGGTCAAGCGCCTGCTGAAGCTGCCGGTGCTGCCGGGCAAGGACGCCGCCGATGCGCTGGGCCTGGCCATCTCGCATGCCCACGCCGGTGCCTCGTTCGCGGCGCTCGCCGCTTCGTCGCCTTTGCAGCGGCGCCAGCATGCGCAGTACCGCAAGGGCCGTACCTATTGACCCGATCGAAGGAGAGCCCGACCATGACCAGCCCCGTCCAGACGAAGTGGATAGACATCGCCCCCGGCTTCGCGGGCCACCTCGCGTTGCCACCGGCCGGGCACGGCCCGGGGCTGCTGCTGTGGCAGGAGATCTTCGGCGTCAACGAACACATCCAGGCGCTGGCCGCGCAGTACGCGCTGGACGGCTTCGTCGTGCTGGCGCCCGACATCTTCTGGCGTCAGGCGCCGCGTGTGCAACTCGGTTACGAGGGCGCCGACCGCACGCAGGCGCTGGCGCTGATGCAGGGCTACGCGGCCACCGATGCGCTGGCCGACATCGGCGCCAGCGTGGCGGCGCTGCGAGCGCGGCCCGAGGTCGGGGGCCGCAGGGTCGGCAGCATCGGCTACTGCATGGGCGGCCGGCTGGCCTACCTGACGGCGGCTGCCACCGACGTGGACGCCGCGGTGGCCTACTACGGGGGCGGTATCCACGGCCAGCTCGATCGTGCGCCGGCCATCCGTTGTCCGATGCAATTCCACTACGCCGAGCACGACGACCACATCCCGCTCGATGCCGTGGCGCGTGTGCAGGCGGCACTGCCGCAGGCCGAGGTGCAGGTCTACCCGGGCGCCATGCACGGCTTCAACTGCTGGGCGCGGGCCTCGTACCACGCGCCGAGCGCGGCGCTGGCGCATGGGCGCAGCCTGGCGTTCCTGGCGGCGGCGCTCCACGCCGCTTGAAGGCCGGGCGCGGCCTCAGGCGCGTGCTTGCGCGGCCTGGGCCATCTGCGCCGGGGCGCTGTCGACGTGGGCCAGCGTGTTCACGCCCAGCAGCGTGGACAGGGTCAGCAGGCTGGCCAGCGCGAGCGCCGAAAGGCGGGTCGAGACGCGGGTCGAGAGGCTGGTGCCGGGGGCGGTGCGCAGGGTGTTCATGGTGCTGTCCTTTGGTGCGTGATGCGGTGTCGATGGGTGCACTGTAGGCAGCGCGCCGCGCCGCCGCGCGCCGCTTGCGACAAGCTGCACGCCGGCACACGCCAGCCGCAGCCGATGCCGATGAACGGCACGCCGCTTGCGTGCACGCCCCCTGCCCGGGGGGCACCAAGACCCTGAAATGCGGTGCCTCCCCGGCTTTGTTCCGCGGCCGACTTGTGGCAGTCTTTGCTTGAATCGACCTGCACCCGCGACAGTCCCCACGTTTGCGAAGGAGCCCGTCCCGATGAGCGCTGAAACCGGCCTGGTCCCCGTTTCCCCCGTCTGTGGCAGCGCCTTGCCCGTGGCACGCATGCGTTCGCTGTACCGCCTGGGCGACGTCGAACAGCGGCTGGACAAGCTGCCCGCGCGTGAACACGAAAACCTGCGCGCCACCTACGAACGCATGATCGAGAAGGGTCCCGAGCGGTTCCAGGTCAAGCCCGGCGGCCTGCCGGCGATGGACCACCTCTACGAAGAGATGCCCAACTTCAACGAGGTGCTCGACGACGTGCGGCGCCAGCTCGCGCTGTGCACCGACAGCCGCGACGCGCTCGAGATCACGCCCATGCTGCTGCTCGGGCCGCCGGGCATCGGCAAGACCCACTTCGCGCGCGAGATCGCGCACCTGCTGGGCACCGGCATGGGCTTCATCAGCATGAGCAGCCTGACCGCCGGCTGGGTGCTCAGCGGCGCGTCGAGCCAGTGGAAGGGCGCGCGGCCGGGCAAGGTCTTCGAGACCCTGGTTGACGGCAACTACGCCAACCCGGTGATGGTGGTCGACGAGATCGACAAGGCGCGTGCCGAACACGCCTACGACCCGCTGGGCGCGCTGTACAGCCTGCTCGAACACGACACCGCCGGTGCCTTCACCGACGAGTTTGCCGAAGTCGCCATCGACGCCAGCCAGATCATCTGGGTGGCCACGGCCAACGACGAACGCTGCATCCCCGAGCCGATCCTGAACCGCATGAACGTGTTCGAGGTGCAGGCGCCCGACTTCGACGCCGCGCGCGCCATTGCGCTGCGGCTCTACCGCCAGCTGCGTGCCGCGCACGACTGGGGCCAGCGTTTCGACGCCGAGCCCTGCGACGCCGTGCTCGAACGCCTGGCCGGCACCGCGCCGCGCGAGATGCGCCGCGCCTGGATGACGGCCTTCGGCAACGCCCGCCTCGCCGGGCGGGCCAGCATTGAACTGGGCGACCTGCCGGGCGCCGGCGCGAAGCGCCAGGCCATCGGCTTCATGCAGTAGCGGTGCCGTAGCAGCGCGCGGCGCCGTTCAGGCCATCGCCAGCGAACGTCCGCCGCGCTGCACGCGGTGGCGCCCGGCCTGCTTGCCGGCGTACATCGCAGCATCGGCGCGCTTGATCAGCTCGTCGGCCGTGGTGCCGTCCAGCGGCGCCAGCGCGTAGCCGGCGGTCAGGCCCACCTTGCAGTGCTGGCCGGCGACATGGAAGGGCGCGTCGAAGGTGGTCAGCAGCTTCTGGCCGACGGCCTGCGCGGCGGCCTCGTCGACGAGGCCGGCGGCCAGCACCACGAACTCGTCGCCACCCAGCCGGGCGACGACGTCGCCGCCGCGCAACTGCGCCTGCAGGCGCTGGCCCACGGCCACCAGCAACGCGTCGCCGACATCGTGGCCGTAGCGGTCGTTGACGGCCTTGAAGCCGTCCAGGTCGAGCAGGTAGACGGCCAGCAGCTGCTGCGGCGTGGCGCGCGGCAGTGCCAGCGCCAGGTGCTGCTGCAGGCCGCGCCGGTTGGGCAGACCGGTGAGGGCGTCGGTCTGCGCCAGCGCCCGCAGCGTCTCGGTCTCGACCCGTGCACGGTCGGCGTTGCGGTGGATGGCCTGCACACGCAGGCTCAGCACGCCCATCCAGGCCGCCATCTCGACCATCAGCGAGAAGGGGTAGATGTGCTGGGTCCAGAAGGTGGGTTCGACCATGCCGCGCAGCAGGCCGGCGGTGGTCACCGCGCCCAGCGTGTAGAAGGCCCAGCCGAAGAGCAGGTAGAAGGCACTGCGCTCACCGCGGCGGGCGCGGACATAGGCCACCGGCAGCACCAGCGTGGTGGCCAGCAGGCCCAGGATGGTGACCAGCGTCTGTGCGGCGCGGTAGTCCAGCAGGTCGAACAACGTCGCCACCAGCGCCACCACGGCGGCCGCGCTGACGAAGCGCAACAGCCGCGCAGCCAGGCGGCTGACTTCGTGCACGGCCAGCGCCGCCGTCATGAAACGTGTCCCCGCGGCGACGGCCACCATCACCGCCATCGGCGCCACCTTGCGCGACAGCGCGGGCAGCTCGGGCCACAGGTACTGCGCGCCGATGCCGAAGTAGGCCAGCGTGAAGACGACGTTGGCGGCCAGCAGCAGCGCGTAGTCGAAGAACACCGGGTCGCGCAGGCCGAAGCCCTGCGTCAGGCTGTACAGCAGCATGCACAGTGCCAGGCCGATGGTGATGCCCTGCACGAGCTGCTCGCGCGATTCGTGCGCGGTGAAGGCCTCGGGCGTGCGCAGCGTGAGGGGCAGCACCATCGACGACTGTGTCTGCACGCGCAGCAGCACTTCGTGCGTGCCGGGCGTCAGCAGCAGCGGCGCGGCATGGCTGCGCGTGGGCATCACGCGTTCGGACTTGCGCAGCACGTTGCCCATGCGCACGGGCGCCGTCACACGGCCTTCGTGCACCTGGTACAGCTCGATCTGGTTGAGCGAGGGGTAGTCGATCTCCAGCACACGCTGCACCGTGTCTTCGCCGACCACGTCGAGCTGGAAGCGCAGCCACAGGATGCTGGCGCTGCGGCCCAGGTTCGACGGCGTGCCCTCCGGGAGCGTGAACCGTGAACGCGCGGCCAGCGCCTGCTCGGGCGTGAGGGCGCCTTCGGGGTCGGCCAGCACCGTCACGGCCGGCCATACCGGCACGGCAGGGCGGCCGTCGATGCGCAAGGCCTGGGCCGCCGCACTGCCGGCCAGCGACCACAGCAGGCCGGCGAGGACAAACGCAGCCCAGGCGCGCCAGACAGCAGGCCGCAAGCCCTGGGGCGGGCGCTGTTGCAGGTGCTGTTGCAGGCGCTGTTGCAGGCACAGACGGGCCGAGCCGGGGGGACGCATCGTCCCTGGTTTATCGGCCACCGCCGGCTCGGCTTGAGCGGCGCAGGCCAGAATCGGCGCCATGAAACGTGCAGTGTGGGCGGCGGGGATGGGTATGGCGCTGGTGCTGGTGGCAGCGCCGGCGCGGGTCGCCGCGCAGGCAGGTATCGGGCAGGCCGTACCGCCGGTCACTGCGCCGGTCACAGCGGCGGCGCCGGGGCGCCCGCGCATCGGCCTCGTGCTGGGCGGTGGTGGCGCGCGTGGTGCGGCGCACATCGGCGTGCTCGAGGTGCTGGAAAGCCTGCGCGTGCCGGTGGACTGCGTGGCCGGTACCAGCATGGGCGCGCTGGTGGCCGGGGCCTGGGCGGCGGGGCTGTCACCGGCCGAGATGCGCAAGGAACTGGCGCTGGCCGACTGGCGCGACATGTTCCTCGACAACCCCGGCTACGACGAGCTGAACTTCCGCAACAAGCGCCTGCAGCAGCGTTTCCTGCCGGGCAGCGAAACCGGCATCACACCCAATGGCGCCGTCACGCCGCCGGGCGTGGTGGCGGGGCAGAAGATCAAGCTCTTTTTCAACCACCTGGTGCGCGCCGACGCCGGCGAGCGTGAACTGCAGCAACTGCCCTTGCCGGTGAGCATCATCGCCACCGACATCGGCACCGGCGAACGTGTGGTGCTGCGCGACGGCAGCCTGACGCAGGCCATGCGCGCCAGCATGTCGGTGCCCGGACTGCTGGCGCCGCTGGACTACCGCGGCCACAAGCTCGTGGACGGCGGGCTGGTCGACAACGTGCCCATCCGCGAAGTGCGCGAACGTTGCGGCGCCGACATCGTGATCGCCGTCAACGTCGGCTCGCCGCCGTTGCCGCCGGCGCAGGTGACGGGCCTGCTGGGCATCACGGCGCAGATGGTGGTGCTGCTGACCGAGCAGAACGTCACCGCCAGCCTGGCCACGCTGCGCCCCGGCGACATCTACCTCAAGCCCGAGCTGGGCGACCTGACGGCGAGCGACTTCGAGCGCCACGCCGAAGCCGCCGACCGCGGCCGCGCCGCGGCGCAGGCGGTGGTGGACCGGCTGTCGCCGCTGGGCGTGAACGAGCCGCAGTACGCCGCCTGGCAGCGCCGCATCGCGGTGCGCGAGCGCGACGTGCCGCGCATCGACGAGGTCGAGATCGCCGGCATGTCGCGTGTCAACACCGAGGTGCTGCGCCGCTACGTCGAACAACAGGGTGGGGCGCCGCTGGACACCGCAGCGCTCAACCGCGACCTGCTGCGCGCCTACGGCGACGGCCACTACGAGCAGGTCGACTACACCGTGCTCACGCGCCAGGACAAGAAGGTGCTGCGCCTGCTGCCGGTCGAGAAGAGCTGGGGCCCCGACTACCTGCGCCTGGCCCTGGGGCTGGAAAGCAACCTCAGCCAGGGCAGCACCTACCAGCTGCGCCTGGGCTACCAGAAGACCTGGTTGAACCGGCTGGGCGGCGAACTGCTGCTGGTGGGCCAGATCGGCCGCAGCACCGGCGCCAGTGCCGAGTGGTACCAGCCGCTGGACAGCGCGCAGCGCAGCTTCGTGGCGGCGGCGGTCGAGTACCGGCGTGAACGCAACGACTTCTGGTTCGTCGACCGGCGCATCGCCGAGTACCGCAGCATCCGCAGCCGGCTCGACCTGGCGGCGGGCGTGAACTTCAGGCTGCTGGGGCAGGTTCGCGCGGGCTGGCGCGAGACGCAGGTGACCAACCGCCTGGACACCGGCCTGGACATCTATCAGGCGCTGGCCGGCGCGGCCCCCGAACGCGCCAACGGGGGCTGGCTGCTGGCGCTGGACCTGGAGCAGGCCGACCGGCTGTACTTCCCGAGCCGCGGCTGGTCGCTGCAGGCGAGCTACTACGATTCGCCGCGCCGCGACTACTCACGCGCCGCCTTCGAGGCCCGTGGCGCGCTGCCGTGGGAGCGCTGGGTACTTTCGGGGCGCCTGAGCTGGACCGGTTCACCACGCGGCCAGCTGCCCTTGACCGACGCGGCACGCCTGGGCGGCCTGCTGAATCTCACGGGTTTTGCCAGCGGCCAGCTCATCGGCGACGACGTGGCCTACGGCCATGTGCGCGCCGAACGTGTCATCGGCCGCGCGCCGCTCGGGCTGCGCGGTGAACTGCGCCTGGGGCTGGCGCTGGAAGCCGGCAAGGTGGCCATGCCTTACGCGCAACAGCGCAGCGAAGGCTGGCTGAATTCGGTCACCGTCTACATGGCCGGCGAAACCCCGGTGGGGCCGGTGTTCGTGGGTGTGGGCCGCGGCAGCGGCGGCTCGGTGAACGCCTACCTCGTGGTCGGCGTGCCCTGAACGCCGTCAGCCAGCCGTGCGCGGCGCGCCCAGCCATTCCTCGGCGATGCGCACCCAGGCCGTGGCGCCCAGCGGGATCAGTTCGTCGTTGAAGTCGTAGCTGGGGTTGTGCAGCATGCACGGCCCCAGGCCGTGGCCGCCTTCGCGGTGCGCGCCGTCGCCGTTGCCGATGACGAAGTAGCAGCCGGGCTTGGCCTGCAGGAAGAAGCTGAAGTCCTCGGCGCCCATCGTGGGCTCGAAGGCCTGCACGTTTTCTGCGCCCACCACCTTTGCCAGCACGCCGCGCACAAATTCGGTTTCGGCCGGGTGGTTCACGGTGGGCGGGTAGTTGCGCTTGAACTCGAACTCGCAGGTCGCGCCGAAGGCCGCGGCGGTGTGCTCGGCCACCTCGCGCATGCGGCGTTCGATGAGCTCCAGGACCTCCAGCGAGAAGGTGCGCACCGTGCCGCGGATCTCGGCCGAGTCGGGCACCACGTTGATGGCCTCGCCGGTGTGGATCATGGTGGCGCTGATGACGCCGGGGTCGATGGGCCGGCGGTTGCGCGTGATGATGGTCTGCCACGCCATCACCATCTGGCAGGCCACCGGTACCGGGTCGACACCCAGGTAGGGCAGCGCGGCGTGGGAACCCTTGCCGTGGATGACGGCGCGGAACTCGTTGCTCGACGCCATCATCGCGCCCGGGTTGACGCCGAAGGCCCCGACCTTCATGCCGGGCCAGTTGTGGGCGCCGAAGATGGCCTCCATCGGGAAGCGCTCGAACAGGCCGTCCTTGATCATCTCGCGCGCGCCGCCGCCGCCTTCTTCGGCGGGCTGGAAGACCAGGTAGACGGTGCCGTCGAAGTTGCGGTTCGTCGACAGGTGCTTGGCCGCGGCCAGCAGCATCGCGGTGTGGCCGTCGTGGCCGCAGGCGTGCATCTTGCCCTGGTGCTTGCTGGCGTGTTCGAAGGTGTTGTGCTCGGTCATCGGCAGCGCGTCGATGTCGGCGCGCAGGCCCACGGCGCGGGCGCTGCTGCCGTTCTTCACGATGCCCACCACGCCGGTCTTGCCCAGGCCGCGGTGCACCGGGATGCCCCAGCCGGCAAGCGCCTTGGCGATGACGTCGGCCGTGCGTTCTTCCTGGAAGCACAGCTCGGGGTGGGCGTGGATGTCGCGGCGGATGGCGGTGACGGCGGCGACGTCGGCCAGGATGGGTTCGATGAGGTTCATGGCGGCAGGGCCTCGGTCGACGGAAAGTTGCATCTTAGCCAGCCCGCGATGCCGGGTGTCGGCCGCGGGCTTCGGTGTGCGCCGTGCCCCGTCACCCCGGCGCTATGCTCGCCGCCATGAACTTCGAGCGCTAACCCGACCGCCCACCGATGCCGTCGTCTGTCGAGAACCCGGGTGCAGCGCTGGCCCGTACGGCCTTGTTCGCCGGCGCGCCGGACGAAGTGATCGCGCTGTGCATTGCCGGCGCGCGGCGCGCCGACCTGGTGCCCGGTGACCCCCTGCAGTCCGGCGACGGCCTGTGCGTGCTGCTGTGCGGCAGCCTGCGTGTGCGGCTGCCCGACGCGGTGGCGCCGGGCCAGGTGCTGGCGGTCGACGAACACGAGGTGCTGGGCGTGATCCAGGCCGTGACGGGCCAGGCCACCGACGCCGAGGCCGTGTGCACGACGCCGTGCACGGTGCTGGCCATCGACCGCCCGCTGCTGCGTGAACTGGGGCAGGGCTTCGACGCCCTGGACACGCGCCTGGCGCAGCTGGCCGCATGGCGCCTGCACATGCTCGTCTTCCGGCGCACGCTGGCCACGCTGGTGCAGGGCATGGACGGTGCAGTCGTCGAAGCGCTGGCGCAACGGGCCACTGAACTGCGGCTGGAGCGTGGGGCCTGCCTGATGCGGCAAGGCGAAGCGGCCGACGCCTGGTACGTGCTGACCAGCGGCCGCCTCAGCGTCGTCACCGAGGCGGCGGGCAGCACCCTGCGCGGCGCCGACCTGCTGCCGGGCGCCAGCGTCGGCGAGATCGGCCTCATCACCGGCGGCCTGCGCAGCGCCACGCTGCGGGCCGAACGCGAAGCTTCGCTGATGCGCCTGTCGCGCGCCGACTTCGAACACTTCGCCGAAGCCCATCCGGCCTTTGCCCGGCGCCTGATGGCCACCGTGGTGCAACGGCTGTTCGAGCAGATCGCGCCGCGGCGTGCCGCCGGTGGCCAGGTGCTGGTGGTGCTGCGTGCATCCGCCAGCGCGCCGTTGCAGGCCGCAGTGGACGGGCTGGGCGCCGCGCTGCAGCGCACGCTGCAGACAGCGCTGTGCACACGCGCGGGTTTCGAGGCCGTGCTGGGGCGCAGGATCGACGAGGCGGCGCCGACCGCAGCGCACCCGCTGTGGAACCGCTTCGACGTCTGGCTGGAAGAGGCGCAGCGTGCACACGAGGTGGTGTTGCTCGACGCCGGCCCGGCCGACGATGCCTGGCGGCGCGAATGCCTGTTGCGCGCCGACCGCTGCCTGTGGCTGGCCGAGCCCGTGGCGGGCATGGCGCCGCAGCCGCCGGCCGACCTGTGCGCGCGCCTGGAAGCGGCCCAGGACTGGGCGCAGCACGGCACCCGGCACCAGCCCTGGACGCTGCTGCTGGCGCACCCGCCCGACGCCGACCGGCCGCGCAACACCCGCGCCTGGCTGGCCACCGGCCGCTTCGACCGCCACTACCACCTGCGCGGCGGCGATGCCGGCACGACGGGACGCGCGGCGCGCCTGCTGACGGGCCGGGCGACAGGCCTGGCGTTGTCGGGTGGCGGCGCGCGGGGCCTCGCCCACATCGGCGTGCTGCAGGCCTTCACCGAGATCGGCCCGCCCATCGACTGCATCGGCGGCACCAGCATGGGCGCGATCCAGGCCGCCATGTTCGCCATGGGCATGGGCATCCCCGAGATCGTGGCGTTGAACCGTTACGTCATCGGGCAGCGGCCGTTCAGCGAGTACACGCTGCCGCTGGTGGCCCTGGTGGCGTCACGCCGGCGTGACGCCTGTGCCGCGAAGTGTTTCGGCGACCTGCGCATCGAGGACCTGTGGCTGCCCTACCTGGCCGTCTCGACCGACCTCAACGGTGCCCGTGCCGTGGTGCACGAACGCGGCTCGCTGACGCTGGCCACCGCGGCCAGTTCGTCGGTGCCGGGTGTGCTGGTGCCGGTGATCGACGGCGAGCGGGTGCTGGTCGATGGCGGCGTCGTCAACAACCTGCCGGCCGACCTCGTCAAGTTGCGCTGCGGCGGCACGGTGTTCGCCAGCAAGGTGGCGTCCAGCGACGACGTGCTGCCGCCGCAGGGTGGCTTCCCGTCGGCCTGGGCGGTGGCCCTGCACGGCCTGCTGCCCTGGCGCGCACCGCTGCCGACGCCGAAGATCGGCGATCTGCTGGTGCGCACGATGACGGTCGGCAGCGCCGAGCACATGCAGCGCGTGTCGTCGTCGATCGACGTGATGATCGAGCCCGAGGTCGACCACTACGGCATGCTGCAGTTCGGCGCCATCGGCGCGCTGGTCCAGTGTGGGCTGGCCGCGGCGCGGCAGCGCCTGCAGGCCTGGGCCGCGAGGGATGTGCGATAGTGTTTTGATGTCTGCCGCCACCGCCACCGACCCGACGTCCATCCACACCGTGCAGGGCGCCTGCCCCCACGACTGCCCGGACACCTGCGCGCTGCGCATCACGGTGGAAGGTGGCCGCGTCACGCGCGTGGCCGGCGACCCCGATCACCCGCCGACACACGGTGCGCTGTGCACCAAGGTCAGCCGTTATGCCGAACGCAGCTACCACCCGGAACGGGTGCTCACGCCGCTCAGGCGCGTGGGCAGGAAGGGTGAGGGCCGCTTCGAGCCCGTGGGCTGGGACGAGGCGCTGAGCGCCATCGCGGCGCGCCTGCAGGCCGTCGCGGCGCGCGACGCCGAAGCCGTCCTGCCCTACAGCTACGCCGGCACCATGGGCCTGGTGCAGGGCGACGGCATGGCCGCACGTTTCTTCCACAAGCTCGGCGCCAGCCTGCTGGACCGCACCATCTGCGCCAGCGCCGGCGGCGAGGCGCTGGCCGCCACCTACGGCGGCAAGGTGGGCATGCACGTCGAGTTTTTCGCCGAGAGCAAGCTGATCCTGATCTGGGGCAGCAACCCCATCACCAGCAGCGTGCACTTCTGGAACTTCGCGCAGCAGGCCAAGCGTGCCGGCGCAAAGCTGGTGTGCATCGACCCGCGGCGCACCGAGACGGCCGAGAAGTGCCACCAGCACATCGCGCTGCGCCCAGGCACCGACGGCGCCCTGGCGCTGGGGCTGATGCACGAACTGATCGCCAACGGCCAGGTCGATGACGACTACGTGACGCGCCACGTCGAAGGCTGGCCGGCGCTGCGCGAACGCGCGCTGCAATGGCCACCCGAACGTGTGGCGGCCGTGTGCGGCATCAGCGCCGACGAGGTGCGTGCGCTGGCCCGCGACTACGGCAGCACCCGGCCGGCGGCCATCCGCCTCAACTACGGCATGCAGCGTGTGCGCGGCGGCGGCAACGCGGTGCGCCTGGTGGCCTTGCTGCCCTGCATCACCGGCGCCTGGCGCCACCGCGCCGGCGGCCTGCTGCTCAGCAGCTCGGGCTGGTTCAAGGGCGTGCGCCACGACGCGGCGCTGCAGCGGCCCGACCTGCTGGCGGGAAGGACCCCGCGCACCATCAACATGAGCACCATCGGTGACGCGCTGAACCACGGCGGCTCGGCGGATTTCGGCCCGCGCATCGAGGCCGTCGTCGTCTACAACAGCAACCCGGTGGCGGTGGCGCCGCACAGCGGCGAGGTGGTGCGCGGCTTCTTACGTGAAGACCTGTTCACCGTGGTGCTCGAGCACTTCCTCACCGACACCGCCGACCATGCCGACTACGTGCTGCCGGCCACCACGCAGCTCGAGCACTGGGACGCGCATTCCGCCTACGGCCACACCTACGCGCTGCTGAACCGGCCGGCGGTTCAGCCGCTGGGCCAGGCGCGCAGCAATGCCGCCATCTTCCGTGCGCTGGCCGCACGCATGGGCTACACCGAACCGTGTTTTGCCGAAAGCGACGAGGCCATGGCGCTGTCGGCCTTCAAGGCCGAGCATGTCGACCTGGGCGAGCTGGCGGCGCGCGGCTGGTCGAAGCTGCGCATCGCCGACGCGCCCTTCGCCGACGGCGGTTTCCCCAGCCCCGGCGGCAAGGCCTTGGCCGACTCGCCGGGCCTGGGCCTGCCCGACCACGTGGCGAACTACGAATGCGCCGAGGCCACACCCGAACTCGCCGCGCGCTACCCGCTGGCGATGATCTCGCCGCCGGCGCGCCACTTCCTCAACAGCAGCTTCGTCAACGTCGCCAGCCTGCGCGCCGCCGAGCGTGAACCGCTGCTCGAGATGCACCCGGTGGACGCCGCCGCACGCGGCATCCACGACGGCGACGGGGTGCGCATCTTCAACGACCGCGGCGAATACCGCTGCAAGGCCGCGGTCAACGCGCGCGCGCGGCCGGGTGTCGTCAACGGCCTGGGCGTGTGGTGGCGCAAGATGGGCCTCAACGGCACCAACGTCAACGAGCTCACGCACCAGCGGCTGACCGATATCGGCCGTGCGCCCACGTTCTACGACTGCCTGGTCGAAGTGGCCGCGGTGGCCGCGCCGCGCGGGGCTGGCGCGGCTTGAAGCCGGGGCGCTGGCGCACCGGCATGGCGGCAAGCGGGGGTCTGCTCGGCGCCGTCGTCCTGGCCGTGGCCGCGGTGTGCCTGGGCAGCGGCTGCAGCAGCCTGGGCTACTACGCGCAGGCGGCCGGCGGCCACATCGACCTGATGCAGCGTGCGCGCCCGGTGGCCCAGGTGCTGGCCGACGACAGCACGCCCGAAGCCCTGCGCCGGCACCTGCAGCTCAGCCAGCGCCTGCGCGACTTCGCCGTCGACGAACTGAAGCTGCCCGACAACGGCAGCTACCGCCGTTACGCCGACCTGCAGCGCCCGGCCGTGGTGTGGAACGTGGTGGCCGCACCCGAGCTCTCGCTGACGCTGAAGACCTGGTGTTTCCCGGTCATGGGCTGCGTGGGCTACCGCGGCTACTTCGACCGCGCGCAGGCCGACGCCCTGGCCGCGCAGTTGCGCGCCGAAGGCTGGGAGGTGCGTGTCTACGGTGTGCCGGCCTACAGCACGCTGGGCTGGAGCAACTGGATCGGCGGCGACCCGCTGCTCAACACCTTCATCGGCTGGCCCGAGGGTGAACTGGCGCGCCTGGTGTTCCACGAGCTGGCGCACCAGGTGGCCTACGCCGGCGACGACACCACCTTCAACGAGAGCTTCGGCACCGCGGTCGAACGCATCGGCGGGCAGCGCTGGGTGGCGCAGCAGGGCACACCCGAACTGCAGGCGCAGGTGCAATTGGCCGAGCGCCGGCGCGTCGAGTTCCAGGCCCTGGCACAGCGTTACCGCGACGCGTTGCAAGCCGTCTACACGGGCCCTGCCGACGACACCACCAAGCGCATGCGCAAGGCCGAGCTGCTGGCCGCGATGCGCGCCGAGTACACCGCGCTGAAGGCCGGGCCCTGGGGCGGCTGGACGGGCTACGACGCCTGGTTCGCACAGGCCAACAACGCCTACTTCGGCGTACTGGCCGCCTACACCGAACTGGTGCCGCAGTTCGAGCGCCTGTTCGAGCGCCAGGGCGGCGATTTCCGGCGCTTCTACGCCGAGGTCAAGACCCTGGCCGCACTGCCGATGGCCGAGCGCCGCGCCCGGCTGGCCGCGCCGTGAGGCAATATCCGGCTTCGACACCCGATTCCATCCGCCACGGCAAGGGCACGTGACGCGCACCGAAGGACCGATCCCATGGCCGACATCCGCATCCACCGCGAGCACCAGCTGGGCCTGGCCCAGGCGCGCAAGATCGCCTGGAAATGGGCCGAGGAAGTGGAGAAGAAGTTCGACATGGCGTGCAGCGTGCTCGAGGGCGAAACCAGCGACACCGTCGAATTTGCGCGCACCGGTGTGAAGGGGCGGCTCATCGTCGCCGCCGACCACTTCGACCTTGAAGCCAAGCTCGGTTTCCTGCTCGGCGCCTTCAGCAAGACCATCGAAGGCGAGATCACGAAGAACCTCGACGCGCTGCTCAGCGCCAGCGCCAAGGCGCCGGCCAAGGCCGCGGCGAAAAAGGCGGCGGCGAAGAAACCGGCGAAGTGAGCGGCTGAGCGGCCGCTTCAGGCGCTGCCGGCCAGCAGCGGCCCGTCCTGCGCGCGCAGGAAGGCCGCACCCTGCTCGATGACGTAGTAGCGGAAGGCCTCGGCCGCCGGGCTCAGCACCTTCGAGCCCAGGTGCACCACGTTCCAGGTGCGCATCACGGGCGTGCCGGCGATGTCCAGCACCTTCAGCCGACCGGTCTGCAGTTCCAGGCCGATGGTGTGCAGCGACAGGAAGCTCAGCCCCAGGCCGGCGATGACGGCCTGCTTGATGGTTTCGTTGCTGCTCATTTCCATCGCGATGTGCGGCGCGAAGCGGTGCTCGGCGAAGAAGTTCTCCATCGCCGAACGGGTGCCCGAGCCATGCTCGCGGGCGATGAAGTCGTAGGGCCCCAGCGCCGCCACCGGCGCCTGCGGCGTGGCCAGCAGCGGGTGGCCTGGCGGCGCCACGAAAACCAGCGGGTGCGGCGCGAAGGCCTCGGCGCGCGTGGCGATCTCGCGCGGCGGCCTGCCCATGATGGTCAGGTCGACCTCGCCGGTGTGCATCTGCGCCACCAGCTGCTCGCGGTTGCCCAGCACCCGCAGGCGCACGTCGATGCCACGGTGGTCCTCGTGGAAGCGCGCCAGCAGGTGCGGCACGAAGTACTTCGCCGTGCTGACCATGCCGATGGTCAAGAGGCCGCGCTCGATGCGCTTCAGGCGCGCCATCGCGTCGTCGGCCTCCTTCAGCGCGGCCAGCAGACGCTTGGCATGCACGAGGAAGTACTCACCGGCGGTGGACAGCGAAACCGTGCGGCCGTGGCGGTCGAAGAGGGGCAGGCCGACCTGCGATTCGACCTCCTTGATCTGCATGCTCACCGCCGGCGGCGTGAGGTGCAGCGCCTCGGCGGCGCGGGCCATGCTGCCGAGATCGGCGACTTCCGTGAAGACACGGAGCTGGCGGAAGGTGACGTTCATAGATCAGGTTGGGCTGATGAATTGGCAAAGTAATTCTGACTGTCTCTTAATTCAGTCGAAGCCTATATTTCTTCACACCCCGCCGTCAACCGCCCCCCGCATACAAGGAGCTCACGTGAACACACCCGTCGACGAAGGCGTCATCAAGGACCAGAAGAAGCGCTACAGCGCCGGCGTGCTCAAGTACCGCCAGATGGGCTACTGGGACGGCGACTACGTGCCCAAGGACACCGATGTCCTCTGTCTGTTCCGCATCACGCCACAGGAGGGTGTGGACCCGATCGAGGCCGCCGCCGCGGTGGCCGGCGAATCGTCCACCGCCACCTGGACCGTGGTGTGGACCGACCGCCTGACGGCCTGCGACAGCTACCGCGCCAAGGCCTACAAGGTGGAACCGGTGCCGGGTACGCCGGGCCAGTTCATGGCCTGGGTGGCCTACGACCTGATCCTGTTCGAAGAGGGCTCGATCGCCAACATGACGGCCAGCCTGATCGGCAACGTCTTCAGCTTCAAGCCGCTGAAGGCCGCGCGGCTGGAAGACATCCGCATCCCGGTGGCCTACGTCAAGACCTTCAAGGGCCCGCCTACCGGCCTGGTGGTCGAGCGTGAGCGCCTGGACAAGTTCGGCCGCCCGCTGCTGGGCGCGACGACCAAGCCCAAGCTGGGGCTGAGCGGCCGCAACTACGGCCGCGTCGTCTACGAAGGCCTGAAGGGCGGGCTGGACTTCATGAAGGACGACGAGAACATCAACTCGCAGCCCTTCATGCACTGGCGCGACCGTTTCCTGTACGTAATGGACGCGGTGAACAAGGCCAGCGCTGCCACCGGTGAAGTGAAGGGCAGCTACCTGAACGTGACTGCCGGCACGATGGAAGAGATGTACCGCCGCGCCGAGTTCGCGAAGGAGCTCGGCAGCATCATCGTCATGGTCGACCTGGTGATCGGCTACACCGCCATCCAGAGCATGGCCGAATGGTGCCGCGCCAACGACATGCTGATGCACATGCACCGTGCCGGCCACGGCACTTATACGCGCCAGAAGAACCACGGCGTGAGCTTCCGCGTCATCGCCAAGTGGCTGCGCCTGGCCGGCTGCGACCACCTGCACACCGGCACCGCGGTGGGCAAGCTGGAAGGCGACCCGCTCACCGTGCAGGGCTACTACAACGTCTGCCGCGACAGCCTGACCAAGGTCGACTATTCGCGCGGCATGTACTTCGAGCAGGACTGGGCCGACATGAAGAAGGTGATGCCGGTGGCGTCGGGCGGCATCCACGCCGGCCAGATGCACCAGCTGATCGACCTCTTCGGCGACGACGTGGTGCTGCAGTTCGGCGGCGGCACCATCGGCCACCCGGCCGGCATCCAGGCCGGCGCCGTGGCCAACCGAGTGGCGCTGGAGTGCATGGTCAAGGCGCGCAACGAAGGCAAGGACATCGCCAACGAGGGCCCGGACATCCTGCGCAAGGCGGCCCAGTTCTGCACGCCGCTGAAGCAGGCGCTCGATACCTGGGGCGAGATCAGCTTCAACTACGCGCCCACCGACACCAGCGACTTCGCCCAGACACCGTCTGTCGCCTGAGCACACCGCCGAGCCCAGCCAAGAGGAACCCACACCATGATGACCAACCCCACCGGCCGCATCACGCAAGGCCAGTTCAGCTTCCTGCCCGACCTCACCGACGCAGAGATCAGCCTGCAGGTCGAATACGGGATGCGCAAGGGCTACGCCTGGAGCGTCGAGTACACCGACGACCCGCACCCGCGCAACACCTACTGGGAGATGTACGGCATGCCCATGTTCGACCTGAAGGACGCCGCCGGCGTGCTGATGGAGATGAACGCCTGCCGCAAGACCTTCCCCAACCACTACATCCGGTTGATGGCCTTCGACAGCACGCGCGGCGTCGAGACCATCGCGATGAGCTTCATCGTCAACCGGCCGAAAAACGAACCCGGCTACGGCCTGGTGCGCCAGGAAGTGAACGGCCGCAGCCTGCGCTACACGGTGCACAGCTACGCCACCGACAAGCCCGAGTCGGAACGCTACAGCGGCTAAGGCGGCCGCACCCGCAGCGCGCCATGGCCACGTCCATGTACAACATCCCGGGCTCGCCGATGTCGGCAGGGGCGCCCGCCCCCGTCGCCCCGGCGCCGCCGGTGTCGACCGCGCGCACGGTCAACGCCGTGCTCGCCGAAAGCCAGGTGCAGGCCGTGATCGACGAACTCGAGCGCGACCTCATCGGCCTGGCGCCGGTGAAGCAGCGCGTCCGCGACATCGCCGCGCTGCTGGTCATCGACAAGCTGCGCGCCAACCTCGGCCTGCAGCCGGCGGCGGCTCTGAATGGGGGAGCGAGCAAGCCCAGCCTGCACATGT
>CAMTUD010000036.1:0-44485 GCA_947084805.1 uncultured beta proteobacterium | reverse complement strand
TCTTCCGATCTGGCACGGCGAAAAAGGCGGCTGCGGCGCCCAGCAGGGCGGCGGCGAGCACGGTGAACTTGCTGGGCGTGGTCAGGGCTTTCATGAGCGACGGCGCGGGTGAGGATGGACGTCGGTGGCAGATGGGGGCGGGCCGCAGCGCATCAAGGCGGCGGTCGCGCAATCTGGGTCGGGGTTCGCGTCCTTCGCAGCTTCGACCTCTGTTTTCACACCAACTTCTGCGCTGATGTCTGTGCGCTGAACCACAAAGCGCAGACCCTTGCACCAGTGCAGGGGGGGGTAGATGGCGGTCTGGAGATCGCGGATCAATACTGCGGCAAGGTTTCTTCAAGCGCAAACCTCTTACCGAGGCGCGGCGACACCAGACCGGAGCTAATCATGAACATGCGATATCGGGTACGGGCCGTGGCGTTGGCCGCGGTGGTGGGATTGTTCGGCGCATCGAGCGCGTCGGCAGACCCCATCCTGGGCAGCGCGCAGAGCTTCGCGGTGCTGGGCGCTTCCACCGTCACCAACACGGGCCCGACCACGATCTGGGGTGACCTGGGTGTGTCACCCGGCACATCGATCACGGGGCTGGGCAGCATCACCCTCAACGGCGCGGTGCACCAGACCGACGCCGTGGCCGTGCAGGCGCAGATCGACTCGCGCACGGCCTACAACGTGCTGGCCAGTCAGATACTGACCTCCGACCTGACGGGCCAGGATCTTGGCGGCATGGTGCTGACGTCCGGCGTCTATCGATTTTCGTCGTCGGCGCAGCTGACCGGCGCGCTGACTCTCAACGCGCAGGGTAACCCGAATGCGCTCTTCATCTTCCAGATCGGCAGCATGCTCACAACGGCCAGCGCGTCGACGGTCAATGTCATCAACGCGGCGTCCGACACCGGCGTGTTCTGGCAGGTCGGCAGTTCGGCGACGCTGGGCACCAGCTCGCTGTTCGCCGGCAACATCATTGCCGACCAGAGCATCACGATGACCACCTCGGCCAGCATCCTGTGCGGCCGCGCCATCGCGCTGGTCGGGGCGGTGACCATGGACAACAACACCATCTCGAACGACTGCAGACGCAGCGGCGGTGGCACTGACGGCGGCAGCGGCGGCTTCGGCGGCACCGTGCCCGAACCTACGACGCTGGCGATGGTGGGGCTGGCGTTGGTCGGGCTGCGGCTGACGCGACGCGGCTGAGTTCCGCAGCAGCGCCATGGCCCCGGCCCCCGGGGCCGGCCCTGAAACGGCGCACGGGCGGTCGGGATGCTGGCCTCCGGCGGCCGCGCCGGGGTGCTCAGTCGCGCACGAAGTCGAGCAGGTGCAGCGATACGCCGAGCAGGTGCGCCAACAGCAGGCCGGCGAATACACGCGCGCACAGCACGTGCACATCGCACCAGGCCGCAGCCGCTTCCGAACCCTGCACCAGCAGCCAGCCGGTGCCGGTGAGGCCGGTGGCCAGCAGCGACAGCAGCAGCAGGCCTTCCAGCATGGCCAGCAGGCCACCGCCTTCGGCCGCGGGCAGACGGCCGTGCGCGAGGCCGGCGATGTCACGCGCCACCGCGCCCATGTGCCCGGTCAACCAGGGGAAGCACAGCTGGCGGCGCTGGCCCAGGCTGTTGTGCGCCAGGTAGATCGGCACGAGCAGTGCCACGGTGAGGCCGAGCACGACATGGCTCAGGTTCACGAAGCCGGCGGCCGCCGGCAGGTGGCGGTACATGCGCAGCCACGGGCTGCTGGCCAGCAGCCAGACGACCGACACCGCCAGCGTCAAGTGCAGCGCGCCGGCAAGCCGTTCCAGCAACGCCCTCATCGTGCCGGGTTTGCTTGCGCCGTGGCCAGGCCGGCCACCTGCATGGCAAAACGCTCGACCTCGGTCCAGTTCGTGAACTCGACCTTCGTCGTCGGGTCGGTCGGCCCCTTGTTGAGCCACATCACGAACTGCATCATGCGGCGGTCCAGCGGCCCGTAGCGCGCGTAATCCAGCTCGCCGGCGAACACAGCCTGCAGCGGCGGCTGCCAGGGGCTTTGCGCCATGAAACGCCGCAGGTAGGGGTTGGTCTCGCGGGTGTTGCGCGTGGGCTTGCGCGCCACCAGGTTGACCGAGAAGAAGGCGCTGGGTTTGACCTGCAACAGCGCCAGGTGCTGGCGGATGAAGCCCATCACGGCCGGGTTGTGTTTGCCGTGGCGGATGCTGGCGCCGATGACGATGGCGTCGAAGGCCGCCGGGTCGGTGCTGGCGTCGGTGATCGCCGCCACTTCGGCCGCGACACCCTGGCGCGCCAGGTGCGCCTGCAGGCGCTCGCTGATGCGGCGTGAGAGGCCGTAGACGCTCGAATACAGCAGGAGGATCTTGGCCATCGTGTGTCGGGTGCTCGCGGCCACTGTAGACGAAGACCGGCGCGCTGCAACGCCGGCATCACGGCCCGGCTTGACCTCGATCAGACCGTCGTGCGGTCGACCGTCACGCGACGACGTAGGCCGCTGCCGCGGTGGCGATCAGCGTGCCCTCGTCGTTCACCAGCCGCATCTGCGTACTGCCGATGCGGCCGCCCAGCCGCGTGGGCTCGGCCGTGGCCACGAAGTGACGGCCGAGGCCGGGGCGCAGGTAGTCGACACGCAGGTCGATGGTGCCCATCTTGCTGAAGCGCTGCATCACCTGCAGCATGTTGTCGTGCGGGTGGCGCTCGGCGATGCCCACCATCAGCGCCAGGCCGCCCATCGCGTCGAGCACGGCCGAGATCACGCCGCCGTGCAGGCGGCCGTAGCTGTAGTGGCCCACCAGTTCGGGCTTCATGGTGACGATGCCGCGCACGTCGCCGGGCCGCACCGAGGCGATCTTCAGGCCCAGCACCTGGTTGAAGGCGATCTTGTGTTCGAAGAGGTCGATCAGCGCGGCGTCCAGCCGTGCCTGTTCGTCGCTGCTGCGCAGCGCCAGCGTCATGCAGTGGCTCCCGCAAGGCCCAGCAGCGCACGCGCCTCGGCGGGGCTGGCCACCTCGCGCCCGGCGTTGCGCGCGCAGCGCGCCAGCGCCTCGATCAGCACGCCGTTGCCGCCGGCCTTGCTGCCGTCGGGCAGGTAGAAGGTGTCCTCCAAGCCGCTGCGCAGCATGCCGCCGAGTTCGGCCGTGCGCTGGTGCACGGGCCAGATCTCGCTGCGGCCGATGAGCGTGCTCTGCCACACCGCACCGGCCGGCGCGTACTTCGGCAGCAGCGCCAGCAGTTCGGCGTCGCAGGGCATGCCGCTGGCCACGCCCATCACGAAGTTGAGTTCGGGCACGCCGCTGAAGAGCCCGGCCTGCAGGTACATGCCCACGCTGCGCACGATGCCGACGTCGAAACACTCGAACTCGGGGTGGATGTGCAGTTCCTGCATCACCGCCAGGAACTGTTCGATCTTGGCCACCGGGTTGTCGAAGACCATCGGCGGCCAGGCCCATTCGCCGTCGGCCTTGATCTTCAGGTAGTTCAGCGTGCCGGCGTTGCAGGCCGCGGCCTCGGGCCGCACCCGGCGCAGGCAGGCCACGGGGCCGCTGATGTCCTTGCCGATGACGCCGGTGGTGAGGTTGATGACCACGCCCGGGCAGGCGGCGCGGATGGCGCTGCACACGGCGTCGGCCACGTCGGGGTCCCAGCTCGGCATGTGGCCGAAGCCGGGCTCCTGCGAACGCAGGTGCACGTGCATGATGCTGGCGCCGGCGTTGTACGCGTCGCGCGCCTCGGCCGCCATCTGCGCCGGCGTCACCGGCACCGGGTGCTGCTGCGGGTTGGTCAGCACGCCGGTCAGCGCGCAGGTGAGGATGGCCTTGTCGGCGCGCGGCTCGGCGTTCATGCGGTGATCTCCAGTTCCACCAGCACGGTGCCCGCGGCCACCGTGTCCTTCAGCCTCACGTGCACGGCGCACACGCGGCCCGCGGCAGCGGCGTGCAGCCACATTTCCATCTTCATCGCTTCCACGCACACCAGCGGTGCGCCCGCCACGACGGTGTCGCCCACGCTCACCGCCAGCTGCGCCACCACGCCTGCCACCGTGGCGCGAGCCAGGCGCGCGTCGGGGCGTGTGTCGCTGGCGGGGTAGGGTGAGGCTTCGGTGAAGGTGTAGACGTCACCGTCCAGGGCCAGGTGCAGATGCGCGCCGACGCGTGCGGCGCGGGCCCGGCGTTGCACACCGGCTTCGGTGTAGCGCAGCAGCCCGGCTTCGAAGGACAGCACCGCAACACCGTCCGGCGGGGCGCGCAGCGTGCGGGTCTGGCCCTGGCACTGCAGCGTGATGTCGACATGCGAGACGCTCGCCGGCCTGATGGCAGCGCGGGCCGCGTGCGACGCGTGCAAGGCCGCGGCCAGGTGCCAGGCCGCTTCGGGCGGGGCCGGGCGCTGCAGCAGCGGCTCGCCGGCGGCGGCCCACTCGTCGAGCCGTGTCGTCGTCATCGTCGCCGCGGTGAACTGCGGGTGCTGCAGCAGGTCACGCAGGAAGCGGCCGTTGTTCACCACGCCCAGCAGCGGCACGGCTTCCAGTGCCCGCGTCAGCCGGCGCACGGCATCGGCGCGGCTGCTGCCGTGGGCGATGAACTTGGCCACCATCGCGTCGTACCAGGGCGTGATGTCGCCGCCTTCGGCGATGCCGTGGTCGATGCGGATGGACGCTTGCTGCGGTGCCCAGCCGGCGATGCGCCCTGTTTGCGGCGTCCAGCCGTCGTACGGGTCTTCGGCGTACAGGCGCGCCTCGATGGCGTGGCCGGTGAAGGTGATCTGCTCCTGCGCCAGCGGCAGTGGCTCGCCGCGCGCCACACGCAGTTGCCATTCGACGAGGTCCAGGCCCGTGATGCACTCGGTGACCGGGTGCTCGACCTGCAGCCGCGTGTTCATCTCCAGGAACCAGTGCTTGAGTTCGGCGTCGACGATGAACTCCACCGTGCCGGCGCCGCGGTAGCCCACGGCCAGTGCGGCAGCCACGGCGTCGGCGCCCAGGGCCGCGCGCATCGTGGCACTCACGATGGGCGAGGGCGCCTCCTCGATGACCTTCTGCCGCCGCCGCTGCGCCGTGCAGTCGCGTTCGCCCAGGTGCACGGCGTGGCCGTGGGCGTCGGCAAAGACCTGCACCTCGATGTGGCGGCCGTTTTCGATCAGGCGTTCCAGCATCAGGCGGCCGTCGCCGAAAGCGCTCTGCGCCTCGCGTCGCGCGCCGGCCAGCGCGGCGGGCAGTTCGTCGGCCACGTGCACCAGCCGCATGCCGCGGCCACCACCGCCGGCCACCGCCTTCACCAGCAGCGGCAGGCCGAGCTTCGCCGCTTCGGTGATCAACGTCTCGTCGCGCTGGTCGCCGCCTCCGTAGCCCGGCGCGCAGGGCACGCCGGCCTCGACCATCAACCGCTTGGCGGCAGCCTTGTCGCCCATGGCGCGGATGGCCTCGGGCGGCGGGCCGATGAAAACGAGGCCGGCGTCGGCGCAGGCCTGGGCGAAGTCAGCGCGTTCGGACAGGAAGCCATAACCCGGGTGCACGGCGTCGGCGCCGGTCGTGCGCGCCGCGGCCAGCAGCGCGGCGATGTTCAGGTAGCTGTCGGCCGCCGGTGGCGGGCCGATGCACACGCCTTCGTCGGCCTGGCCCACATGCGGCGCGCCGGCGTCGGCTTCGCTGTAGACGGCCACGGTGCGGTAGCCCAGGCGGTGCGCGGTGCGGATGATCCGGCAGGCGATCTCGCCGCGGTTGGCGATGAGGATTTTCTCAAACATGGCCGTGCGCGGCGAGATCGCCTGTGCGCGCTGCGCGCGCCATGCGATTTGGCTTCGCCGCAACGGGCTGGCGCCCGTTGTCCCCGCGATTGGCGATGAGGATCTTGTTGACGCTCATGCGCTGGCGATCCTTGCCGCATCCCCGGCGCCGCAGGCGCTCAAGGCATCCATGCAGCCTTGCGTTTCTGCAGGAAGGCCAGCGTGCCTTCGCTGCCCTCGGGGCCCAGCGCGGCCTGCGAGAACACCTCGGCGGCCTGCTGCACCAGCGAGGCCGGTGTGTGGAAGCGCGCCCGCGCCAGCAGTGCCTTGGTGGCCGCCACCGCGCCGGGGGCGCATTGCAGGATGTTGTGCAGCACCTCGGCCAGCGCGTGGTCCAGCGCGCCGGCGGCGTGCATGGCGTGCACCAGGCGCAGTTCGAGCGCGGCGCGGGCGTCCAGCGTGCCGCCGGTGACGGCCAGGCGCTTGGCATCGGCGTAGCCCAGCCGTTCGACGAGGAAGGGCGCGATCTGCGCCGGCACCACGCCCAGCGAGGTCTCGGGCAGGCGGAACACCGCGCTGGTGCCGGCCAGCGCCACGTCCACCACGCAGGCCAGGCCCAGGCCGCCGCCCATCACCGTGCCTTCCAGCACCGCCACGGTGGCCAGGCCGGTGTTGGCGAAGGCCACGCAGAGTTCACCGAAGGCGGCGTTGACCTTCGTGATGGCCTGCGGGTCCTCTTCGAGCCGGGCGCGTGCGCCGGCCATGTCCTTCAGGTCGGCGCCGGCACAGAAGTGGCCACCGGCGCCGCGCAGCACGATCACCCGCGTCTGGCCGTCGGCCTCGGCCGCCGCCAGGGCCTGGCGCAGTTCCAGCACCAGCGCCAGCGACATTGCGTTGCGCACCTCGGGGCGGTTCAGCGTCAGCGTCAGCACGCCGCCCTCTTGTCGGCTCAGCAGCGTCGGCATTGTTCTTGTGTCCATCAGCTTCCCTTTCCGGGGAGTGTTCCTTCGAGCTTGCAGATGATGCCGAGCATGATCTCGTCGGCGCCGCCGCCGATGCTGATGAGCCGGCTGTCGCGGTAGGCCTGGCTGATCGGGTTGTCGGCGGTGTAACCCATGCCACCCCAGTATTGCAGGCAGGCGTCGGCCACCTCGCGGCTGAGCCTTCCGCACTTCAGCTTGGCCATGCTGGCGAGCTTGGTGACGTCCTTGCCGCCCACGTACATCTCCACCGCGCGGTAGGTCAGCGCGCGCAGCGCTTCCACTTCCGTGCGCAACTCGGCCAGGCGGAAGTGCACCACCTGGTTGTCGAGGATGCGCTTGCCGAAGGCCTGGCGCTGGCGCGTGTAGTCGATGGTCTGGTCGATCAGGCGGTCCAGGCTGCGCAGGCTGCCCGCGGCGCCCCACAACCGTTCCTCCTGGAACTGCAGCATCTGGAAGGTGAAACCCAGGCCTTCCTGGCCGATGAGGTTCTTCTTCGGCACCCGCACGTTGTCGAAGAAGAGCTGCGCGGTGTCGCTGCTGTGCATGCCGATCTTGTGGATCTTCTGGCGCGTGATGCCCGGCGCGTCCATCGGCACCACGATCAGGCTCTTGTTCTTGTGCGGCGGGCCGTCGGACGTGTTCGCCAGCAGGCAGCACCAGTCCGCCTGCATCCCGTTCGTGATCCACATCTTGGTGCCGTTGATGAGGTAGTCGTCGCCGTCACTGCTGGCGCGCGTCTTCACCGCGGCCACGTCGCTGCCGCCGCCGGGCTCGCTGACGCCCAGGCAGGCCACCACGTCGCCGGCGATGGTGGGCGTGAGCCATTCGTGGCGCAGCGCGTCGCTGCCGAAGCGGGCGAGTGCGGGTGTCGCCATGTCGGTGTGCACGCCGATGGCCATCGGCACGCCGCCGCAGTTGCACTGGCCCAGCGCCTCGGCCATCACCATGCTGTAGCTGAAGTCGAGACCGGCGCCGCCGTACTCTTCCGGGTACTTCAGGCCCAGCAGGCCCAGGTCGCCCAGCTTCTTGAAGACCTCGTGCGCGGGGAACTGGCCCGCCGCTTCCCATTCGGCGATGTGCGGGTTGAGTTCCTTGTCGCAGAACTTGACGACGGTGTCTTCGAGCGCGCGGTGTTCGGGGGTGAACTTCAAGTCGGTCTCCGTTTCAGAGTCTGGCCACGCCGAAGGTGTTCGGCCGCAGGGTTCGGGTTTCGGCTTCACGCGCGATGGCCAGGCACAGGCCCAGGATGCGGCGCGTGTCGCGGGGGTCGATGACGCCGTCGTCCCACAGCCGCGCGGTGCCGAAGAGCACGTGACTCTCGGCGTCCAGGCGCTGGCGCAGGGCGTCGCTCATGGCGGCCAGGGCTTCGTCGTTGGCGGGCAGGCCCAGGCGTTCGAGCTTGGCGCGGTTCAGGATGTCCATCACCTGCGCGGCCTGCGCGCCGCCCATCACCGCGGTGCGTGCGCTGGGCCAGGCGAAGATGAAGCGCGGATCGAAACCGCGCCCGCACATGCCGTAGTTGCCGGCGCCGAAGCTGCCGCCCAGCACGATGGTGAACTTCGCCACCCGCGCGTTGGCCACGGCCTGGATCATCTTGCTGCCGTGCTTGATGGCGCCGGCCTGCTCGGCGGCCTTGCCGACCATGTAGCCGGTGGTGTTCTGCAGGAAGACGAGTGGCGTGCCGCTCTGGTCACACAGCTGGATGAACTGCGCCGCCTTGGTGCTGCCGCCGGGCTGGATGGGGCCGTTGTTGCCGATCAGCCCCACCGCGTGGCCGTGAAGGCGGGCATGGCCGCAGACGGTGTCGGTGGCGTGGCTGGCCTTGAATTCGAGGAAGTCGCTGCCGTCGACCAGGCGCGCGATGACCTCGCGCACGTCATAGGGTTCCCGGTCGTCGGCGGGCACCACGCCCATCAGCTCGGCGGTGGGGAACAGCGGCTCGGGCGCCGCGGCGCAAGCGGGCACGCGGTCCCAGGGCAGCTTGTCGACCAGCTCCCGCGCCAGCGCGATGGCGTGGGCGTCGTTTTCGGCCAGGTACTCGCCCAGGCCGGTCACTTCGGCGTGCATCTGCGCGCCGCCGAGTTCTTCGTCGCTGGCGTCTTCGCCGATGGCCGCCTTCACCAGCGGTGGGCCGGCGAGATAAATGCTGCTGCGGCCACGCACCAGCACCACGTAGTCCGACAGCCCCGGCAGGTAGGCGCCGCCGGCGGTGGACGAGCCATGCACGACGGCGATCTGCGGAATGCCCGCCGCGCTCAACCGCGCCTGGTTGGCGAAGCTGCGGCCACCGTCGACGAAGATCTCGGCCTGGTACATCAGGTTGGCGCCACCGCTTTCCACCAGCGCAATCAGCGGCAGCTTGTTCTGCGCCGCCAGCTCCTGCGCCCGCAGCGCCTTCTTCAGCCCCATCGGCGCGACGGTGCCGCCCTTCACGGCGCTGTCGCTGGCGCTGACGAGCACCCGCTTGCCGGCGACGACGCCGATGCCGACGACGCTGCCGCCGCCCTGCACGCTTTTCCGGCCGTCGTCGTCGTGCATGCCCAGGCCGGCGAGTGGGCTGAGTTCGAGGAAGTCGCTGCCGCGGTCGAGCAGGCGTGCCACACGTTCACGCGGCAGCAACTGGCCGCGCTGCTCGAACTTCGCGCGCTTGCTCTCCGATTCGGCCACCACGCGGGCCTGCAGGGCCAGCACTTCGTCCAGGCGCTGCTGCGCACGCTGCGTGTTGGCCACGAAGGCCGGCGAGCGTGCGTCGATCCGGGTCGGCAGCGCCGGCATTACTTCGGCCCCTCGGGCGCGGGCTGCAGCACATCGGGTGTGCGGGCGCGGTGGAAACCTTCGAAAGGCACCGACTTCGCGCTGCTGCCCAGCGGGAAGATCTCGCTGCCCAGCGACGCCGCGCCGTCGATCTGCAGCGTCACGCCGCTGATGAAGGCCGCCGCCGGCGAAAGCAGGAAAACGATGGCCGCGCTGACTTCGGCTTCCAGCCCCAGACGGCGCATCGGCACGTGCTGTTTCAGGCGCGGTATCAGCGACTTCATCGCGCCGCCGTAGCTGTCCATGCCCGAACTGGCGATCCAGCCCGGCGCCACCGCGTTCACGCGCACGCCGGCGTGCGCCCACTCGAAGGCCGCGGTGGCGGTGAGGTTGGCCATGCCCGCGCGCGCCGCGCCGCTGTGGCCCATGCCGGGCATGCCGTTGCGGAAGTCGGCCGTCATGTTGACGATGGCCCCACCCTGGGCCTGCATGCTCTGGTTGAACAGCTCGCGCATCATCAGGAAGCCGCCGGTGAGGTTGTTGGCCACCACGGCATCGAAGCCCTTCTTGCTGATGGCCAGCAGCGGCGCCGGGAACTGGCCGCCGGCGTTGTTCACCAGGCCCGCCACCGGGCCGTGCTGCGCGAGCACGTGGGCCACGCAGGTCTTCACGGCGTCTTCGTCGCGGATGTCGAAGTTGATGCTGTCGCAGCGACCGCCGTCTTCCGCAATCTCGGCAGCCACCGCGTCCAGCTTGTCCTTGCGACGCCCGCTGATGACGACCATCGCGCCCAGCGACGCCAGCTCGTGGGCGACGCAGCGCCCGATGCCGCTGCCGCCGCCGGTCACCCACACCACCTGGCCGTCGAAGAGGCCAGGGCGGAAGACGCTGTGGTAGCGGGACAGGGCGGACATGGCGGTGCAGTTTGGACGGCGACGGAGGGCGATTAGGCTTCAGGGTAACGTTAACGTCAACCGGATGACTGCTAGGTGATTGCACGGATGTCCACGGCAAGTGTGCACCCTAGGATGCCGTCCATACCCGCCCTGGAGCCAACTTGCCATGGACATGCCCGCCTGCACTGAAACCCTGCGCGCCAAGGTCGGCGACGCCTGCGGCCTGAACGCGACGCTGAAGTTCGACTGCGGTGCCGACGGCGTGCTCGTCATCGACGGCCGCAGCGTGCCCAACACGGTCGGCAACGACAACGTCGAGACCGACTGCACCATCGCCATCACGCTGGAGAACCTGGCCGCGCTGCTGACCGGCGAACTCGAACCGGCCACCGGTTTCATGATGGGCAGGTTCAAGGTCAGCGGCGACATGAGCGTGGCCATGAAGCTGCAGCGCCTCGTATGACCTCGCGATGAGCGCGGTGCTGCAGTCGCCTGGCCGCAGGAAAGTTGCGCCCTCGGCCCAGGAGGCCGTCGACGCCCACCGCGACGAGGCCGACAGCGAACTCTTCGGCATCACCCAACTGTGCCGCGAGTTCGGCATCACGCTGCGCACGATCCGCTTCTACGAGGACAAGGGCCTGCTGGCGCCGCGCCGCGTCGGCGGCACACGGGTCTACACCCGGCGCGACCGGGCGCGGCTGGCGCTCATCCTGCGCAGCAAGGCCATCGGCGCCAGCCTGGCCGAGATCAAGCACTACCTCGACCTCTACGGCGCGCATGGCGAAGGCCGCACGCAGCAGATGAAGTTCGTGCTGCAGCGCACCGATGCGGCCATCGCCGAACTCGAAACCAAACGCGCGCACATCGAGGCCACGCTGGCCGAGCTGCGTGTCATCAACGCCGCCGTGCGCAAGCAGCTCGGCGAGCGCTAGAACCTTGAAAAGGGGGGCCCGCCATGGCCGATGCCTTCATCTACGACCACGTGCGCACGCCGCGCGGCAAGGGCAAGAAGGACGGCAGCCTGCACCAGGCCACGCCGGTGTGGCTGCTGCGCAGCCTGCTGCGTGCGCTGCAGCGGCGGCTGCAACTCGACACCGCACTCGTCGACGACGTGGTGCTGGGCTGCGTGACGGCGGTGGGCGAGCAGGGCGCCGACATCGCGCGCACCGCGGTGCTGGACGCCGACTGGGCGCAGACCGTGGCCGGCGTGACGCAGAGCCGCTTTTGCGCCAGCGGCCTGGAAAGCGTGAACCTGGCCGCCGCCAAGGTGGCCAGCGGCTTTGAGGACCTGGTGGTGGCCGGCGGCATCGAGAGCATGAGCCGCTGGCCCATGGGCAGCGACGGCGGCGCCTGGTTCATGGACCCGCGCATCAACCAGCACCTGGGTTTCGTTCCGCAGGGCGTGGGCGCCGACCTCATTGCCACGCTGGAGCGTTTCACGCGCGCCGATGTCGATGCCTACGCGCTGCGTTCACACGCCAAGGCTGCCGCCGCACGTGCCGCGGGCCACTTCGCGAAGAGCCTGGTGCCGGTGCACGACATCGCCGGGCTGCTGATGCTGGACCGCGACGAAACCATCCGTGAGAACGCCAGCGCCGAAGCCATGGCCAAGCTGGAGCCCAGCTTCGCGATGATGGGCGCGATGGGTTTCGACGCCACCGCGCTGCGCAAGTACACGACGGTCGAACGCATCGAGCACATCCACCACGCCGGCAACTCGTCGGGCATCGTCGACGGCGCGGCGCTGATGCTGGTGGGCTCCGCCGCCGGCGGCGCGAAGGCCGGCCTGAAGCCGCGTGCGCACATCCGCAGCGTGGCGGTGATCGGCAGCGAGCCCACGATCATGCTCACCGGCCCGACACCGGCCTGCCGCAAGGCGCTGGCCAAGGCCGGCATGGCGGCGGCCGACGTCGACCTGTGGGAGATCAACGAGGCCTTCGCCGTGGTGCCGATGAAAACCGCGCGCGACCTCGGCGTGCCGCTCGACCGCGTCAACGTCAACGGCGGCGCCATCGCGATGGGCCACCCGCTGGGCGCCACCGGCTGCATCCTGCTGGGCATGGTGCTCGACGAACTCGAGCGCCGCGACCTCGCCACCGGCTGCGTCACGCTGTGCGTGGGCGGTGGCATGGGCATCGCCACCATCATCGAAAGGGTCTGAGCATGCAAGCGCTGAAGCTCACGCTGGGCGACGACGGCATCCTCGTCGCCGCGATGGACCTGCACGGCCGCAGCACCAACGTCGTCTGCGAGGCGCTGCTGCGTGGCATCGCCGAGGCCACGGCACGCCTGGCCGAGGTGTCGGTGAAGGGCCTGGTGCTGACTTCGGCCAAGGCCGACTTCTGCACCGGCGGCGACATCGACCAGATGTCGAAGTGGACCCGCGCCGAAGAGGCCTTCGAGGCCACGATGGCGATGAAGCAGGTGTTGCGCGCGCTGGAGAAGCAGGGCAAGCCGGTGGTGGCCGCGATCAACGGCCATGCGCTCGGCGGCGGGCTCGAACTGGCGCTGGCCTGCCACGCGCGTTTTGCGCTCGATGACGCGCGGCTGAAGCTCGGCCAGCTCGAGGTCAAGCTCGGCCTGCTGCCGGGCGGCGGCGGCACGGTGCGGTTGTCGCGGCTGCTGGGCATCCAGGCGGCGCTGCAGATCTGCGCCGAAGGTGCCGAGATGGACGTGCACAAGGCGCTCGGCCTGGGCCTGCTGACGGGCCTGGCCAAGGACCCCGAAGACCTGCTGGCCCAGGCCCGCGCCTGGTGTCTGGCGCACCCGAAGGCGCAGCAGCCCTGGGACGCGCCGAAGTTCCGCTTCCCCGGCGGCGACAGCCGCGCGCCGGCGGTGGCGCAGCTGTTTTCGGTGGCGCCTTCGGTGGCCGCCGCCAAGAGCTGGGGCAACTACCCCGCCGTGCAGCACGTGATGAGCGCCATCTTCGAAGGCGGCCTGCTCGACTTCGACGCCGCCAGCGTGGTCGAAAGCCGCTACATCGCGGCCTGCGCGATGTCGCAGCAAAGCCGCAACATGATCGGCACGCTGTGGTACCAGCTCAACGCGCTGAAGAAGGGTGCGTCGCGCCCCGCGGGCCTGCCCCGGACGACGGTGAAGAAGCTCGGCGTGCTGGGCGCGGGCATGATGGGCGCGGGCATCGCCCATGTCGCCGCGCAGGCCGGCACCGATGTGGTGCTGATCGACACCACGCAGGCCGCTGCCGAACAGGGCAAGGCCCACGCGCAGGGGCTGCTCGACAAGGCCGTCAAGCGCGGCCGCAGCACGGCGCAGGCGCGCGACGCGGTGCTGGCGCGCATCACGGCCGGCACCGACGACAGCCTGCTGGCCGGCTGCGAACTCGTCATAGAGGCCGTGTTCGAGGACCGCCAGGTCAAGGCCACGGTGACCCGCCAGGCCGAGGCCGCGCTGGCGCCGGGCGCGGTGTTTGCATCGAACACGTCCACGCTGCCGATCACCGGCCTGGCCCAGGCCAGCCGCGACCCGACGCACTTCATCGGCCTGCACTTCTTCAGCCCGGTGGAGAAGATGCCGCTGGTGGAGATCATCGTCGGCGAGCGCACCAGCGACGAGACGCTGGCGCGCGCCTTCGACTTCGTGCGCCAGATCGGCAAGACGCCCATCGTCGTCAACGACAGCCGCGGTTTCTACACCAGCCGCGTCTTCGGCACCTACGTGATGGAAGGCATCACGATGCTGGCCGAAGGTGTGCACCCGCGCAGCATCGAGGTGGCCGGCCTGCAGGCCGGCATGCCGATGCCGCCGCTGGCGCTGCAGGACGAGGTCTCGCTGGGGCTGTCGCTGCATGTCGCGGAGCAGACGAAGAAGGACCTCGCCGACGAAGGCCGGTGTTACGTCGAACACCCGGGCATGACCGTCGTGAGGCGGCTGTGTGCCGGCGCCCGCCTGGGCAAGAAGGTGGGCCAGGGCTTCTACGACTGGTCGGCCGACGGCAAGTCCTTGTGGCCGGGGCTGGCGCAGCTTTACCCGGTGGCTGCCGTGCAGCCGCCGCAGCAGGAACTGATGGACCGGCTGATGTTCGCCCAGGCCAACGAGGCCGCGCGCTGTTTCCAGGAAGGTGTGCTGCGCTCGGTGGCCGACGCCAATATCGGCAGCATCTTCGGCTGGGGTTTTGCGCCCTTCCACGGCGGTGCGCTGCAGTTCATCAACGCCATGGGCGCGGCGGCCTTCGTCGCGCGTTCGCTCGAACTGGCGGCGAAGTTCGGCCCGCGTTTTGCGCCGGCCGAGGTGGTGGTGCAGCAGGCGGCCGACGGTGGACACTTCGCCGATCGCTGAGGCCCGCAGGGCCATCGCCGCCGCCGCGCAGCGGCGCGGCGGTCTGTGCGTGCTGACCGGCGCGGGCATGAGCGCCGAAAGCGGCATCCCCACTTTCCGCGACGCGCTCACGGGGCACTGGGCGAAGTTCAACCCGGCGGAGCTGGCCAGCGAAGACGGTTTCCGCGCCGACCCGCAGCGGGTGTGGGACTGGTACGCCGAACGCCGCGCCGGCGTGCAGGATGCGGTGCCCAACGCCGGCCACCAGGCGCTGGCCGCCTTCGCGCGCCGCCACCCCGGCGCGCTGGCGCTGGTGACGCAGAACGTCGACGACCTGCACCAGCGCGCCGGCAACACCGATGCGCTGCAGCTGCATGGCGACATCCTCGAGGACCGCTGGATCGACCCCTGCCCGCGCCAGCCCGAACGTGGCTTTGCCTGCAGCCCGGCCGACGCACCGCCGGGCCGGCCGCCGGCCTGCGCCACCTGCGGCAACCTGCTGCGGCCGGGCGTGGTGTGGTTTGGCGAAAACCTGCCGGTGGTGGCGATGGCGCAGGCCGTGCTGGCGGCCGAGCACTGCGCCGTGATGCTGGTGGTGGGCACCTCGGGCGCGGTGTGGCCGGCGGCCGGCCTGGCCGGGCTGGCGCGCGAGGCCGGCGCACAGGTCCTCATCGTCAACCCGGCGGAGAGCGAGATCGATGCCGTGGCCCACACCGTGCTGCGCGGCACGGCGGCCACGCTGCTGCCGGTGCTGTTGGGCGAAGACGGTTGAAGAGTCCGGTTCTGGATTAAACTGTGCACATCATCTAGAACAGGATTCAACGATGAGTGCAGTCCTGGCGCCGCAGAGGCCCCCCGAGCCCAGCCCCGAAGCGATGGCCGCCGCCGGTCTGCGTGCCTTTGCGCGCATCGCCGAGGCCTGGGGTTTGAGTGTCGACGAGCAGCTGGCGCTGCTGGGGCAGCCGCCGCGTTCCACCTACTTCGCGTGGCGCAAGCACCCCGACAAGGCCAGCCTGCCGCGTGACACGCTGGAGCGGCTGTCCAACATCCTGGGCATCTGGAAGAGCCTGCAGATCCTGCTGCCCGACGCCGCCGCGGCGGATGCCTGGGTGCGCCAGCCCAACGCAGCGGCGCCCTTCGGCGGCGGCACGGCGCTGCGGCGCATGCTGGGGGGCAACGTCAGCGACCTGAACCTGGTGCGGCGCTACCTCGACGGCGTGCGCGGCGGGGGCTGGTCCTGAAGCGCACGGCGCCCGCCGAGCCCGCCGCGTCCACGCCCGCTGCGGCCGGCGCCGAGCCCGCCGACGGGGCTGCCGTTCGCCGCGTGCGCTGGCAGCAGGCCTGCCGCATCGTGCCCACGCGCTACCCGGCGATCACGCTCTTCGACCGCGTTGCCGATGCCAGCGACTTCGACGCCCTCTATGCGCTGGAATCGCTGAGTAACGAACGCGCCCGCGACGAACTGGGCCACATCGAGCGTGTGCCGCGCGAGCAGCGTGTCTACGGCCCGGGCAGCGGCCCGGTGATGGCCGCCTTCACGCACGTCAACACGCTGGGCAGCCGCTTTTCGGCCGGTGAGTGGGGCGTGTTCTACGCCGCGCGCGAGCGTGCCACCGCGGTGGCCGAGACACGTCACCACCACGCGCTCTTCCTGGCCGCCACGCAACAGCCCGCCATGCACCTGCCGATGCGGCTGTATCACGTGCCCATCGACGCCCGCCTGCACGACCTGCGGCCTGCGGGCGCAGTGCCGGCCGTGGTCTACGACCCCGACGACTACGCGGCGTCGCGAGCGCTCGGCGCCCGCCTGCGCAGCGCGGGCTCGGCCGGCGTCGTCTACCGCAGCGTGCGCCACGCCCGCGGCGAATGCGCGGGCCTGTTCCGTCCGCAGGGCGCCGGCCCCTGCCTGCACGCCGCCTACCTGCTCTACGCCTGGGACGGCAAGGGCTTCACCGACGTCTACGAGAAGACCGCCTGATGCCGCCGTTGCCCACACCGGCGCCGCGCTTCGACCGCCTGGACGCACTGCGTGCCGTGGCCATCGTCTGGATGGCGGTTTTCCACTTCTGCTTCGACCTCAACCACCTGGGCCTGTGGGAGCCGCGCCAGGCCTTCACGCGCGACCCCTTCTGGACGCTGCAGCGCACGGCCATCGTCAGCCTCTTTCTGTTCTGCGCCGGCCTGGGCCAGGCGGTGGCGCTCGACGCCGCGCAGCGCTGGCCGCGCTTCTGGCGCCGCTGGGCCCAGGTGGCGGGCTGCGCGGTGCTGGTGAGCGCGGGCTCGGCGCTGATGTTCCCCAACACCTGGATCCACTTCGGCGTGCTGCACGGCATGGCGGTGATGCTGGTGCTGGCGCGCGGCGCCGCGCCGCTGCGCGCGGGGCTGTGGCCGCTGGGTGCGCTGGCCCTGGTGCTGCCGCAGCTTGTGCAGCTGCCGGCCTTCGACGGGCCGGCGCTGAACTGGCTGGGCCTGGTGACCAAGAAGCCGCTGACCGAAGACTACGTGCCGGTGCTGCCCTGGCTGGGTGTGATGCTGTGGGGCCTGGCGGCCGGCCAGTGGCTGCTGCGCCACCGACGCGCCGTGCTGGCCGGGCCGCTGCCGGCGCCGCTGCAACCCCTGGCCGTACTGGGGCGCTGGTCGCTCAGCTTCTACATGCTGCACCAGCCGCTGCTGCTGGGCGCGCTGCTCGGCGGCCGCGCCCTTGGCTGGTGGTGAGCACGCCGCGTAGCATCGACGTCATGAGCCACGATCACGAGCACGATCACCCGCATGGGGACGACCACGACCACAGCGAGCTGGGGCCGATGGACCTGCGCGTGCGCGCCTTGGAAACCGTGCTCACGGCCAAGGGCTATGTCGACCCGGCGGTGCTCGACGCGCTGATCGACACCTACCAGACCCGCATCGGCCCGCGCAACGGCGCGCGCGTGGTGGCCAAGGCCTGGGCCGACCCGGCCTACCTCGAATGGCTGCGGCAGGACGCCTCGGCCGCGATTGCGTCCCTGGGCTACACCGGCCGCCAGGGTGAGCACATGGTGGTGGTCGAGAACACACCCGAGTGCCACAACCTGGTGGTGTGCACGCTGTGCAGTTGCTACCCGTGGCCGGTGCTGGGCCTGCCGCCCACCTGGTACAAGAGCGCGCCCTACCGTTCCCGCGCCGTGCGCGACCCGCGCGGCGTGCTGGCCGACTTCGGCGTCACCTTGCCCGAGGGCACGCAGATCCGCGTCTGGGATTCCACCGCCGAGCTGCGCTACCTCGTGCTGCCGCAACGACCGGCCGGTACCGAGGGCTGGTCGGAGGCCGCCCTGGCCGGACTGGTGACGCGCGACGCGATGATCGGCACCGGCCTGCCGCGTTCGCCGGAGCGCGGTGCATGACGCCCTACACCTCGCACGCCGACCTGGGCGGCCAGCCGGGCCACGGCGCGGTGGTGCCCGAGCCCGAGGGTGAACTCTGGCACGCGCCGTGGGAACCGCGCGCGATGGCGCTGACGGTGGCCATGGGCGCCACCGGCGCCTGGAACATCGACATGAGCCGCGCCGCACGCGAGACGCTGCCCGACTACACGCGCCTGAGCTACTACCAGATCTGGACCGCCGCGCTCGAGCGCCTGCTGATGCAGCGTGCGCTCGTGCAGGCCGACGAACTGGCGCAGGCGGTGGCGCTGCACCCGGCACCGCCGCTGCCGCGCAGGCTGACGGCCGACATCCTGCCCGCCGTGCTCGCGCGCGGTGCCCCCACCGCACGCGCCACCGCTGCAGCGCCGCGTTATGCCGTGGGCGACGCCGTGCGCATGACGACCGCGCCGGCGCCGCACCACACTCGCCTGCCCGGCTACGTGCGCGGCCGCCGCGGCGTGGTGCGCGCGCTGCACGGTGGCCACGTCTTCGCCGACACCCACGCGCAGGGCCTGGGCGAGCAGCCAGCGCAGCTCTACACCGTGGCCTTCGATGGCCACGAACTCTGGGGCGACGAGCCCGGCGCGCAAGGCCTGGTCGTTCACGTCGACGCCTGGGAACCCTATCTGGAGCCCGCATGAGCCGCCGCCCGGCCGCTCCGAAGGCGGCCCGCACCGCAGTGCAAAGCACGGAGGTATTGAAATGAGCACACCCGTCCAGCAACTTTTCGACCTCACCGGCCAGGTGGCGCTGGTCACCGGCGGTTCACGCGGGCTGGGCCTGCAGATGGCCGAGGCGCTGGGCGAGGCCGGCGCCAAGGTGATGCTGGTCTCGCGCAAGGCGGCCGACCTGGAAGAGGCCGCCGCCCGCTTGTCCGAACGCGGCATCGACGCGCGCTGGATCGCCGCCGACGCCAGCCAACCCGAGGAGGTGCATCGTGTCGTGGCCGAGACGATGCACCGCACCGGCCAGATCGACATCCTCGTCAACAACGCCGGCGCCACCTGGGGTGCGCCGGCCGAGGACTATCCGCTGCAAGCCTGGGACAAGGTGATGAACCTGAACATCCGCAGCCTCTTCCTGTTCGCGCAGGCGGTGGCCAAGGCGAGCATGATCCCGCGCCGGCGCGGCCGCATCGTCAACGTCGCCAGCATCGCGGGCCTCAGTGGCAGCGTCGACGTGCAGTTCATCGCCTACGGCACCAGCAAGGGTGCGGTGGTCAACTTCACGCGCACGCTGGCCGGCGAGTGGGGCAAGTACGGCATCACCGTCAACGCGCTGGCGCCGGGTTTCTTCCCGAGCAAGATGACGCAGGGCGTGCTGAACCAACTGGGCGCCGAGAAACTGGCCGCCGGCGCGCCCTTGAAGCGCCTGGGCGACGACGACGACCTCAAGGGTGCCGTGCTGTTGTTCGCCAGCGCGGCCGGCAAGCACATCACCGGGCAGATCCTGGCGGTGGATGGCGGCGTGAGCGCCGTGCACGGCGCCGCCTGAACGGCAAGCCGCGATGGAATTCAAGGTCCACATCCCCTTCGTCAAGTTGCTCGGCATGGAGCTGCAGCGCATGCACGGTGGCGAGGCCGAAGTTCACATGTCCATGCAAGAGGACTTCACCAACAGCTGGGGTGTGGCCCACGGCGGCGCATTGATGACGCTGCTGGACGTGGTGATGGCGCATGCCGCGCGCAGCCCCGACACGCCCGAGGGCGAGCCGCTGCCCGGTGTGGTCACCATCGAGATGAAAACCGCCTTCATGCGCCCCGGCGAAGGCCGGCTGGTGGCCACCGGCAAGCGCCTGCACCGTACGGCGTCGATGGCCTTCTGCGAGGCCTTCGTGCACAACACCGCGGGCCAGTTGCTGTGCCACGGCAGCGGCACCTTCAAGTACATGAAGGGCCTGCCTGCGGGCGGCGGGCGGCGCATCCAGCGGCTCAACGCTTCCGACTGATCGCATCGAACAGGGCACCGCCCGCACGCCAGCCACGCACATGCACTGGACCTACACACGTTTCCACACGCTGGGTGTCGACAACCTCTACGACGCGCTGGCGCTGCGCTGCCGGGTCTTCATCCTCGAACAGGGCCCCTACCTCGACCCGGACGGCGTCGACCGCGAGAGCGGCCACCTGCTGGGCCGTGATGCGGCCGGTGTGCTGCAGGCCTACCTGCGCGTGGTCGACCCCGGTGTGAAGTACGGCGAGCCCTCGATCGGCCGCGTCATCACCGCGCCCGAGGCGCGTGGCGCCGGCCTGGGCCGGCGACTGATGGCCGAAGGGCTGGCACGGTGTGATGCGTCGTGGCCGGGGCACGCCGTCCGCATCAGCGCGCAGTCGCACCTGGCGCGCTTTTATGGCGAGTTCGGTTTTCTGCGGGTGGGGCCGGACTACCTCGAAGACAACATCCCGCACTGCGAAATGCTGAAGCCCGCATGAACACGACGCACGAAGTCTTCAACCAGGCCAGCACGCTGGTCGACGTCAACCTCTACACCGGCAACCGGCCGCTGCGTGACGCGCTGGCCGCGCACGCCGGCCACGCCATGCCGGCACTGGACACCGCCGCGCTCGAGGCGGCAGGCGCCGAGTTCGGCAGCGCGGCGATGCAGCGCCATGCACGCCTGGCCAACACCCACGGGCCGGTGCTGCACAGCCACGACCGCTGCGGCCGCCGCACCGACGAAGTTGAATTCCACTCCAGCTACCACGCCTTGCTGGGCACGGCGCTGCGCCACGGCCTGCATGGCGCCCCGTGGGCGGGCGGCCCCGGTGCACACGTGCAGCGCGCGGCGGCCTTCATGCTCTTCACCGAGGCCGAACCGAGCGTGTTGTGCCCGGTGTCGATGAGCTACGCCGTCACGCCCGCGCTGCGCGCCCATCCGGCGCTGCACGCCGCCCTGGGTGCCAAGCTGGCCTGTACCGCCTACGACGAACGTTTCGTGCCCATCGCGCAGAAGGCCGCGCTGACCATGGGCATGGGCATGACCGAGAAGCAGGGCGGCTCGGACGTGCGCAGCAACACCACGCGCGCGGCCTTCGACGGCGACGACGCCTGGGGCCGGCGCTACACGCTCACCGGCCACAAGTGGTTTTTCTCGGCGCCGATGTGCGACGCCTTCCTGGTGCTGGCGCAAGGCGCCGGCGGCCTGTCGTGTTTTTTCCTGCCACGCTGGCGGCCCGACGGCACGCTCAACGCCGTCGCCATCCAGCGCCTGAAGCACAAGCTGGGCAACCACGCCAACGCCAGTTCCGAGGTCGAGTTCCACGGCGCGCACGCCTGGCTGGTGGGCGAAGAGGGCCGCGGCGTGCCGCAGATCCTGGCCATGGGTGCGCTGACACGGCTGGACTGCGCGCTGGGCACCGCCGGCCTGATGCGCCAGGCGCTCTCGCTCGCCTTGCACCACACCGCGCAGCGGCACGCCTTCGGCAAGGTGTTGATCACGCAGCCGCTGATGAAAAACGTGCTCGCCGACCTGGCGCTGGAGAGCGAAGCCGCCACGCTGCTGGCGCTGCGCCTGGCGGTGGCCGTCGATCGCAGCGAACACGGTGCCGACGCCCACGAACAGGTGATGCGCCGTGTGCTCACGCCAGTGGCCAAGTTCTGGATCTGCAAGCGTGGCAGCCACTTCGCGCAGGAAGCGATGGAGTGCCTGGGCGGCAACGGCTACGTCGAGGAAGGCGGGCAGGGCGTCATGGCGCGCATCTACCGCGAGATGCCGCTGAACAGCATCTGGGAAGGTGCCGGCAACATCATGGCGCTGGACCTGCTGCGTGCCTTCCGTGGCAAGGACGGCGGCGCGGGTGTAGCGCCCGCGCTCGAGCAGGAATTTGCCCCGGCGCGCGGCGCGCACGCCGCCTTCGACCGCGCTGCCGACGCGGTGCTGCGCCAGGTCGACGCGGTCACCGAAGAAGGCCAGGCGCGGCGCCTGGCGCGCGACGTGGCGCTGGTGTTGCAGGCTGCGCTGATCTTCCGCAACACGCAGCACCATGGCGCCACCGCCGTCTTCGACGCCTTCTGCGACAGCCGTCTGGCGCAGGCCAGCGACGTCTTCGGCCTGCTGCCGGCGCGCCACGATCTTGAACTGCTGGTCGCGCGAGCGATGCCGGCCGACACACCATGAACTCCTCGAAAACCAACCCCGGCGGCGGCACCGCCGTCATCACCGGCGCCGCCTCGGGCTTCGGCCTGCAGGCCTGCCGCATCGCCGCGGCACGCGGCATGAACGTCGTGATGGCCGACGTGCAGGCCGACGCTCTGGCCACCGCGGCCGCCGAGATTGCGGCGCTGGGCGCGGCGGTGCTGCCGTTCCGCCTCGACGTCAGCAAGGCCGCCGAGGTCGAGGCCCTGGGTGCGGCCACGCTGCAACATTTCGGCGCGCCGAACTTCGTCTTCAACAACGCCGGTGTCGGCGCCGGCGGGCTGATCTGGGAACACAGCGCGCAGGACTGGGAATGGGTGCTGGGCGTCAACCTGATGGGCGTGGTGCACGGTGTGCGGGTGTTCACGCCGATGATGCTGGCCGCCGCTGCGGCCGACCCCGGCTGGCATGGCCACATCGTCAACACCGCCAGCATGGCCGGCTTGGTGAACGCGCCCAACATGGGCGTCTACAACGTCAGCAAGCATGCGGTGGTGTCGCTCAGCGAGACGCTCTACCAGGACCTCGCGCTCGTCAGCAGCCAGGTGCACGCCCACGTGCTGTGCCCCTACTTCGTGCCCACCGGCATCCACCAGAGCGAACGCAACCGCCCGCCTTCGGCCGACGCTGCCGCGGCGGCGCCCACACGCAGCCAGCGCATCGCACAGGCCATGGTCGAGCAGGCCGTGACACGCGGCAAGGTGACGGCGGCGCAGGTGGCGGCGCTCGTCTTCGAGGCCGTCGACAACAAGCGCTTCTACATCTACAGCCACCCCCAGAGTCTGGCCGGCGTGCAGCAGCGCCTGGAAGACCTCATGACGCTGAGCAACCCCAGCAACCCCTTTGCCGCGCGGCCCGAGATCGGCGAAAAGCTGCGCCAGTCGCTGCGCGGCTGAGGGCGCCCGCTCAACAGGCCAGCGCCAGGGCCTGCAGCGGCTGCGGCGCCGCGCTGCCGGTGACGACAAAAACAACGCGCCGCGGGAAAGCCGCTTCACCGCGGGCGACGGCCAACTGGGCGCGCAGGCCTTGTGCGGCCGGCCAGGCCGGCACCGGGCGGTAAAGGCGCACGACATGGTCGTGGCGCAGCGTCTCGCCGGCGTTTTCACCGCGTTGCACGGCGCTGTGGTGGCCGTCTTCCAGCACCGCCCAGTAGCCGGCCAGTTCCGCCGGCCCGCGGAGCAGCGGCGCCACGTCGACCACCACGTATTCACCCACCCGGGCCAGGCTCAGCGCGGGTGCGGCGGGTGCGGCGGGTGCGCCGGGCGTGACGGTGCCCGGGCGCGGCAGCCGCGGCCAGCCGCGCCAGTCCTCACCATCGACAAGAACCTGCGGCGTGTAGACCTGCGCTCGGCCGGCCGCATGGGCCAGCGCGCGCTGGCGTGCGGTGGCCTCGGCGCTGGCAAAGCGGTCGGGCCAGCCCAGGCGGTCCCAGTAGCTGACGTGGAAGCCCAGCGCCAGCACGTCGGAGCGGCCCTTCAGCGTCGACAGCCAGCGGTCGGCGGGTGGGCAGGAACTGCAGCCTTCCGAGGTGTAGAGCTCCACCACGGCCGGCACCGTGGCGCCGGAACGTGCGCTGCAGGCGGCAGCGCCAGGGCTCTGCGCCTGGGCGCCGGCCGCCGCGCCGGCCAGCAGGCCGGCCAGCCAGAGCCGCTTGATGCGTGGGAATCGGTGCGGGTTCATGGGGCGTTGCCTTCGCAGCAGGAAGAGAGGGTGCAGTCGCCGCAAGCCGGGCCGGACTTACAGGCGCGACCCAACGGCTACGATGCGCCGCATGAGCCCCCCGGAAGAAGAACAACAAGGTGTCGCCGTCATCGGCGGCGGACCCGCAGGGCTGATGGCCGCGGAAGTGCTGGCGGCGGCGGGGCATGCCGTCGACGTCTACGACGGCATGCCTTCGGTGGGCCGCAAGTTTCTGCTGGCCGGCAAGGGTGGCCTGAACCTGACGCACAGTGAACCCTTCGACCGTTTCACTGCGCGTTACGCCGCACGTGCGCCGGTGCTGCAGCCGCTGCTGCTGGCCTTCGGCGCCGACGCGCTGCGCGCCTGGGCTGCGGCGCTGGGTGTCGAGACCTTCGTCGGCAGCTCGGGACGCGTGTTCCCGAAGGACCTGAAGGCCGCGCCGCTGCTGCGCGCCTGGCTGCACCGGCTGCGCGGGCAGGGCGTGCGCTTCCACATGCGCCACCGCTGGCTGGGCTTCGACGAGGCGGGTGCGCTGCGCTTCGAGACGCCCAACGGCGAAGCGCGCCTGCAGCCCGCGGCCACCGTGCTGGCGCTGGGCGGCGCGAGCTGGCCGCAGCTGGGCAGCGACGGCGCCTGGGCGCCGCTGCTGGCCGCGCGCGGTGTCGACGTGGCGCCGCTGCAGCCGTCGAACTGCGGCTTCGACGTCGGCTGGAGCGAACACTTCGCCAGCCGCCACGCCGGCCAGCCGCTCAAGGGCGTGGCGATCGCTTTCGAGGGCTGGCAGCAGGCCGGCGAGTGTGTGGTCACCGCCGGCGGTGTCGAAGGCAGTCTGGTCTACGCCGCCTCGGCGCTGCTGCGCGACCGCATCGCGGCATCTGGCGAGGCCGTCTTCCAGCTCGACCTGCTGCCGCAGCGCAGCGTCGGCTGGGTGGCTGCCGAGCTGGCCCACCCGCGCGGCCCGCGCAGCCTGTCCACGCACCTGAAGACACGATTGAAACTCGATGGCGTGAAGGCCGGGCTGCTGTGGGAACGGGTGCCCAAGGACGTGCAGGCCGACCCGGCACGCCTGGCGGCGGCGATCAAGGCCTTGCCGATCCGCGTGGTGGCGCCGCGCCCCATCGCCGAAGCCATCAGCACCGCCGGCGGCGTGCGCTTCGAGGCCCTGGACGAAGGCCTGATGCTGCGCGCGCTGCCCGGTGTCTTCTGCGCAGGGGAGATGCTCGACTGGGAAGCGCCCACCGGTGGCTACCTTCTCACGGCGTGTTTTGCCAGCGGCCGCGCCGCAGGGCAGGGCGCAGCCGCCTGGCTGGCGCGTGTGCCCGGCCGTACCGGGGCGCCCGCTTAAACTCCGCCGCCTCACGAAACCGGGCCTGCGGGCCCCGCCCTCCTTGAACAAGATCATCCTGCAGATCGCCGCCGAGCTGAAAGCCCGGCCGGCCCAGGTGCAGACCGCCGTCGAGCTGCTCGACGGCGGCGCCACCGTGCCCTTCATCGCCCGTTACCGCAAGGAAGCCACCGAGGGCCTCGACGACATCCAGCTGCGTGAGCTGGAAACGCGCCTGGCTTACCTGCGTGAACTGGAAGACCGCCGTGCCGCGGTGCTGAAGAGCATCGAGGAGCAGGGCAAGCTGACGCCTGCGCTGCGCGCCGCCATCGAGGCCGCGCCGACCAAGCAGGAGCTGGAAGACCTCTACCTGCCCTACAAGCAGAAGCGCCGCACCAAGGGCATGATCGCCCGCGAGGCCGGCCTGGAGCCCCTGGCCGACAAGCTGTTCGCCGACCCCACGCTCGACCCGCTGACCGCGGCCGCCGCCTTCATCAACGCCGAGGGCGGTTTTGCCGATGCCCACGCCGTGCTCGACGGTGTGCGCGACCTGCTCAGCGAGCGCTGGGCCGAAGACGCCGTGCTGGTGCGCAAGCTGCGCGAATGGCTGTGGGCCGAAGCGATGCTGCAGAGCAAGCTGGTCGACGGCAAGGACGGCACGCATGCCGACGCGGCCAAGTTCCGCGACTACTTCGACTACGCCGAGCCCATCCGCACCGTGCCCAGCCACCGTGCGCTGGCGGTGTTCCGCGGCCGCACGCAGGAATGGCTGGACGCCAAGCTCATCCTCGACGAGGAGCTGCTGCCCGGCAAACCTTCGATGGCGGAGGGCCGCATCGCCATCCACCTGGGCTGGAGCCACGCGAAGCGCGCGGCCGACGAGCTCATCCGCAAGACCGTGGCCTGGACCTGGAAGGTCAAGCTCAGCCTGAGCCTGGAACGCGACCTCTTCGGCCGCCTGCGTGAAGACGCCGAGACGGTGGCGATCAAGGTCTTCGCCGACAACCTGCGTGACCTGCTGCTCGCCGCGCCCGCCGGCAAGCGTGTGGTGATGGGCCTGGACCCGGGCATCCGCACCGGCGTGAAGGTGGCCGTGGTCAGCGACACCGGCAAGGTGCTGGACACCCACACCGTCTACCCGCACGAGCCGCGCTGCGACTGGGAAGGTTCGCTGCACGCGCTGGGCCGCCTGGTGGCCACGCACGGCGTGAACTTGATCGCCATCGGCAACGGCACCGCCAGCCGCGAGACCGACAAGCTGGCGGCCGACCTCATCAAGCGCATCCAGGGCCTGGCGCCCGACGTCAAGCTCGACAAGGTGGTGGTGAGCGAAGCGGGCGCTTCGGTTTACTCGGCCAGCGAATTTGCGAGCAAGGAACTGCCCGAGCTGGACGTGAGCCTGCGCGGCGCGGTGAGCATCGCGCGCCGGCTGCAGGACCCGCTGGCCGAACTGGTGAAGATCGACCCCAAGAGCATCGGCGTCGGCCAGTACCAGCACGACGTCAATCAGAGCGGCCTGGCGAAGTCGCTCGACGCGGTGGTCGAAGACTGCGTCAACGCCGTGGGCGTGGATCTGAACACGGCCAGCGCGCCGCTGCTGTCGCGTGTGTCGGGCCTGAGCCCGGCGGTGGCGGCCAGCATCGTACGCTGGCGCGACGCCAATGGCGCCTTCCGCAACCGCCAGCAGCTGCGCGACGTGACGGGCCTGGGGCCCAAGACCTTCGAGCAGGCCGCGGGTTTCCTGCGCATCCGCGACGGCGACAACCCGCTGGACATGACCGGCGTGCACCCCGAGACCTATCCGGTCGTCGAGAAGATGCTGAAGCAGACCGGCCGCCCGGTGCACGAGGTGATGGGCCGCGCCGAGGTGCTGCGCAGCCTGAAGCCCGAGCTCTTCGCCGACGAGAAGTTCGGCGCCATCACCGTCAAGGACATCCTCGTCGAGCTGGAAAAACCCGGCCGCGACCCGCGCCCCGACTTCGTGGTGGCGCGTTTCAACGACAGCGTGTCCGACCTGAAGGACCTGCAGCCCGGCATGGTGCTGGAAGGCACGGTCAGCAACGTGGCGCAGTTCGGCGCCTTCGTCGACCTGGGTGTGCACCAGGACGGCCTGGTGCACGTCAGCCAGCTGGCGAACAAGTTCGTCACCGACGCACGCGAGGTGGTGAAGACGGGGCAGGTGGTCAAGGTGCGGGTGCTGGAAGTTGACCTGGCACGCAAGCGGGTGAGCCTGACGATGAAGCTCGACGCACCCACCGGCGCGGCACGCAGCACGGCGGGCAGCGACAACAAGTTTCGCCCCGCCGCGCGTGGCGAGCAGCCACGCGGCCGTGCGCCCGAGGCCAGCGGTGCCAGCGCCATGGCGACGGCCTTCGCCAAGCTGCAGGGGCGCCGCTGACGCCGCAGCCGTGAAGGCCCTGCACGTCTACGCTGGCCCGCGTGCACGTGAACACCTGCGTGCGCAGGGCCTGCGGCCGGGCGACGTGCGCGTGATCCCGGCGGCTGCGGGTGGCCCCAAGGGCCTGGCGCTGCTGCCGCTGGACCGTTACCTCTTCGGCCACTGGTTCGCCGGGAGCACCCACAGCCTGCACCTGCTGGGCGCGTCCATCGGCGCCTGGCGCATGGCCGCGGCCTGCCTGCCCGACGCCGATGCGGCGCTGGCCCAGCTGGGCGAGGACTACATCACCCAGACCTACCCGCACGCCCCGGGCAGGCCGCCGCCGGCGCGCGTCGTGACGCAGGTCTTCGGTGAACGGCTGCAGGAACGGCTGGGCACACGTGCCGCCGAGGTGCTGGCGCATCCGCAGCGCCGGCTGCACGTCTTCACCAGCCGCGGCCGCCGGCTGCTGCACCGGCCGGGCCGCGCTGCGATGCCGCTGGGCTGGCTGGGCGCGTTTGCGGCCAACGCCATCAGCCGCCGCACGCTGGGCGGCTGGATGGAGCGGGTGGTGTTCAGCGACCCGCGCGAGCCGCTGCCCTTTGCGCTCTCCGATTACCCGACGCAGCGTGTGGCGCTGGACGCGCAGAACCTGGCGCCCGCGGTGCTGGCCAGCTGCACCATCCCGTTCTGGCTGGAAGCGGTGCAGGATGTGCCCGGCGGCCCGGCCGGCACCTACTGGGACGGCGGCATCACCGACTACCACCTGCACCTGCCCTATGCCGACATGGACGAGGGTGTGGCGCCGGGCTGGGGCGGGGGACACGGCCTCGTCCTCTACCCGCACTTCAGCCCACACGTGGTCCCCGGCTGGCTCGACAAGGCCTGGAAGCGCCGCCACCGCGCCAGCGCGGCGCTCGACAACCTGGTGCTGCTGTCGCCGAACCCGGCCTGGGTGGCCACGCTGCCGGGCGGCAAGCTGCCCGACCGCAGCGACTTCAAGCGTTACGGCGAAGACCTGGCCGCGCGCCAGCAGGCCTGGCGCAGGGCGCTGGCCGAAAGCCGGCGCCTGGCCGACGAGTTTGCCGAACTGGCCTGCGACGGCCGGCCTTTCGACGCCTTGCCGCTGGTCTGAGCTCGGCTACACTGGGGGCCTTCGCAACCCAACAAGGGCAGGGAAAGGCATCATGGTTATGACACCGCGGACTACCCGGTTCGTCACCGAAACATAGTCGGCTGCGCTGTCACGATCCCCTTTCCCCTGAAGACAAGCGCGGCACCCCCCGCGCTTTTTTCATTTCTGGAGCCCCAAGATGATCACGATCACGTTGCCCGACGGCTCGCGCCGCGAGTACCCGCAGCCGCAGACGGTGGCCGAGGTGGCCGCAAGCATCGGCGCCGGCCTGGCCAAGGCGGCGCTGGCCGGCAAGGTCGACGGCAAGCTCGTCGACACCAGCCACCGCATCGAGGCCGACGCACAACTTTCGATCGTCACCGACAAGGACGCCGACGGGCTGGAGATCATCCGCCACAGCACGGCGCACCTGCTGGCCTACGCGGTGAAGGAACTGTTCCCCGAGGCCCAGGTGACCATCGGCCCGGTGATCGAAAACGGCTTCTATTACGACTTCGCCTACAAGCGCCCGTTCACACCGGAAGACCTGGCGGCGATCGAGAAGCGCATGGGCGAACTGGCGGCGAAAAACGAGCCGGTGGTGCGCCGCGTGCTGCCGCGCGACGAGGCCGTGGCGCACTTCAAGGCCCAGGGCGAGCTCTACAAGGCCGAGATCATCGGCAGCATCCCGGAAGGGCAGGACGTCTCGCTCTACCGCGAAGGTGGCTTCGAAGACCTGTGCCGCGGCCCGCACGTGCCCAGCACGGGGCGGTTGAAACACTTCAAGCTGATGAAGGTGGCCGGTGCCTACTGGCGCGGCGACCAGGCCAACGAACAGCTGCAGCGCATCTACGGCACGGCCTGGGCCAGCAAGGAAGCACTGGCCCAATACCTGACGATGCTGGAGGAGGCCGAGAAGCGCGACCACCGCCGCCTGGGCCGTGAGCTCGACCTCTTCCACCTCGACGAGTACAGCCCCGGCATGGTGTTCTGGCACCCCAAGGGCTGGACGGTGTGGCAGCAGGTCGAGCAGTACATGCGCCGTGTCTACCAGGACAACGGCTACCAGGAAGTGAAGGGCCCGCAGATCATCGACCGCACGCTGTGGGAGAAGTCGGGCCACTGGGAGAAGTACCGCGACGCGATGTTCACGACGGAGTCGGAGAAACACGACTACGCGATCAAGCCGATGAACTGCCCGGGGCACATCCTGATCTTCAAGCAGGGCATCAAGAGCTACCGCGACCTGCCGCTGCGCTACGGCGAGTTCGGCAACTGCCACCGCAACGAACCCACGGGCGGGCTGCACGGCATCATGCGCGTGCGCGGCTTCACGCAGGACGACGGCCACATCTTCTGCACCGAAGACCACATCCTGCCCGAGTGCGTGGCCTACACGACCCTGCTGCAGAAGGTCTACACCGACTTCGGCTTCACCGACATCATCTACAAGGTGGCGACAAGGCCGGCGGCGCGCATCGGTTCGGACGAGATCTGGGACAAGGCCGAGCACGCGCTGATCGAGAGCCTGCGCCAGAGCGGCTGCGACTTCGAGATCGCGCCCGGCGACGGTGCCTTCTACGGCCCGAAGATCGAGTACACGCTGAAGGACGCCATCGGCCGCCAGTGGCAGTGCGGCACGATGCAGGTCGACTTCAGCATGGCCGAGCGCCTGGACGCCGTCTACGTGGCCGAGGACAGCAGCCGCCGCCACCCGGTGATGCTGCACCGCGCCATCGTCGGCAGCCTCGAGCGTTTCATCGGCATCCTGATCGAACAGCACGCCGGCGCATTGCCCGCCTGGCTGGCCCCGGTGCAGGTGGTGGTGGCCTCGATCACCGAACAGCAGGCGGAATATGCCGCCAGCGTGGCGAAATCGCTGCAAAAACAAGGAGTTAGAATCAACTTGGATTTGCGCAACGAAAAAATCAACTATAAAATCCGCGAGCATTCAATGCAGAAGGTTCCGTTCATCCTGGTCGTCGGAGACAAGGAGAAGGCAAACGGGACTGTCGCCGTGCGCGCCCGGGGCAATCAAGACCTTGGTGTGATGCCGCTGGCAGACTTCCTCCAGAAGATCACCAGTGACATCGCCATGAAGGTGTAGCCACCCCAGGCGCGCGAAGAATTTTTTGTGGCCCGATTGCCTTCGGGCTGCCACAGGAGCTGGAACCATCGCTACTTTCATGGACCGCCGCGTACCCAACGCGGAGCGCAAACACAGGCTGAACCGGGAAATCATGGCGCTGCAGGTGCGCTTGAACGGGGTTGAAAACGAGCCGCTGGGCATCGTCAGCACGATGGACGCGTTGCGCATGGCGGGGGAGTTGGACGTCGATCTGGTCGAGATCGCCGCCACCGCAGACCCCCCGGTGTGCCGGTTGATGGACTACGGCAAGTTCAAGTACCAGGAACAGAAGAAGGCCGCCGAGGCGAAGAGCAAGCAGAAGGTCATCGAGATCAAGGAAGTCAAGTTCCGTCCGGGCACCGACGACGGCGACTACGCGATCAAGATGCGCAACCTGCGGCGCTTCATTGCCGAAGACGGCGACAAGGGCAAGGTCACGCTGCGCTACCGCGGCCGCGAGATCACCCACCAGGACATCGGCATGCGCATGCTGGAGCGCATACGCGACGAACTGGCCGACGTGGCCATCGTCGAGAACATGCCCAAGCTCGAAGGGCGCCAGATGATCATGGTGCTGGCGCCGAAGCGGAAGTGATCGGAATCTGATCGGAATTTGAAGGATGTCGCGGCCGCGGTGGGCAACCACCGGGGCGGCGAACAGAAGCGACTGCAGGCTCGACAAGTGCACCGGACGACCCGGGGCCGCCTGCAGCAGCAAACGAAGAAGGAGCAGTCATGCCCAAGATGAAAACCAAGAGCGGCGCCAAGAAGCGGTTCCGCGTGCGTCCGGGGGGTACCGTCAAGCGCGGTCAGGCGTTCAAGCGCCACATCCTCACGAAGAAGAGCACCAGCCGCAAGCGCGACCTGCGTGGCCCGGCCAACGTGCACGAGTCCGACATGGGTGGCATCGCCAAGATGCTGCCGATGGCTGGCCTGTAACACCCACTTCAACGCACAAGGAATAAACCATGCCTCGCGTCAAACGTGGTGTAACCGCACACGCCCGCCACAAGAAGATCCTGAAGCTCGCCAAGGGCTTCCGCGGCCGCCGCAAGAACGTCTTCCGCATCGCCAAGCAGGCGGTGATGAAGGCCGGCCAGTACGCCTACCGTGACCGCCGCACCCGCAAGCGGGTGTTCCGTCAGCTCTGGATCGCGCGTATCAACGCCGCGAGCCGGGGTCTGGGCATCACCTACAGCAGGTTCATGGCCGGCTTGAAGAAGGCCAACATCGACATCGACCGCAAGGTGCTGTCGGACATGGCCATCCACGACCCGGCTGCATTCAGCAGCATCGTCGACAAGGTGAAGGCTCAGCTGGCTTGACCGCCCCGCTCGGCGAGCCGAGCGGTCAAGCACTGCCGGCGGCCAGCCGCCGGCTTCAAGCGATTCGAAGGCCGTCACCCCGTGGCGGCCTTTTTTTGTCCCGTCTTCTCCCATGAACGATCTCGAATCCCTGGTGCAAGCGGCCCAAGCCGACTTCGCTGCCGCCCGGCAGGGCGCAGCGCTGGAAGACGCCAAGGCGCGTTTCCTCGGCAAGAGCGGCCGCGTCACGGAACTGCTGAAGGGCCTGGGCGCGCTGACACCCGAGCAGAAGAAGACCCGCGGCGCCGAGATCAACCAGGCCAAGGCGGCCATCGAAGCGGCGCTGCAGGCCCGTCGCGAGCAACTCGCCGAGGCCGAGCTCGACGCGCAGCTACAGGCCGAGGCGCTGGACGTCACGCTGCCCGGCCGCGGCCGCGGCATCGGCGGCCTGCACCCGGTCAGCCGCACCATCGAGCGCATCGAGGCCATCTTCGGCAGCATGGGCTTCGACGTCGCCGAAGGCCCCGAGATCGAAACCGACTGGATGAGCTTCACGGCGCTGAACAATCCCGAGAACCATCCGGCGCGTTCGATGCAGGACACCTTCTACGTCGACGTGAAGGACGCCGGCGGACGCTGGCTGTGCCTGCGTCCGCACACCAGCCCGATGCAGGTGCGCTACGCCCAGGCGCACGCCGCCAGGCATGCGGGTGTGCACCCGATGCCCGAGATCCGCGTCATCGCGCCGGGCCGCACTTACCGCGTCGACAGCGATGCCACGCACTCGCCGATGTTCCAGCAGTGCGAAGGCCTGTGGATCGGCAGCAACGTCAGCTTCAAGGACCTGAAGGTCGTCTTCAGCGATTTCGTGCGCCAGTTCTTCGAGACCGACGATTTCGACGTGCGCTTCCGCCCCAGCTTCTTCCCCTTCACCGAGCCCAGCGCCGAGATCGACATCCGTTTCGGCAGCGGCCCGCTGGCCGGGCGCTGGCTGGAGGTGGCGGGTTCGGGCCAGGTGCACCCGAACGTGGTGCGCAACTACGGCCTCGACCCCGAGACGAATATCGGCTTCGCCTTCGGCATCGGCGCCGACCGTTTCGCCATGCTGCGCTACGGTGTCGACGACCTGCGCCTGATGTTCGACGGCGACCTGCGTTTCCTGTCGCAGTTCCGCTGAACGCCGCGCCCCGACACCGCCTAAACCGAGCACGAGATGCAATTCCCCGAATCCTGGCTGCGCGAGTTCTGTGACCCGCCGCTGAACACGCAGCAACTGGCCGACCTGCTGACCATGTCCGGCATGGAAGTGGAAGAGGTGCGCCCGGTGGCGCCGCCCTTCAGCGGCATCGTGGTGGCCGAGATCCTGACCGCCGAGCCGCACCCGCAGGCCGACCGCCTGCGGGTCTGCACGGTGGATGCTGGCGTGTACTCGAAGGACGGCCCGCTGCAGATCGTCTGCGGTGCGCCCAACGCACGGGTCGGCATCAAGGTGCCGCTGGCCACCGTGGGCGCCGAACTGCCCCCCGCGGATGACGCAAAGTCGGACGGCAAGCCCTTCAAGATCGGCGTCGGCAAGCTGCGTGGCGTGGAAAGCCGCGGCATGCTGTGCTCGGCGCGTGAGCTGAAGATCGCCGACGACCACGGCGGCCTGCTCGAACTGGCCGCTGACGCGCCGGTGGGCGCTGACATCCGCAGCTGGCTGAAGCTCGACGACAGCGTCTTCACGCTCAAGCTCACGCCCAACCTGGGCCACGGCCTGAGCATCTTCGGCGTCGCGCGTGAAGTCGCCGCGCTCACGGGCGCGCCGCTGCGCACGCCGGCCATCGCACCCGTCTCCCCTGCGCATGACCAACGGCTGCCGGTGGAAGTGCAGGCGAGTGACCTGTGCGGGCGTTTTTCGGGCCGCATCGTGCGCGGTGTGAACACGCGGGCGTCGACGCCCTCGTGGATGGTCGAGCGCTTGGCGCGCTGCGGCCAGCGCAGCGTCACGGCGCTCGTCGACATCTCGAACTACGTGATGTTCGAGTACGGCCGGCCCTCGCACATCTTCGACCTCGACAAGATCCACGACAAGCTCGTCGTGCGCTGGGGCCGGCCTGGCGAGACGCTGAAGCTGCTGAACGGCACCACGATCGAAGTCGATGCGCAGGTCGGCGTCATCGCCGACACGCAGGGCGTCGAGTCGCTGGCCGGCATCATGGGCGGCGACGCCACCGCGGTGTCGGACGCCACGCAGAACGTCTACGTCGAAGCCGCCTTCTGGTGGCCCGAGGCGGTGGCCGGCCGCTCGCGCCGCTACAACTTCAACACCGACGCCGGCCACCGCTTCGAGCGCGGCGTCGACCCGGCGCTGACGGCGGCGCATGTCGAGCGCATCACGCAACTCATCATCGACATCTGCGGCGGCCAGCCCGGCCCGCTGGACGACCAGGTGCTGAACCTGCCGCAGCGCCCGCCCGTGACGCTGCGCGTGGCGCGCGCCACGCGTGTGCTTGGCATGCCGCTGAGCCAGGCCGATTGCGCCGATGTCTTCCGGCGCCTGGGCCTGCCCTGCACCGAAGCCGCGGGCACGCTGACGGTGACGCCGCCGAGCTGGCGTTTCGACCTCGCGATCGAGGAAGACCTGATCGAGGAGGTGGCGCGGGTCATCGGCTTCGACAAGCTGCCGGACACGCCGCCCGTCGCCCCTGTGACCGCACGCGTGCGCCGCGAGGCGCGCCGCAGCAGCCACGCCCTGCGCCATGCGCTGGCGGCGCTGGACTACCAGGAGACCATCGCCTTCAGCTTCGTCGAGGCGCGCTGGGAACACGAACTGTCCGGCAACGCCGACCCCATCCGCGTGCTGAACCCGATCGCCGCGCCGTTGGCCGTGATGCGGTCCAGCCTGATCGGCAGCCTGGTGCAGTCGCTGCGCCACAACCTGGCGCGCAAGGTGGGCCGTGTGCGGCTGTTCGAAGTCGGCCGCGTCTTCCTGCGCGACGCCGCCGTGGCCGACGGCCCGCTCACCGTGGCCGGCGTGCACCAGCCGCAGCGCGTGGCCGGCCTGGCCTACGGTGCGGCCTTGCCGCTGCAATGGGCCGCCAAGGAACAGGGCGTCGACTTCTACGACGTCAAGGGCGACATCGAAGCACTGCTGTCGCCGCACAAGCCGGTCTTCGCGCCCGCCACGCACCCGGCGCTGCACCCGGGCCGCTGCGTCAGCATCACGCTGGACGGGCGGGCCATCGGCCATGTCGGTGAACTGCACCCGAAGTGGCGCCAGGCTTACGAACTGCCGCAGGCGCCGGTGCTGTTCGAGCTGGAGCTCGATGCCGTGCTCGAACTGCCCGTGCCCGAATTCGTGCCCGTGCCGCGCCAGCAGCCGGTGCAGCGCGACCTGGCCCTGGTGCTGGGCGAAACCGTCTCGCACGACGCACTGATGGCCCGCCTGCAGGACGACCCGCAAGGCCTGGTGCGCAACGCCACGCTGTTCGACATCTACAAGCCCGCCACACCGGTGGCCGGCCTGCAACAGGGCGAACGCAGCCTGGCCGTGCGGCTGGAACTGCGCGACGACAGCGCCACCCTCACCGACGAACGCATCGACGCGGCGCTGGCCGCCGCCGTGGCGCGTGCGGCCCACGCATTCGGCGCGCGCCTGCGCGCCTGAGAGGACTTTTCATGGCCACCGACGACACCCCCGTGCGCGAGTCCGCCGTCCTCTCGTCGCTGGAAACGCCGACGCTGACAAAGGCCGAGCTGGCCGAACTGCTGTTCGACCGCCTGGGCCTGAACAAGCGCGAGTCCAAGGACATGGTCGAGGCCTTTTTCGAGATCGTGCACGGCACGTTGGTGCAGGGCCAGGACGTCAAGCTCTCGGGCTTCGGCAACTTCAACATCCGGCGCAAGGCGCCGCGCCCGGGGCGCAACCCGCGCACCGGCGAATCCATTCCGATCAAGGCGCGCAACGTCGTCACCTTCCACGCCAGCCACAAGCTGAAGTCGGTCGTGCAAGGTGACACCCCGGCCGATGGAGACTTCGAGTAGAGTCGAGTTTTGCTAGGCGATCCCATTGATTTCAATGGAGAAATCTCTCCCCACCATACCAGCCAAGCGTTACTTCACCATCGGTGAGGTGAGCGAGCTGTGCGGGGTGAAGCCTTATGTGCTGCGCTACTGGGAACAGGAGTTCACGCAGCTGAAACCCATGAAGCGGCGCGGCAACCGCCGCTACTACCAGCACCATGAGGTGCTGCTCATCCGGCGCATCCGCGACCTGCTCTACGACCAGGGTTTCACGATCAGCGGCGCGCGCAACCGGCTGTCGGATGCCTTGCCGCCGGCCGCCCTGACCGCATTCGACGACGAGGGCGACGACGACCTGCCGACGGCTGATCCGGTGCCGCCGAATGGTGTTGCGGCCGCTTCTGCCGTTTCTGCGCCGCACGTGCTCGAAGCCGATCTCTTGCGCGCCGAACTGTTGTCGATCCGCGAACTGCTCTCGGTCTGAGGCGCCCGCCACGGGCTATAATGCAAGGCTCAGTCGGGGCGTAGCGCAGCCTGGTAGCGCACTTGCATGGGGTGCAAGGGGTCGCGAGTTCGAATCCCGCCGCCCCGACCATAGTTCAGCACGAGCCCGGTACCGCAAGGTGCCGGGCTTTTTGCTTCCTGCTTCAAGCCGGTGGCGTGTGCTCAACCAGTGGCGCGACCTAGACTCATGGCATGCGATGGAACAAACGCCCAACACGTCAGGATGCAGGCCCGCCGGACGTGGTGGCTGCGCAGCGTCAGCGCGCGCTCGACCTGATTGCGGCCGTCGATGCCGGCGGCATTCCGCTGCACCCGGCGCGTGTCAACGACATCGCGCGTCATCTCGGGCTCGACGTCTCCGTGCACGACAAGCCTGAACACACCATCGCCCGCATCCGCAAGGCGCTGGGCGGCTGATCAGGGCGCGTCGAGCCAGGGCGGGGGCTGCGTCAGGTCGGCGTCGAGGTTCATCAGCACGCTGGCCAGTTCGAGCTTGCGCCACAGCGAGGCGGGCATGCGCCGTATCGCCTCGGGTGTGCGGGCCTGCGCGATCCAGGCGCCGATCTCGGCATGCTGGCCGGGGCTCAGCAGCTTGCGGTTCAACATCTCGTCCAGCGTCTGCACGGTGGCCCCTCGGTCTGTGGCTCAACGCATGATGAGGCCGCACGGCCGTGGCCGCTGCGGGCGCTGGCGGGCCACGGGGCCCGCAGACGTCACTTCTTCTTGGCCGGCGCCGATTTCTGCTCGCCGGCCTTCGGCGCGTCGCCGATCACCGTCTTGAGCGGGCAGACCGAAACGGCGGGACATTTGGCGCAACTGGCAACGATCGCGATCGGGCACAGGGTCATGGCATCTCCTTGCGTATGGGAACGGCGTGAGCATACGCTGCGCCCTTCCCGCCGCAGCCGCAGCCGCAGCCGCAGCCGTGGCCGTGGCCGTGGCCGTGGCCGCGTGCGAGGGCGAGGGCGAGGGCGAGGGCGCGGCAGTTGGCTACGATGGGCGGCTGTCATCCCCGCACCCCGTCTCAAGGAGCTCTCCGCCATGTCCACCGTCCAAGGCAAACCGCCGCGCAACGAAGTCCATACCCCGGCAGCGGCCGGCCTGCGGCGCCGCGAGGCGCTTTGGGTGGCTGGCAGCGTCGCGCTGCTGGCCGTATCGGCCTGCTCCAAGGGGGCCGGCGACGCGCCTGCGCCCGTTGCCGCCGTACCCCAGGCCGACGTGGCACGGCTGGCCTTCGAGGCCGCCGCGCGTGGCACCGGGTTTGTCGCGGGTCAGGCCCTCGCGGCGCGCGAGGTCCGTGTCTTCTTCGACCCGCAATGTCCGCATTGCGCCGCACTGTGGTCGGCCAGCAAGCCGCTGCTCGACCGCATCCGCATGGTGTGGATGCCCGTGGCCTTCATCGGGCCGACGTCGGGGCCGCAAGGTGCGTTGCTGCTGTCGTCTGCGGATGCCTCTGGCGCCATGGACCAGCACGAGAGCCGGCTTGCCGCGGGCCAGGGCGGGCTCGCGGTGCCGGGCCCCGCCGACGAAGGCCTGCTCACGAAGATCAAGGCCAACACCGAGATCTGGCGCCAGCTGAAGGCCGAGAGCGTGCCGCACATGGTCTACCGTGTCGGCGCCTCGGGGCCCTACGGCGTGCAGTCGGGCGGGCTGCCCACGGCACAGTTGGCGCAGATGCTGCAGCTCTGACGCTGCGCGGCGATGAAAAAAAGGCAGGGCGCCTTGGCGTCCTGCCCTGTGCGGTGATGCGGCGCGCGTTTGCGGTCGCAACGATGTTTGCCTACTGCGACGCAGCCGAAGCAGGTGCGGCCGCAGCCGCCACCGCCGGGGCCAGGGCCGGCGCCGCTGGCGCGGCCGTCATGCCGGTGGCCGGTGCCGTCATCGCGGCCGGTGTGGCGTGCGGCGCGGCCTTGGTGCTGGCCGACATGGGCAGCAGCGGCACGATGAGCAAGGCCACGATGTTGATGATCTTGATCAGCGGGTTGACGGCCGGGCCGGCGGTGTCCTTGTAGGGGTCACCCACGGTGTCGCCGGTGACGGCCGACTTGTGCGCGTCGCCGCCCTTCTTGTGCAGCGTGCCGTTGGCGTCGGTGAAGCCTTCCTCGATCAGCTTCTTGGCGTTGTCCCAGGCGCCGCCGCCCGTGCACATGCTGATGGCGACGAAGAGGCCGGTGACGATGGTGCCCATCAGCAGGCCGCCCAGTGCGGCGGGGCCGAGCAGCATGCCGACGGCGATCGGCGCCACGACAGGCAGCAGGCTGGGGACGATCATCTCCTTGATGGCCGCCGTGGTCAGCATGTCGACCGCGGCGCTGTAGTCGGGCTTGCGCTTGTTGGCCATGATCTGGCCGTCAGCGAACTGCTTGCGCACTTCCACCACCACCGCACCCGCGGCGCGGCCGACGGCTTCCATGGCCATGGCACCGAACAGGTAGGGGATCAGGCCGCCAATGAACAGGCCGACGATGACCTTGTGGTCGCTCAAGTCGAACGCCAGGTTCATGCCGCGTGCTTCCAGCGCGTGCGTGTAGTCGGCGAACAGCACCAGCGCCGCCAGGCCGGCCGAACCGATGGCGTAGCCCTTGGTGACGGCCTTGGTGGTGTTGCCCACGGCATCCAGCGGGTCGGTGATGTCGCGCACGCTGCTGGGCAGTTCGGCCATCTCGGCGATGCCGCCGGCGTTGTCGGTGATGGGGCCGTAGGCGTCCAGCGCGACGACGATGCCGGCCATGCTCAGCATCGAGGTGGCCGCCACCGCAATGCCGTACAGGCCCGCCAGCGCATAGGCGGCGTAGATCGCGGCGCAGATCAGCAGCACCGGGTAGGCGGTGGACTTCATGCTCACGCCCAGGCCGGCGATGATGTTGGTGCCGTGGCCGGTGGTCGAGGCCTGCGCGATGTGCTTGACGGGGCTGTACTGCGTGCCGGTATAGAACTCGGTGATCCAGACCAGCGCCGCGGTCAGCGCCAGGCCGACGAAGCAGGCACCAAAGAGCGCCATCGCGCTGGTGGTCTTGCCGCCGAGCAGCGTCACCGGCCCGGGAAACACCGCGTTGGTGACGAAGTAGAAGGCGATCAGGCTCAGCACACCCGCCACCGCGAGGCCGCGGTACAGCGCCGGCATCACGTTGACCATGCCCGGGCTGGCCTTGACGAACGAGCAGCCGATGATCGAAGCGATGATCGACACGGCACCCAGCACCAGCGGGTAGATCACGCCCGACATCGGCGCGCTCGTCAGCATGATGGCGCCCAGCGCCATGGTGGCGATCAGCGTCACGGCGTAGGTCTCGAACAGGTCGGCGGCCATGCCGGCGCAGTCGCCGACGTTGTCGCCCACGTTGTCGGCAATCACCGCCGGGTTGCGCGGGTCGTCCTCGGGGATGCCGGCTTCGACCTTGCCCACGAGGTCGGCGCCGACGTCGGCGCCCTTGGTGAAGATGCCGCCGCCCAGCCGCGCGAAGATCGAGATCAGCGACGAGCCGAAGGCCAGCCCGAGCATGGGCTTGAGCGCCTGCGACAGCGTCGTCTCGCCGGTGGGCATGACGGCGCCCGTGGTCCACCAGAAGAACAGCACGACGCCGATGAGGCCCAGGCCCACGACCAGCATGCCGGTGATGGCGCCGCCCTTGAAGGCGACGTCGAGTGCCGGCCCGATGCCCTTGGTGGCGGCCTGCGCGGTGCGCACGTTGGCGCGCACCGAGATGTTCATGCCGATGAAACCGCAGGCGCCCGAGAGCAGCGCGCCGAGCACGAAGCCGATGGCGGTCTTGTTGTCGAGGAAGACGAAGATCAGCACGGCGAGCACGACGCCGACGATGCCGATGGTCTTGTACTGCCGTGCCAGGTAGGCCGCGGCCCCTTGCTGGATGGCCCCGGAGATCTCTTGCATGCGTGCGTTGCCGGCATCCTGGCTCAGGATCCAGCTGCGCTGCACGAATCCGTAGGCCACTGCGGCCAAGCCGCAGGCCAGTGCGATGTACAGCGCCATCATGGTGCTCATGGGAAAAGCTCCTTCCTCGATCGGTTCTTCTGGTGGGGTGTGAGCTCGACAAACGACACGTCGGGGCGACCCTTTCCAGGCCGCGGCGCATGCTACACGCTGGCCGCGGGCCGTCCGGCCGGGGTTTGCCTGTGGTCCTTGCGCTGCGTCAGGGGGCGGCAAGTTCGCCGCCTAAAATGCCGCCTGCCCTGTCGTCTGGGCGCGTTTCGAGAATATCCATGAGCCTGCACAACGTGACCCCTGGCGCCAAGGCGCCGGAAGAGTTCAACGTCATCATCGAGATCCCGATGAACGGCGACCCGATCAAGTACGAGGTCGACCACGAGACCGGCGCGCTTTTCGTCGACCGCTTCATGAGCACGTCGATGCACTACCCGTGCAACTACGGCTACATCCCCGACACCCTGGCCGACGATGGCGACCCGGTCGACGTGCTCGTCATCACGCCGGTGCCGCTGATCCCGGGCGTGGTCGTCACCTGCCGCCCCATCGGCATGTTGCGCATGGACGACGAGGCCGGCGGCGACAACAAGCTGATCGCCGTGCCGATTCCGAAGATCCTGTCGCTGTACTCGGAGTGGAAGAAGCCGGAAGACCTGAACCCGCTGCGGCTCAAGACCATCCAGCACTTCTTCGAGCACTACAAGGATCTCGAGGTCGGCAAGTGGGTGAAGGTCATCGGCTGGGAAGGGCCGGACGCTGCGCGTGCCGAGGTCGTGCAGGGCATGGCGAACTGGGCCAAGTCGCACAAGGGCTGATCAGCCTGCCTTGAACGGGTTGCGTTCGCGCAGCTCGTCGACGTAGTTCTCGACGCCCTGGCCCTCGCTGGCCAGGAAGTCCGACACCGCAGCGGCGAAACGTTCGTCGCGCAGCCAGTGCGCCGAGCCGGTGGCCACCGGCAGCAGGCCGCGCGCCATCTTGTGCTCACCCTGCGCGCCGCCTTCGAAGCGCTGGTAACCGTTGGCCAGGCACCAGGCCAGCGGCTGGTAGTAGCAGGCCTCGAAGTGCAGGCAGGGCACGGGCTCGACGCAGCCCCAGTAACGGCCCCAGGCAACACGCGAGCGTGCATCGACGGCGATCAGTGAAGCCGCGATCGGCACGCCTTCGCGGTGCGCCACGAACATCACCCAGTGCTGCGGCATCGTGCGCGCCATGCGTGCGAAGAAGTCGCGCGTGAGGTAGGGGGTGCTGTGGTGCGCTTCGTAGGTGAGCGTGTAGCAGCGGTAGAAAAAGTCCCACAACGTGTCGTCGATGGCCGCGCCTTCGTGGGTGGTGAAGGCGATGCCCTGTTCCTGCACACGGCGGCGCTCCTGCTGGATCTTCTTGCGCTTGTCGCGCTGCAGCCGTGCCAGCAGGGCGGGAAGGTCGGCCATCGGGCTCTCGGCGTCCTGCGTCCAGTGGAACTGCACGCCCTGGCGCAGCATCCAGCCGGCCGCCGCGAAGGTGGCCTGGTCGGCGTCGTCGCCGAACAGCACGTGCGCCGACGAGAGCTTGGCCTCGCGGGCGTAGCGGCCGATGGCGTCCACCAGGCGCGTGCGCCACAGCGCACTGCGCGCCAACAGCCGCGAACCGGGCACGGGCGTGAAAGGCACGGCGCCCAGCAGCTTGGGGTAGTAGCGCAGGCCGTGGCGGCGGTAGGCGTCTGCCCAGGCCCAGTCGAAGACGTACTCGCCGTAGGAGTGGCTCTTCAGGTAGAGCGCGGTTGCCGCCACCAGTTCACCATCGGCGTGCAGCGTGATGAACTGGGGCGCCCAGCCCGTCTCGGGCACCGCGCTGCCAGATTCATGCAGCGCAGCAAGGTAGTTGAACTGCATGAAGGGCGTGGGCGCCGCCTGCGCCGCGAGCAGCCCGTCCCAGGCGTCGGCATCCAGCGTGGCGGGCTCGCCGTGGACCCGGATGACATAATCTTTTTCGATGCTGCTGTCCTGCGACATTCAAGGCCCGACGACGTGGAAATGACAAGGTGAAAGCAGCACTGGCGCAGATCAACGCCACTGTCGGCGACCTCGCCGGCAACGCCCGCCTGCTGGCCGCCGCCGCTAGAGATGCCTACCGCCAGGGCGCCCTGCTGGTGCTGGCGCCGGAACTGGCGCTGGCCGGCTACCCGCCCGAGGACCTGCTGCTGCGACCGGCCTTCATGCAGGCCTGTGCCGACACGCTGGCCACGCTGGCGGCCGAACTGGCCGACTGCCCCGGCCTGCACCTGGTGGTGGGCCACCCGCACCAGTTCGGCAGCCGCGGCGATGTTAGGTCGAAGTCGCTGGCCGTGCAGCAGCGCTTCAATGCGGCCTCGGTGCTGAGTGGGGGGCGCATCCTGGGCACCTACTGCAAGCGGGAACTGCCCAACTACCAGGTCTTCGACGAACGGCGCTATTTCGCCTCGGGCCGCGACGCCGGCCTGGCGCCGCTGGTGTTCGAGGTCGACGGGTTGCGCGTCGGCCTGCTGATCTGCGAGGACGCCTGGTTCGACGAGCCGGCGCAGGCTGCGCTGGCCGCCGGCGCGCAGATGCTGTGCGTGCTGAACGCCTCGCCTTTCCACCTCGACAAGGCCGGCGAACGCGAAGCGCGCATGGCCGAGCGTGCGCGCGCCGTCGGCCTGCCGCTGCTGTACTCGCACCTGGTCGGTGGCCAGGACGAAGTGGTCTTCGACGGCGCTTCATTCGCGCTCGATGCCGCCGGGCAGGTCACCGCCCGGGCGCCGGCCTTCGAGCCGGCGCTGCTGATGCTGGACGTCGGGGCCGACCACGTGCCGCGGGGCGAAGTGGCTGCAGTGCCCGAGCTCGAGGCCCAGGCCTGGGCCGCGCTGGTCACCGGCGTGCGCGACTACCTGGGCAAGAACGGCTTTCCGGGCGCCATCATCGGCCTGTCGGGCGGCATCGACTCGGCGCTGGTGCTGGCCATCGCCGTCGACGCGCTCGGCGCCGACAAGGTGCGTGCGGTGATGATGCCTTCGCCCTACACGGCCGACATCTCGTGGATCGACGCGCGCGACATGGCCGAGCGCCTGGGCGTGCGCTACGACGAGATCGCCATTGAGCCGATGTTCGACGCCTTCCGCAGCGCGTTGGCGCCGCAGTTCGAAGGCCGCGCCGAAGACACCACCGAAGAAAACCTGCAGGCCCGGATCCGCGGCACGTTGCTGATGGCGCTGTCGAACAAGCTCGGCGCCATCGTGCTCACCACCGGCAACAAGAGCGAGTTGGCGACTGGTTATTGCACGCTGTACGGCGACATGGCGGGCGGTTTTGCGGTCATCAAGGACGTTGCCAAGACCCTGGTCTACCGCCTGGCCGATTGGCGCAACCGCCAGCCTGGCCTGCGCGCCGACGGCAGCAGCGGCCCGGTGATCCCCGAACGCATCATCACCCGGCCGCCGTCGGCCGAGTTGCGGCCCGACCAGACCGACCAGGACAGCCTGCCGCCCTACGAAGTGCTCGACGCCATCCTGGCGCGCTACATGGAAGAAGACCAGGGCATCGAGCAAATCGTCGCCGCCGGCTTCGAGCGCGCCGACGTCGAACGTGTCACTCACCTGATCAAGTTCAACGAATACAAGCGCCGGCAAGCGACGGTGGGCATTCGCATCACGCACCGCGCATTCGGCCGCGACTGGCGCTACCCCATCACGTCGAAATTCCGTGCTTAAATCCTTGTAATCGACATCGCTCAGGGAGACTCTATGAAACAGATCACCGCCATCATCAAGCCCTTCAAGCTCGAAGAAGTGCGTGAAGCGCTGGGCGATGTCGGCGTCTCCGGGTTGACGGTCACCGAAGTCAAGGGTTTCGGCCGCCAGAAGGGCCACACCGAGTTGTATCGCGGCGCCGAGTACGTGGTCGACTTCCTGCCCAAGGTCAAGGTCGAGGTGGTGGTCAAGGACGGTGATGTCGATCGCTG
>CAMTUD010000035.1:0-34346 GCA_947084805.1 uncultured beta proteobacterium | reverse complement strand
TGGCGCGGGTTGATGCCGGTGAGGAAGATCGGGACCATGTCACCACCCACACCCGCAGGGAGACCCGGCATGAGCAAGATCCAACTCGCGGTGATGGACACGGGTGAGGCGAACCGTCGCATCCTGAACAAGGACGAGTACAGGGCGGACTTCCGGCGTGTCGAGGCAGCGTCGCTGAAGCGCAAGACGCGGCTCGCCAGCGCCGAAGGCAAGCGCATCTTCGCTCGCTGCTTCTACAGCTTTCAGGCGAGCCTGTACTTCGTCTCGGCGCTGGGCAGGACCAAGGTGCCGCACGAGTACGTCGAGCAGATAGAGCAGGCCGTCCGCAACAAGATGGACGAGGGCACCAAGGAACTCAACCAGGCCATCGACGGCGCGGAACTGCTCTTCAAGAACCACAGCATCGAGACGGTGGCGACTTACGACACGGTGCCGCTTGAAGTCGAAGTGGGCATCACGTCAGCCCTCGGACGTCGCTACTTCGAGCTGATCCACAAGCTGGATCAGTTGATGCCGCTGCTGCAGACCCTCGAGATCGAGGAGGTGATCACCGAGAAACAGGTCGAGCAGCAGCGCTCGAGGTTCAAGCGGATCGTCCTCGCGATGTCTTCGATGATGCGCAACTTCGCCATGGGTTGCCGGCGACGGATGAACGAGGCCGATGCGAAGAAGCATGAAGCGGAGCGCGAGCGACCAGAAGCCTCGACGCCGGTTGCGGCCAAGGCAGGCGAGGGTGACGCTTCGGCGTCTATCGGCCTCGCGCAGGGACCACTGAACGATGCCGACGACGAGCCACGCGCGGTGCTCACTGAAGCTACGGCGGCATCAGCTTCTTGACCAGATCGGCAAGCAGCCGGTCGCCCTGAGGCCAGCCGCTAGCTCGCGGCCAACGACAAGCTGGCAACCAACGGTGGCTCACGCTATGAGCCACTGCCCCCGTATCCTCGCCGGCCGCGTCCCGGCAAGTGGTGTAAGTCTTTCGCCGCGCGGCGAGACGCGAAGGGCGTAGCCCGAAGCGGATTGCCGCGCGGCGGCGGCCATCTCCGATAGGGGTGGTCATCGTGATCCCGGATAGGGTTGAGGTGCGAATACCAACCTTGATCCTTGAAGAGGAAACCACGATGACCGACGCAACTATCGCACTGGCCGAGTTGGCCGAGAAGGGCCCCGACGTGGACATGCTGCGCCAGATGGTGCAGTTCATGGCCCAGCGCCTGATGGACATGGATGTGGAGTCGCTGTGCGGCGCGGCCTACGACGAGAAAAGCGCCGAGCGCCTGAACAGCCGCAACGGCTTTCGCGACCGATCCTGGGAGACGCGCACCGGCACAGTGGCGCTGAAGATCCCCAAGCTGCGCCAGGGTAGCTACTTCCCCGGCTTCCTGGAGCCGCGTCGCACCGCCGAGAAGGCCCTGGCCGCGGTCATCCAGGAGGCCTACGTGCACGGCGTTTCCACCCGGTCCGTGGACGATCTGGTCAAGGCCATGGGCATGACCGGCATCTCCAAGAGCCAGGTCTCGCGCCTGTGCGGCGAGCTCGACGAGCGGGTGGGCGCGTTCCTGAACCGCCCGATCGAGGGCGACTGGCCGTACCTGTGGATCGACGCCACCTACGTCAAGGCCCGCGAGGCCGGCTCCATCGTGAGCGTGGCGGTGATAGTGGCCGTGGCGGTCAACACCGAGGGCCAGCGCCAGGTCATCGGCATGAAGGTGGGCCCCAGCGAGGCCGAGACGTTCTGGACGGAGTTCCTGCGCAGCCTGATGCGCCGAGGCCTGCGCGGCGTCAAGCTGGTGATCTCCGACGCTCACCTTGGGCTCAAAGCCGCGGCGGCCAAGGTGCTCAAGGCGACCTGGCAGCGCTGCCGGGTGCACTTCATGCGCAACGCTCTGGCGCACGCCAACAAGACCCAGCGCCGCATGGTCAGCGCCACCATCGCCACCGTCTTCGCCCAGGACAGCGCCGAGGCCGCGCACGCGCAGTGGCGCTCGGTGGCAGACCAACTGCGTGCCAAGCTGCCCAAGCTCGGCGCGCTGATGGACGGCGCCGAGCACGAGGTGCTCTCGTACATGAACTTCCCCAGGGCGCACTGGCTGCAGATCCACAGCACCAACCCGCTGGAGCGGCTCAATGCCGAGATCAAGCGCAGGACCAACGTCGTGGGCATCTTCCCCAACGACGCGGCCGTCACCCGGCTGGTCGGCGCGATGCTGCTCGAGCAGAACGACGAATGGAGCCTGAACCGTCGCTACATGCAGCTTGAAGGCCTGCAGGCGCTCACCGATACTGCACCCACTCGCCTGCCGGCTGTGCAGCGCTGAGTACCGCGCATCCCAGCCCTCCCGGGCTCACGGACTTACACCACGCGGCGGGGCACGATCTCCTCGCCTGTGTTCGCATCAGAACTGGGGGGTCTCCCTGTCCACTACACTGGCCGAAAAGCGGGGAGAAAAGGCTTGGAACTGATAAATCTTCGGTTGTCTCGTGTGATGATCCACGAGGTTTTCCAGCGAGCTGACGACAGGGCGCAGGTTCCACCACGATACGGCACAGCCATTGAGCGCCTCGATGCAGATGCTACCGATGCTCTTCGAAACCGCGTCGTCTCCGCGATCGGCAGCCCGGCGAAATGCATCCAGATGGCTATCCAGGTCGGTGCGGCCGGCAGTATGTGCGCCCTCGCAGAGTCTCTTGTCGACGCTGACGATTTTTTATTTGTACAGCAGTCCCGCTTGGTCGCGGACTCGCTGGCGGTCGCACAGAAATCAAGAAACATTCCAGGCGGGATAGTCATCGTCTTCTCCGGTTCGGCTGGAGCGCCGGCGAAGCGTCTCGTCGGGGTGATCAAAGCAGAAGTGCACAGCGGATTCACGCGAGAGGAGCAGCAGGGCGCCTTGGCGTTGAAATTCCTGAAGAACCTTTTGCTTACAGCGCAGACCAAACTGTACAAGATTGGTCTTTTTGTCGAAAACACGCCTCGTGCTGTGCAGCCTCTGCCCGCCGGGTGGGATGCATTTGTTTACGACGAGACGCTCACTTTGGCGAATCGCTATGGAGCGGCGCAGTACTTCTACGAGGGCTTCTTGGGCACGGCATTCCCAGAATCGAGTGCTCGCCAAACAAAGCAGTTTCACGACCTGACCAAGGGGTTCATTCGCGGGATGAACATTGCTGAACCGGAGAAGGCAGTTTTGCACAATGCTCTCGTAACTTACCTGAAGGCGGACCAGGCCGCCACAGTAAGCGTCACTGCGTTCGGGCAGACATACCTGGCAACTGGAGATCTTCAGGACGCATACCGCGAGTACATGAGCGCGGCAGATTTCCCGATGCAGGCAGTTAATAAGGACCTGAGTGATGTCAATAACGCACTGCGAATCCGACGGCTCGTGTTTCGAAATCAGGTAAAGGTAACAGCGCCAGCCGAGGGCTTTGATAACTTGATTCAAATTCAAGTCATCGAGCATGATCAAGACGGAAATGAGCTCACTCCTCGGTGGACGCAATTGACGGTGAAAGCCGACATCACGGGGCAGGAATGACAGAGGCCGAGTTCCTCGCGAGGTGGCGCGTTGAGCGTGACGCTTACCGGGCCTGGGGGAACTTTGTGCGCGCCACGATCGAGGGTGGCTTGAGGTCAGCGGATCAGTCGGTCGATTTACGTGGCTTCCTGAAAATGCCGGTTGAACCTCGCCTCAAGGAAGAGGATTCGCTCATTGGCAAGGCGTTCCATCGTGGCAAGCGTTATCGTGATCCTTACCTAGAGATCGAAGACAAGGTTGGACTTCGGTTCGTCGTTTTGCTAACAGCGGATATCCGGCGAATCAGTGACATCATCGAAGCTTCTCCGATATGGCGATGGAGCCTTGACAAGGATTTTGAAGCAGAGCGTGACCTCCGGCCGATGGAGTTCGCGTATCAATCCAAACACTATGTTCTCACTGCGGCTGAGGATGTTGAGTTCGAAGGCGTGCGTATCCCAGCCGGAACCCCGTCGGAGGTGCAACTTCGCACACTGCTGCAGCACGCTCATTCTGAGCTAACACACGACAACATCTACAAGCGCGAGCCGGGTACTGAGGTCACGAAGAAGGTTGAACGTACGGTTGCGAAGAGCATGGCGCTTATTGAGGCGGCTGATGATTTCTTCGAGCAAGTAATTAGAGACTTAGAACAGGCAAGTGAGACCGAGAGGAGTGCCCTTTCGGAGTTGACTCGTTTCTTCGTGAAGGAGGTCGGCGTTTCGCCTCATGTCGACAAGTCAAACGCCATTGTTCTGCAGGCTTTCAAGGACGAACTTGGCCCCACCTTGGGCGCTCGCCTTGTGTCGATGTTCGAGAATTTTCCATTCATTGGCGAACGAATTCGAGATCGATATTCGCGGCAGTACACGTTCCGACAGCCTTGGATTGTCTTGGCCTATCTTCTCGTCGCGTTAAAGCCGAACGTCCTCAAGGAAAGGTGGCCGCTGACATTGCAGGAGATAGAGCCTGTTTTCACCGATCTGGGGAAGGCGCTGGCGTAGCCGCGGTCACAAGCAGGCTGGTTCAACGAGCTTGACGTCCCGCGAATCCGGCATGTTGAATCGCGCAAGCCTTGCAGGGTGCCAAGGAAACGACCGCGTCCGCACGCGGGCGAATCGTGGGGAACGCAGGAGTGGCGGTTAGGCAAGAGGTCAGTCAGGTCAACGGGGTGCTCGGCTGGTGACGCCGTTCTTGCGCCCCGATCGAGGAAGACGGTAGCAACAACGGCGCAGCCTGGTCTGCTGCACGCCGCGAGAGCGTGGCGATGTTGGTTGATCTGCGGGGTTGATGGTTGTCGAGCGCTGGTAAGATGTACAGAATTCGCGCTATTGCAACCGGAGAACCCTATGGCCATTGCCGCTGCTGATGTCGTGCCCTTGACCCAGGCTCGGGCCAACCTTTCGGAACTGGCCGACCAGGTCAAGGCCGGCGCCGAGAAGATCATCACCAAGAACGGTGAGAGCTACGTGGCGTTGATCGATTCCGAGCGCTTGGACTACTACCACCGCCTTGAGCGCGAGCGTATCCATCTCGTCTTGCTTGAAGATGTCGAGCGTGGCCTGGCGGATGTTGCGGCAGGGCGCGCCCGTGATGCCCGTGATGCCCTTGTGGAGCTCAAGCGGGCGGCCAAGGTTGGCACGACAAGTGTAGGCAAGACTCGCTGAACCGTGTCGAGTCGCAAGTCCACCGTGCAGTTCACGGCTAACTTCGAGCACAACCTCGCCCAGATCGGTGCCTACTGGGCGGAGCGTGACGCGCCGCAGGCCTATGTAAGCCTGCTGGACGAGCTCGGATCGGTCGTCGTCGGCAACCTCGAACGCCATCCGCGACTCGGTCGGCGCTTCTTCGCCCGAGCGGCACAGTCTGTGGAGGCTCGCGAGCGAATAGATGACTTGGCCAAGCGCTTCGGGGCAGCCGACGTACGCGAGTACCTTTCTGGGGACTACCTGCTTCTATACGTGATTAACGAAGCAGCCGCGGCCGACAAGGCCCCCGAGGTAGTCCACCTGCTATCGATCAAGCATCACCGCCAGCTCTCGTTCGACTTCGAGGGATTCTGGCAAGCCAACCATGGGGACTCGGCATAACGCGCCTTTCCCACCCACAACGAACAAGATCAGAGGAGAGAACCCTGCATGAAGACCGTCCGCGACGCCTGCCAACTGCAGCCGAATGCCCTGTCCGTCAAGCTCAGCGACCAGATTGAGCAACTCGACGAGCTGATCGCCGCCGAAGGTAGCGGCACGGCCTTCTTCGAGCGCACCTTCATCACCCAAGGTATGAAGGACTTGATCACCGAGGGCATCGCTCGACTTGCTGGCGCCTCGACGCAGGCGGTTTTTCACCTGAAGCAGGCGATGGGCGGTGGTAAGACGCACTTGTTGGTCGGCTTCGGCTTGTTGGCGCGCCACGCTACCTTGAGAGCCAAGTACTGCGCTGGCATGGCGCACGCCAGCGGTTTCCAAGGTGCGGCGATCGCGGCCTTCAACGGGCGAAACAACCCGGACCACTTCTTCTGGGGCGAGATCGCCAATCAGCTGGACAAGGGCGAGCAGTTCCGGGGCTTCTGGACCGGAGGGCCCAAGGCCCCCGATGAGAAGGACTGGCTGAAGCTCTTTGAGGGCGATGAGCCCGTCCTAATCCTGCTTGACGAACTGCCTCCCTACTTCCACTACCTCGACACGCAGAAGGTGGGCAATGGCACCGTGGCCGACATAGCCACCCGGGCCTTTGCCAACTTGCTCACCGCCGCTGGCAAGAAGAAGAACGTCTGCATCGTTGCGTCGGACCTGGCGGCCGCGTATGACACAGGTGGCAAGCTGATCAACAAGGCGCTTCAGGACGCACGTGCGGAGCTTGGCCGGCAAGAGCGCACCATCACCCCGGTTGATCTGGCCGCCAACGAGATCTACGACATTCTGCGAAAGCGGCTCTTCTCGACTCTACCTGACAAGCGTGAGATCGAAGACATCGCTGACGCCTTTGGCCGCAAGCTCGAAGAGGCGGCCAAGTCGAAGACGGCAAACCGTGGCGCCGAGGCCATCGCAGACGAGATCGTCGCGACCTACCCGTTTCACCCGCGGCTCAAGAACGTCGTGGCCCTGTTCAAGGAGAACGAGCAGTTCAAGCAGACGCGCGGGCTCATCGAACTGGTGTCCAGGCTGCTGAAGTCTGTATGGAACCGCGGCGCGAACGACGTGTTCCTGATCGGCCCGCAGCACTTCGATCTTTCGATTGCCGACGTGCGCGACAAGTTGACCGAGATCTCGGGCATGCGCGACGTGATTGCCAAGGACCTGTGGGATGCCCAGCAATCTGCCCATGCACAAGTAATCGACCTGCAGACGGGCAAGGAGGCCGCCACCCAGGTGGGCGCGCTGCTGATGACGGCCAGCCTGTCGACAGCGGTAAATGCCGTGAAGGGCCTGACACGCGAAGAGATGGTCGAGTGCCTGGTCTCGCCTCTGCGTGAGCCCTCAGACTTTCTGGCAGCGTTCGAAGAACTCGAGAAGGCCGCCTGGTACCTGCATCACACGCCAGAGGGCCGCTTCTACTTCGACCGGCAGGAGAACCTGACCAAACTGCTGCAAAGCCTGGCGCACGACGCGCCGGACAACCAGGTGGACGACCTGATTCGTCACCGGTTGCGCGACATGTTCAAGGCCACTCGCAAGACCGTCTATGACGATGTGCTGCCCCTTCCTCGCCTGGAGGACGTGGCCGACCGCGTGCGTCGCGGCCGCGTTTTGCTGGTGGTGAGCCCCGACGCCAAGATCCCGCCCGATGAGGTGCAGAAGTTTTTCGACGGCTTGAGCCAGAAGAACAACCTGTGCGTGCTCACGGGCGACAAGACAGCCATGGGTAGTGTGGAGAAGGCGGCGCGCCAACTCTTCGCTGCGCAGAAGGCCGATGGCCGCATCCCCAAAGGGCACCCGCAACGGGACGACCTTGAGCGCAAGCAGCAGACCTATGAACAAGATTTCAATGCCACGGTGCTGAGTCTGTTCGACAAGGTGCTGTTTCCGATCCAACGAGCTGGCAGGCCGCCGCAGTTGGCTCCCAAGCCGCTGGACATGACCCGCGATGCCAACAAGCCCTTCAACGGCGAGGAGCAAATCGAGAAGACGCTCACCTCCAACCCGCTGAAGCTGTTCCTGGACGTGGAGAAGGAGTTCGATGCCATACGTGACAAGGCTCAGGACTTGCTGTGGCCCGAGAACCAGGATGATGCGCGCTGGGCAGATGCGGCCGACCGATATACCGAGCAGGCGGGCATGCCTTGGTTGCCGCCACGCGGGCTGGATCTCCTCAAGACGATTGCCTGCAACCGTGGTCTGTGGGAAGACCTGGGCAATGGCTACGTCACCAAGAAGCCGAAGAAGAAGCGCACCAGCGCGCAGATCGTGGCCGAGCCGGAGCTGGGCGACGAGGGCCGCGTCCGCCTGCGCGTGAATCCGGTGAATGCCGGTCCGGCCCCTCGCATCCACTTTGCAGAGGACACCGTGGTGTCGGAATCCAGCACTGTACTGAAGGACAACCCCTACGCCACGACTGCTCTGCGGGTTAGCTTCCTCGTATGCGATGTCTCAGGGCAATATGAACTGGGTGACCCCGTGACTTGGACCAACCAACTCACGCTGCGCAATCGCCTTGGTGAATCCGGTGGGAAGCGCACTGTTGAATTGCTGGTGTCCCCACGAGGGAGCATTCGGTACACGCTGGACGGCCGGGAGCCACGTGATGGCACACCTTATGCCGTTCCAGTAGATATCAGCGACGACGATGTTCTCTTGCGGGCGTTTGCTAGCGTCGACGGACTAGAAACGAAAGCCGACTTCCGATTCCCGGCGCGAGGAAAGAAGGGTCTGCAGATCGACGAGGTCAAGCCCGCACGTCTAGTGTCGCGCACAGGACGAAAGCTCGACTCACGCGCCACCACCTTCGAAGGCCTGAAGCAGGCTGCCGACAAGTCGGCAGAGTTCGAGAACGTGTCGCTTACCGTCGGTCAAGGGAACAAGGTGGCCAGTGTCATGGTGGGCGAGGTTCGCGTAGACGCCGCTTTCATCGCAGCGCTGCTGACCACAGTGCTCGGCAAGTTTGCGCCGGATACGCCGGTGACCATGACGTTCCGAAAGGCCCACTTCGCCTCTGGCCATGACCTGAAGGACTTTGCTGGCAAGCTGGGAATCGAGCTTGAACAAGTGGACGTGGAGCAATGACTGAGGCAATTGCCACCGTTGATTTTGGTGCGCCGACATCGTTTGGTTCGCATGTCTTCCGCGTCGAAATTCCTGCTGCGCGGACCGAGCCCGTGGTCATCGTCGAAGACTATGGCTATCGAGGCCACGAGGCTGGTGTTCCGCGCGACGAAGAGCGCGTGGTCTTGTTACGTCACTCCTGGTCTGGCATCGCCGATGTGGCAAAGCGCGAGTTCAATGACCGATTGAAGTCGGCAAGAGCCGCAACTGGCCGGTGGCATACGGGCACAAACCTCGTGGATCGCCTACTGGGCAAGGAACTATGCGTTCTGGCGTGGGCCGCAGAGACTGCCAACGACGAGCATCTGCCAGTGATTTGCAGCCGCTGGGCGGCGCTGCGTCCTGAAGAGCGTTGGTGGCTGTTCGCGATGACGGCAGCAGAAGCTGGCCTACCAGACGACACGCAACGAGGTTGGCGCCGGGCGTTGTTTCACGCCCTTTCAGATGGAGAGAAGCCAGCCACCGGCCGCCGCCGCCGCCGTCCAGTGGAAGACGATCTTTTCCACCTGCCATTGTTCAAGGATGCAGAGTGAAGTCTGTCGTTCCCTTTTCGCTCAAGGACAGCCCGGCGCTGATTGAGCGCTTACTGCCCGTTCAGAGGTTGTCCGCGGAAGCTTACAAGGAGCAGATGGCAAATGTCGGAAAGACGTTGACAGCACTCGGCAGCTATTGGAAGGGGCGAAAGCCATTGATCCTCAACAAGGCTTGCATTCTCGGATGTCTGCTACCTGCGACGCAAGATGCGGGGCGCGATTTGGACATCTTTGAGCTGCTAATGGCCATGGATGATCTGTCAATGGTTGCACGCGGAAAACGACAGCCTAGGCCGAGAGAGATCCTGGAAAGCGCATCGCTCGAACGCATTGCTGAGTATTTCACAGCCTCGCCAGTCGACAAGTTGCCTATCAGTTCTCCGGTGGACTGGTCCGATCCAAATCTAGCGAACGTTGTGGTTTCCTGGCGCGACGACGTCGCTGTTCGCGACCGTCGCAAAGTTTCTGCAATGCTGCTGCCTCATGGTCCCTATCGCGACCGCATTGCTGACCTACGGCGCCCAGAAGAGGTTATGGACACAGTCCATGACCATATCTGGGATGAAGTCAACGCGCATCTAGGTACAAGCGCGGGGAGTTTTCCGGAACTGGTTGAACAGCTCGGACTCATGAGATTCGGTCGACGTCCGCGCTTCGCCGACACGTTTTGTGGATCAGGGCAAATTCCCTTTGAAGCAGCGCGCCTTGGTTGCGACGTCTTTGCCTCCGACCTGAATCCAGTTGCGTGCATGCTTACGTGGGGAGCATTTCACCTCATCGGAGCCGAAGGCGACGAGCGCGAAAGCCTCATTGCCGGCCAGAAGGCACTTGTCGCCACCGTGCAGAAGGAAATCGATAGTTTGAGCGTAGAGACAAACGGCGACGGCTGGCGAGGGCGAGCGTACCTCTACTGCGTGGAGGTGAGGTGCCCGTCAACAGGATGGTCGGTGCCGCTGCTGGCGTCGAGGGTCGTAAGTGTCGATGACGCAGCTATCGCAGAGCTAGTTCCGGAACCGGAGTTCAAGCGGTACCGGATTGAAGTCGTTAAGGGCGTGAGCGCCGATCGCCTAGCCGCTGCGACTCAAGGCACCGTAGGTCGTGAGGACAGGTTCTCGGAAGCGCATTTGACCCATCAGGTGGACGGCGTAACGTACAAGACAAAGCTCTCCACGCTCAGAGGCGACTTTGAGAAGCCAGATGGAACAGTTGGCAATCGCCTTCGCCTTTGGGAGAAGCACGAATTCAGGCCCCAACCGAGCGACATCTTCCAAGAGCGGCTGTACTGCATCCAGTGGATGCGCAGGAAGAAGAAGGGCGTGGGCTACGACTTTGAGTTCCGCTCCGTCACGCAGGACGATTTGAACCGCGAGATGACCCTTGAGAAATACGTCGAGGAAAACGTCATAGAGTGGCAAAGGAATGGTTGGATGCCCGACATGCGAATTGAGCCTGGCGAACCACCGCGGTACCAAGGACTCAGCTTGATTCGTGGGCGCGGATGGACGCACTGGAGTCACGTGTTTAACGCCCGGCAGTTACTGGTAAATGTGCTTCTCAACAAGCATTCGAATGCACTTCAAAAGCTGCCCTTTGCCAATGTGGTGCAGCACAACGCTCGACTAAGCATGTGGGACTCGTCCGGTGGAGGACGAGCTGGTGTGAAGAATGTATTCTCAAACCAAGCACTGAACTCTCTGTATAACTATGGTGCACGTGGCAGCGAGTACGTGACTCAGTTGGTTGTTAGGGATTTCAAGAGCTTTCCACTCCCAGCAGGCTGCATTCGGCAAGTGGCAGCAGTGCCGGCAGACCAAGTCGCTGAGTCTGTGGATGTTTTTGTCACCGATCCTCCTTACGGGGACGCGGTCAAGTACGAGGAGATTCTGGAATTCTTCATTGCCTGGCTTCGAGGGTGCTCGCCGGCAGAATTTTCCGATTGGCTTTGGGACAGTCGACGTGTCCTTGCCGTCAAGGGTGAAGGTGAGGACTTTCGCCGCGGGATGGTTGCGGCGTACAGGCGAATGGCCGAGTGCATGCCTCCAAACGGAATTCAGGTTGTCATGTTTACGCACCAGTCGGGTTCGATTTGGGCAGACATGGCCAACATCGTCTGGGCATCGGGTCTGCAGGTCACCGCGGCATGGTATGTAGTTACCGAAACAGACAGTGCACTCAGAGAAGGCGGGCACGTTAAGGGGACGGTGCTCCTCGTCCTTCGAAAGCGCGCTGGTACCCACAAAACCACTCGTGATGATCTCGCATGGGAAATTCAGGAAGAAGTTGAGAAGCAGGTCGCAGATCTCACCGGCTTAAATCAGCAGGCTAAGGGACTCTATCGGGATGAGAACGTGTTTGAGGACGCCGATATCCAGATGGCAGGATACGCGGCTGCGCTGCGCGTCTTGACTAGGTATGCGGTCATTGACGGACGCGACATGACCGCGGAGGCTATTCGTCCTAGAGTGAGGAGCGAGACCACATTTGTCGATGGATTGATTGCTTTTGCGGTGGACACAGCGAATCAGTGCTTGGTCCCCCAAGGCATTGAGAAAGCCTTGTGGGATAGGTTGACTGGGGTCGAGCGCTTTTACCTCAAGATGATTGACATGGAAGCGAGAGGCGCGAAGACCCTCGACAACTATCAGAACTTTGCCAAAGCGTTCAAAGTCCGCGAATTTAAGGCGCTACTCGCAAGCCACAAAGCCAACGAGGCTAGGCTCAAGGGCGCGATCGAGTTCGGCCGAACTGAGATGGGTGAGGGATCGGAGCTCTACCAGTCGACACTGCGAGCTGCGCTCTATGCGGTGATGGAGTTGCAGAGGGAGGTAGATGGCGCCGATGTACTCGCCCACTTAACGCTCAACGTGCCCAATTACTACAGCGATATGACACAGCGCGAATTGGTCGCGGAGTTGGCCGAGTACTTGGCTAAGCGTTTGGACGCGTTGCGTCCAGACGAGGCAAGCGGCGCTCGTGTCCTGCGCGAGTTGGTGAAGAACCAGAGGCTCGGGTGATATGACCGAGATCCACCGCTTTTCGTCCCGCCGTGAGCGGCTGGATCACGCGTTTCTCGGGCAGAAGCTGGCGGGTGCCAAGTCCTACCGACGAATAGCTGGCTACTTCCGCAGTTCTATTTTCGAGTTGGTGGGTGAGGAGATCGCCTCGATCCCTAAGGTCCAGGTGGTCTGCAACAGCGAACTCGATGCTGCCGACGTACTGATCTCCAAGCACGCCCGCGAAACGGCGTTGAAGGAACGCTGGAACGCGGCGCCTGCCGAGGTGGAGGCGCTCCTACACCGTGATCGCTACCGCAAGCTCTATGCGTTGCTCGCCAGTGGTCGAGTTGAGATTCGCGTCGTACCAAAGGACCGGGTGTTCGTGCATGGGAAGGCAGGCGTGATCGAAGGCGCTGACGGTGCGAAGACCTGTTTTTTGGGCTCGATCAACGAGACGCGCAGTGCCTTCGCGAAGAACTACGAAATCCTGTGGGAGGACACTTCGCCCGAAGGCGTGGCCTGGGTAGAAGAGGAGTTCGCGGCGCTGTGGAACGATGCCTATCCTCTACCCGAAGCCATCATCGAGGAGGTCAAGCGCATCGCGGACCGTGTGGAGATCCGCTTCGCCGAGACGAAGCCGCAGGACGTGCCCGCGGCAGCCCTGGCTGAAAGCCCGATTTACCGAGGCGGTGAGCAATTGCAGCCCTGGCAGCGCTCATTCGTCACCATGTTCCTGCAGCATCGCGAGACGTATGGGCGGGCCCGGCTGCTCCTGGCCGACGAAGTGGGTGTGGGCAAGACGCTATCGCTGGCCGCCAGTGCAATGGTCTCGGCGCTTTTGGACGATGGTCCAGTCTTGATCCTGTGTCCTTCAACACTGACGGTGCAGTGGCAGGTCGAGTTGATCGACAAGCTCGGTATCCCGAGTGCGGTCTGGTCCTCCACGAAGAAGGTGTGGCTCAACCATCATGGCAACGAGATTCGTACGCGCGGACCCGAAGACGTGGCCAATTGCCCGGCCCAGATCGCGATTGTGTCGACGGGTCTCATCTTTCACGACTCCGACGAACGCCAGTATCTGCTGAAGCGCAAGTTTGGCACAGTCATTCTGGACGAAGCGCACAAGGCGAGGCGTCGCGGCGGTCTGGGCAAACAGAAGGACGAGCCGAACAATCTGCTGGACTTCATGCTGCGCATCGGCTCGAGGGCGAGGAACGTACTGCTGGGCACGGCGACACCGATTCAAACAGAGGTGAGAGAGCTTTGGGACCTACTCCGGATCCTGGCAACAAGCGCTGACTTCGTGCTTGGGCGGGAGCCCTTCTCGCGCTGGACCGATTGGCAGCGTTCACTGCCCATCGTCAAGGGCACCGAAACGCCCGTCGAAGACCGCGATGCTTGGGAGTGGTTGCGCAACCCATTGCCCCCGGCGAGCGAGGATGCCTTGTTCGCGACGCTGCGCCTGCAGCTTGGTTTGCATGACCAAGCGTTCTTCACCGATCGTGGCTTCGGTTCGCTCGGGTTTTTGGAGCAGCAGGCGATGTCGCAAGCGCTGGCGCCTGGCTTTCTCCGCGAGCACAACCCCATCGTCCGGCACACCGTGCTGCGACGGCGAGTCACGTTGGAAGACGCGGGCCTGCTGCAACGGGTAGGCGTGTCTGTGCATCCAGAGCCCGGCGCGCAGGCCGGAGCGTATGCCGGCGTGGGTTTCGAAGGCCTGGGGCTGCTGACCAATTTGCCATTCGATCTGGCCTACCGAGCTGCTGAGGACTTCACTGCATCACTCAAAAGCCACGGCAACAAGGCCGCAGGATTCATGAAGACCTTGCTCTTGCAGCGCATCTGCTCCAGCTTCGCCTCGGGGCGGTCGACGGCGGAGAAGCTGCTGCGCAGGGAAGCACTTGAGGAAGAAGAGCAGCCAGCGGTTGTCGCTGCAGCGGTGGGCGAACTGACGGACGTGGAGACCGACTACCTGCGAACCATCGTGCAGGAGCTGTCGCGGGCCGAGGCTCGAGACCCAAAGACAAACGCGGTCAGGTATTTCCTGACAGAGCACCGCACCGACGGTAAGACATGGCTTCAGCACGGGTGCATCGTGTTCAGCCAGTACTACGACACAGTGCGTACATTGGCCGCAGAGCTGGCTGCCGCTTTGCCCGGAGAGCCTGTTGCCATCTACGCCGGCGCGGGCAAGAGCGGCATCTATCGGGGCGGAGACTTTGCATCGGTGGAGCGTGAAGACATCAAGGCAGCAGTCAAGCGGCACGAGATTCGTCTGCTGATCGCGACGGACGCGGCGTGCGAAGGGCTCAATCTTCAAACGCTAGGCACGCTGATAAACGTTGATCTCCCGTGGAACCCGTCAAGACTGGAACAGCGCCTGGGGCGCATCAAGCGCTTCGGACAGGTCCGTGAGAGCGTAGATATGCTGAACCTCGTCTACCACCACACCCAGGACGAACAGGTTTACGCTGTGATCTCGCGTCGGATGAAGGATCGCTACGACATCTTCGGAAGCCTACCTGACACGATCGAGGACGAGTGGATCGAGAGCGTGGAAGAGCTCGAACAACGCATGGACGAGTACATCCACTTGCGCAATCAAGCGCAGAACGCGTTCGAGGTTCGGTATCACGAGACCATAGATCCTGACAAAGATCGCTGGGAGTTGTGCTCGCGCGTTCTCGCGCGCCGAGACATCTTGGACAAGCTGTCAAAGCCTTGGTAAGCACGTAGAGGCGTCGAGCCAATCCAATGCAACCTCGGCACAAACCGACTAACCTCGACCGCGTGTACCGGCGGCTGCAGGCCGCGAGACGACGCTTCTTGGCGCTGCCGAGCTTGTGGTCGTGCAACGCTACAGCGCTTACCGTGCCCGACCAAGTGCGACCAGCGTATTCGGCCGGACCCCGCGTGACGATCCGATGCCGCACGTAGGCGATTCCCAACCGGTCCGACTCGTGTAGCCTGTTGCTGTCAATGCGTGTGTGTGGCACGAGCCCGATCTGGCACGGGACGCAAGCGTGCCGCAGTGGCAAGGCAGGACGATGCGATCAGATGCATACGTAGGGGGCACGTGAGCGCATGCCGCCGAGCACCGATATCAGACAACTGTCTGATATCTCAGCCTAGCGCCAAAGAAAAAGGGGCTACGTTCGCACGTAACCCCTTGATTTTTATGGCTCCCCGACCTGGGCTCGAACCAGGGACCTACGGATTAACAGTCCGGCGCTCTACCAACTGAGCTATCGGGGAATACAGCCTCACAGTATAGCCGGAAACATGTCGGCCTCGACCTGGCCTCCGGCTGCCTTCGTCATCAGAAGTCCAGCCCCAATGAGGCGTGCAGCGCGCGCGGTGCAAGCGGGTAGAGGTAGGCGTGGCCGTACTGGAAGGGGGCTTCCTTCCAGGCGCGCTGGTCGGCCAGGTTGTCGATGCCGGCGCGCCAGACCGCACGCCGGTTGCCGCCCAGGTGCTGGGTGTAGCGCGCGGCCACGTCGACACGGGTCCAGCCGGGCGTGGCCACGCCGTTGTCGGGCAGCACCATGCGTTCACCTTCGTGCGTGACGAAGGCCAGCACGGCCAGGCCCGGCACGCCGGTCAGGTTGTAGGCACCCTGCAACTTCACGCTGCTGGCCGGCACGTTGGTGGGCCGCTTGCCGTTCAGCCCGGCGTCCGCCGACCCCTCGCGGCGCGCGTGCAGTGCCAGCACACTGCCACGCAGGCTCAGCGCGCTGCCACGCCACTCGACCTCGGCCTCCACGCCACGGTGGCGCGCCGTGCCGTCGGCGCGGCGCAGGCAGCTGTCGTCGGCGCTGCAGCTGCCGATGTCGCGCCATTCGGGACGCTGGATATCGAAAGCCGCCACGCGCCAGTCCAGGCTGCGGCTGGCGTGTTTGTAGCCCAGCTCGGTCTGCCGGCTCTTCAGCGCCGGCAGCGCCTGCCCGGCGTCGACGTAGCGTGCGCGATTGGGGATGACTTCGCTTTCCACGCCGCGGCCCCAGCTGGCGTAGACGGTTCCCGCTTCGCCGACGGCTTGGCTCAAGGCCAGCCACGGGGTCGTGAAACCTTGCACGTAGGCCGTGGCGCGTGAACCGTCGGTGCGCACGCTGTCGCGCTGCAGCCGGGTCTGGCGCAAGCCGGCCCACAGGCGCAGCCCGTGGCCGAAGTCGACCATGTCCTGCAGGTGCAGTTCGGTGCTGCGCTCGTCACGGTTCGTGTTCTCGTCGGTGAGCGACGGATCGGCGGGCACCACGCCCAGGCCATCGATGCTGCCGCTGCCGACGTAGTTGTAGGCCTGGCGCTGGTAGCGCGCCGTGTAGCGGGTGGCCAGTACGCCGATGTTGAATCGGTGGCTCAGTCCGGCCAGCCTGGCCTGGCCTTGCAGCGACAGGTCCAGCGCGCCGCTGTGCCGGCGTTCACCTTCGCTGCGGAAGTCGTAGAAGTCGAAGCTGCCGTCGCTGCAGTAGCGGTCGTAGTTGTTCTCGCTGCTGCAGCCATAGGGGAAGGCGATGCGGTCGTCGGTGCGCAGCCGCTGGCTCATTGCGTGAGCGATGAAGTCGATGCCGTCAGCCAGCGACTGCGTGTAGCGCAGCGAAGCGGTCTGGCCCGCCATCACCACCGGCAGGCTCCAGCCTTGGTTGTTGAGGTTGGTGCGCGGGTCGATGGCGGAGGCATCGGGCAGGCGGCTGCCCAGCAGGCTGAAGCCGGGTGTGCTGCGCTGGCTCTGGCGGCTGATCTCGAACTCGGCTTCGAGCAGGCTGCCTTGCGCGGGCTGCAGTTCGAAGGCGCCGGCCAGCAGGTGGCGGCTGCCGCGTGCATTGCGCATCGGTGGGTCCAGGCGTTCCGCGCTGGCGTTGATGCGCCAGCCGCCGCGCAGGCCGCTGTCGCTGCGGTCGCCGATGTCCAGCGCCGCGGCCACGCTGCCGTCGGCCTCCCAGCCCAGGTGCAGGTTGCGCACGTCGCGCTGCGGCCGCTTCACGACCAGGTTGACGAGCCCGCCCGGGGCGCTGGTGCCGGCCTGCAGGCCGCTGGTGCCCTTGATGATCTCCAGCGCCTGCTTGTTGGCCTGGCCGATGACGGTCTCGGCGTTGATGGGCAGGCCGTCGCGGCGGTAGTTGAAGCGGTTGTCCAGCGTGTAGCCGCGCACGGCCAGCTGGCTCCAGTAGCCGGGCGGGTTGTAGGCGTCGGTGATGCCGGCGTCCAGGCGCGTGATGTCGGCCAGGCTGCCGATGCCGGCATCCTGCAACTGCGTGGTGCGGATGACGCTGGCCGACAGCGGCGTGCGCGACAGCGGCAGGTCGCCGAAGCCGGCCACGGTGGCGCTGTTGGCAGCGCTGTAGCCGGTGACGGTGATCACCTGCGGCGGCGGTGTCTGCGCGAGCAGCGGGCCGGCCATCACCAGCAGGGTTGCAGGCGCCAGAAGGCCGCGGCGGCGCAGCGGCCGGAGGGCAAGGAAGGGAAGTGCAAGTCGGAATGCCATCGTGATGCCTGTGCGATGGCAGGTGGGCAAACTCTGGAGGCCGCGCACGCAGAACACGTGCGCCGATTCAGGCTGCTTCCCTGCGCGAGGATTACCTCAATCAGGTTCAAAGGGACTGTCTCAGTCGGCACCGTGTCTGCGATGCCAACACCCCTAGCGAAGTGATGCCGGCCCGTGTGGAACCGACAACGGGCGCATTATGGCGCCGCTGCGAAACCGCGCTGGCGACCCCGGAAACGACACAGCCCGCACATGGCGGGCTGTGGGTTGCAGATGCGGTGCTTCAGTCGAAGACCGGCGACGCCACGCCCAGCACCTTGTGCAGCTTGGGGCTGGTGGTGGTGTACTGCAGCAGGATGCGCTTGTCCGGGAACACGTAGGGTGCCGCGCCGAAGGCCGCCAGTGCCGCTTCGTGGAAGCCGGAGAGGATCAGCTTCTTTTTGCCGGGGTAGATGTTGATGTCGCCCACCGCGAAGATGCCGGGGATGTTGGTCTCGAACTTCTCGGTGTCCACCACCAGCTGCTTGCGGTCGATGCCCAGGCCCCAATGGGCGATAGGCCCGAGCTTGGGGCTGAGGCCGAAGAAGACCAGCAGCATGTCCAGCGGCAGCACCCGCGTCACGCCGTCGCCGCCGGTGAACTTCAGCCGCTGCAGCCGGCCGTCGGCTTCTTCGAAACCGGTGACCTGGCCGACCACGAACTGCATCTCGAAGGCCTCGCACATCGCGCGCATCTTGGCCGCGTTGGCGGGGGCGGCGCGGAAGCCGTCGCGCCGGTGCGCCAGGATCACGCTTGCGGCCTGGTGCGGCCCGGGCTGGGCGAAGTTCAGCGCCCAGTCCAGCGCTGAATCACCACCGCCGACGATGACGAGGTGCTTGCCCGCGAACTGCGCCGGGTCGCGCACGCGGTAGAACACCTGCGTGTCGTTGAAACGCTCGAGCCCGTCGACCTTCAGCGTGCGTGGCTGGAACGAACCCACGCCGCCAGCGATGAACAGCGTCTTCGTGAGGAAGCGTGTGCCCCTGTGCGTCTCGACGAAAAAGCGGCCGTCGGGCTGCTTCTGCACCACGGTGACTTCGTGGCCGAGGTGGAAGGTGGCGCCGAAGGGCTCGATCTGGCGCAGCAGGTTGTTCGTGAGTTCCTGGCCGGTGCACACGGGCACGGCCGGGATGTCGTAGATGGGCTTGTCGGGGTAGAGCTCGACACATTGGCCGCCGGGATAGGCCAGCGAGTCGATGATGTGGCACTTGATCTCGAGCAGCCCCAGTTCGAAGACCTGGAACAGGCCCACCGGGCCCGCGCCGACGATGACGGCGTCGGTCTCGATGGCGCCGGCCGTGTCGGCGGGCGGCGGCGTGGCGTGGGCCGTTGCCCGGGCGCGCTGGTCCATGGCCGCGCGCTTCAGCGGACCAGCTTGTCGAGCTTGTCCTTGCGGTCTTTCCACTCGTCGGCGTCGGGCGGCGGCGCCTTGCGCTTGGTGATGCTGGGCCACTTCGGCGAAAGCTCGGCATTCAGCTTGATGAAGGCCAGCTGGTCGGTGGGCACGTCTTCCTCTGGCAGGATGGCGTTGACCGGGCACTCGGGGATGCACACCGCGCAGTCGATGCACTCGTCGGGGTCGATGACGAGCATGTTCGGGCCCTCGCGGAAGCAGTCGACGGGGCAGACATCAACACAGTCGGTGTACTTGCAGCGAATGCACGATTCGAGAACTACGTGGGTCATTTACGGGCTCGGTGGAGTTTGACGGGGCAGCGGGGGCATGCCGCAGCCCGCACCAAACCGCATTTTAAGGCGCGGTGACGACTTTTCCGGCTTGCGCGGCCTCAAGCCCGGGACGGGCAGATGGCCGCAGCAGCGCACGGGCGCCCGCACCGACCGTCACCACCGTCGGCCGGCCTGCGTGCAACACGGTCGCTGCGGCCAGTTCGTGCAGGACGTGATCGCTGGCCACCGCGTCGGGCCAGCCCGCGCGCGACACCACGCACACCGGGGTGTGCTCGGGCCAGCCCGCCTGCCGCAGCGCGCGGCCCAGCGCGCCCAGCTGGCGGCCGGCCATGTAGAAGACCTCGGTGTCGGCGTGGCGGCCGGCCTGCAGCCGGCCCTGCTGCGTCATCGCCGTCGTCAGGCTGACGCTGCGCCCCACGCCGCGGCGCGTCAGCGGGCGCTGCGTGTGGGCGGCGGCGGCGATGGCTGCGGTGACCCCGGGCACCACTTCGCACTCGATGCCGGCGGCGGCCAGGGCCTGCAGCTCCTCCTCGAGCCGGCCGAAGACGCTGGCGTCGCCGCCTTTCAGGCGCACGACCCTGGCGTAGCGGCCCGCGTAATGCACCAGCAGTGCGTCGATCCGGGCCTGGCCGGTGCTGTCGCAGAAGCCACGCTTGCCGACGTCCACCCACAGCGCCCGCGGCGCCAACTCGCGCAGCGCGGAGTCGGTCAGGGCGTCGAACAGCACCACATCGGCCTCGGCCAGACGGCGTGCGCCGCGCACGGTGATGAGGTCGGCGCTGCCCGGGCCGGCACCGATGAAGACCACGCGACCGGCGGTCATGCCAGCAGCGCCCGGCGCACCAGCAGCGCGCCGCTGGTGCGGTGGCTGGCGGGGTCGACGACGATCAGCGCGCCGGCGACGCGGTTGTCGGCATAAGCCGCCAGCGGCAGCGGCTGCTGCAATTCGAACACCACCTCGCCGATCTGGTTGACGGCCAGCGCGTGCGCGGCGTCGGGCTGCAGCGTGTGGATGTCCAGGCAGCTGGTGATCGCCACCAGCCGCGCCTGCACCCAGCGGTTGCCGTGGCGCAGCAGGTACTTGCGGCCGGGCGTGGCGGTTTCGGTGTCCAGCCAGGCCAGCGTGGCGGCAAAGCGGCGCGTCGGCTGCAGCGTGCCCGGCGCGGCCAGCCAGTCGCCGCGCGAGACGTCGAGCTGGCGGTCCAGCACCACGCCCGCCGACTGGCCGACGCCGGCCGCCTGCACCGTGCTGCCCGCGCGCCGCAGCCCGGCCACGGTGGCACGTTCGCCGCTGGGGAAGACCTGCACCTCGTCGCCCAGCTGCAGGCTGCCCTGGGCGATGCGGCCCCACAGCACACGCGGTTGTTCACCGGTGCCCGCGCCTTCACGGGCCACGTACTGCACCGGCAGGCTCAGCGGGCCGGCTGCCGCGTCTTCGGTCACGGGCAGGCCTTCCAGCAGTTGCAGCAGCGTGGGGCCGCGGTACCAGGACACGTCCAGCGGTGTGGTGACGTTGTCGCCGCGCAGCGCCGACACCGGCACGATGCCGGCAACGGCGATGCCGGCCTCGTCGGCAAAGGTCCGCAAGGCCTGCGACACCGCCGCGAAGGCCGGGCCGGGCTCGGCCACGGCGTCGAGCTTGTTGACCGCGAACACGATGCTAGGCACACGCAGCAATTGCGCCAGCAGGCTGTGGCGGCGCGTCTGCGCCAGCAGTGGCACCGGGCGGGCGCCGAGGTCGAGCTTGGTGATGTCGACCAGCACCACGGCGGCGTCGCTGCCTGCGGCGGCGGTGACCATGTTGCGCGTGTACTGCTCGTGACCCGGGGCGTCGGCGATGATGAACTTGCGCGCCGGCGTGGCGAAGTAGCGGTAGGCCACGTCGATGGTGATGCCCTGTTCACGCTCGGCTTCCAGGCCGTCGGTGAGCAGGCTCAGGTCGATGGCCTTGCCGGCGGCGCGTGCGTGCAGGTGGTCCAGCTGGTCGGCCAGGATGGCGCGGCTGTCGAAGAGCAGGCGGCCGATGAGCGTGCTCTTGCCGTCGTCGACACTGCCGGCGGTCAGGAAGCGCAGCGCCTTGTGCGGCGGGGTGGCGGCGTGGGCCGGGGTGTGGGGCAGGGCGGACATCAGAAGTAGCCTTCCTTCTTGCGCCGCTCCATCGAAGCGTCGCTGCTGCGGTCGTCCATGCGTGTGGCGCCGCGTTCGCTGACCGTGACGGTCAGGGTCTCGGCCACGATCTCGGCGGCCGTCGCGGCGTCGCTTTCCACCGGGCAGGTGCAGGTCATGTCGCCCACGGTGCGGAAGCGCACCGCCAGTGTTTCCACCGCTTCGCCGGCGGCGGGTGGGGTCACCGGCGTCACTGGCACCAGCAGGCCCTTGCGGCGCACGACCTCGCGTTCGTGGCGGTAGTACAGCCCGGGCAGCGGGATGTGTTCGCGCGCCAGGTAGAGCCAGACGTCGAGCTCGGTCCAGTTGCTGATCGGGAAGGCGCGGAAGTGCTCGCCAGGCTGGATGCGCGTGTTGAACAGCGTCCACAGTTCCGGCCGCTGCGCCTTGGGCTGCCACTGGCCGAAGCTGTCGCGGTGGCTGAAGATGCGCTCCTTGGCGCGCGCCTTCTCCTCGTCGCGCCGCGCGCCGCCGATCAGGCAGTCGTAGCGGTGTTCCTCGATGGCTTCCAGCAGCGCCACGGTCTGGTGGCCGTTGCGGCTTTCGCCTTCGTGCGCCAGGCGCACGCTGCCGCGCCGGATGCTGTCTTCGACGCTGCCGACGACGAGTCGCTCACCCATCTCGGCCACGCGCCGGTCGCGGAACTCGATCACCTCGGGAAAGTTGTGCCCGGTGTCGACGTGCAGCAGCGGGAAGGGCAGGCGGCCGGTGAAGTCATGTCCCGGGCTGGTGGATGACGTGCGTTGCTTGAACGCCTTCTCGGCCAGGCGCAGCACGACGCAGCTGTCCTTGCCGCCCGAAAACAGCAGCGCGGGCCGTTCGAAGCTGGCCGCCACCTCGCGCAGGATGAAGATGGCCTCTTCCTCCAGCCCGTCGAGGTGCTGGTGGTCCAGGCCGGGCAGCAGATGCTCGAGGCTGACAGGGGCGTTCATGCGGCTTCCTTGGCTGCGATGTCGATGGCGCTGGTGTGCAGGCCGCACTCCTTGGCGGATGCCTGTTCCCACCACCAGCGCCCGGCGCGGACGTCCTCGCCCGGCGTCACCGCGCGCGTGCACGGCGCGCAGCCGATGCTGGGGAAAAAGCGGTCGTGCAGTTCGTTGTAGGGCACGTCGTGGCTGGCGATGGTGTGCCAGACGTCGGCCTGGCTCCAGTCGGCCAGGGGGCTGAACTTTTCGCGCCCGTGCTCGTCGAGGCTGCTGAAGGGCACTTCGGCGCGGGCCTCGGACTGCTCGCGGCGCAGCCCGGTGACCCAGGCGCTGCGCCCGGCCAGCGCACGCGACAGCGGTTCCAGCTTGCGCAGGGCGCAGCAGGCCTGGCGCAGTTCGACGCTGCGGCGCATCGGCAGTTCGCCGTGCTGCGCCTCGAAGCGCAGCACGTGCGCGGCTTCGGGCGCCCAGCGCTCGATGGCCACGCCGTAGTGCGCTTCCACACGCGCCAGCAGCGCCAGCGTCTCGGCGTGCAACTGCCCGGTCTGCAGCGTGGCCAGCGCGATGGGCAGGCCGTGGCTGGCGATCAGGTCGGTGATCACCATGTCCTCCGCACCCAGGCTGGTGGTGAAGACGATGCGGCCGCTGTGGCGCTCGGCGGCCTGCTGCAGCAGTTGCAGCGCGTGGGCCCGCCGCTGGCCGTAGCCGGGGCTGCAGCGTGCATGCAGCGTGATGGCGTTGCGGCTCATGCGCGTGCGCCGGCGCCACGTTCGGGCGGCACGGTCTGGTAGTGGCTGTCGAAGTAGCCCAGGGCGCGCTGCGCCGCTTCGAGCCTCTGGTCGGCGCGCATCTGCACGGCGTCGAAACCGCAGCGGCGCAGCAGCGGCAGCATGTCGGCCAGCACCTCGCCGGTGGCGATGATTTCGCCGGCATAGCGCAGCCGGCCGCGCAGCAGCACGGCCTGCGAATAGGCGCGGCCGTCGGTCCACTTCGGGAAGTGCAGCAGCACCGTCGCCTGGCGGTGGATCTCGTCGGCGCGCGCCAGCACGTCGGTGGTGTTGTCCAGCGCCAGCGCGCCGGCCGGCAGCGCCGCTGCAGGGTCTATGAAGTGCATCGTCATGGCGGCTCCGGGTTCAGGCTGCGGCGGTGGCGCGGCGCACGGCGTCGGCCGCGTGGCGGAAGGGCAGGGTGCCGAGCCGCCGCGCGGTGTCGACGAAGTGCTCGCCGGCGTGGCGTTCGCGCAGGTAGGTGCCGACCACGGCCTCGATCACGTCGGGCACCTCGTCGGCCGCAAACGACGGGCCGATGACCTTGCCCGGCACCGCACGCCCGCTGAGCGTGCTGCCGTCGGCGCCAGCCACACTGACCTGGTACCACTCCAGGCCGTCCTTGTCGACGCCGAGGATGCCGATGTGCCCGCTGTGGTGGTGGCCGCAGCTGTTGATGCAGCCGCTGATGTGCAGCCTGATGTCGCCGATGTCGTGCAGTTCGTCGAGGTCGGCAAAACGTTCCGTCAGTGCCGCGGCGATGGGGATGCTGCGCGCATTGGCCAGCGCGCAGAGGTCGCCACCGGGGCAGGCGATCATGTCGGTCAGCAGGCCGATGTTGGCGCTGGCAAAACCGTGCTCGCGGGCGGCGAGCCACAGCGCACGCAGGTTGGTCTCGTGCACCCAGGGCAACAGCAGGTTCTGTTCGTGGCTGACACGCAGTTCGCCGTGGCTGTAGCGCTCGGCGAGTTCGGCCGCAGCCTCCATCTGGTCGGCGGTGACGTCGCCCGGCGGCAGGCCGGCACGCTTGAGCGACAGCGTCACCGCGCGGTAGCCCGCCAGCTTGTGCGCGTGCACGTTGCGCTGCAGCCAGCGGCTGTAGGCGGGCAGGGGGTCGGTGGCCGGTGTGGCCGGCGCGCCGCCGCCCGTGGCCACCGGCGCCGTGAAACTGGCGGCGACACGTTCAAGCTCGGCCTGCGGGATCAGCGGTGTGCCCGGGTCGGCCAGCAAGGCCTCGAATTCACGCTGCACGGCGTCGACAAAGGCCTGCCCCTCGGCCTTGACCAGGATCTTGATGCGCGCCTTGTACAGGTTGTCGCGGCGGCCGAAAAGGTTGTAGGCGCGCACCACGGCCTCGATGTAGACGAGGATCTGCTGCCAGGGCACGAAGGCCGCGAACTCGGTGGCGATGACCGGCGTGCGGCCCATGCCGCCACCCACCGCGACGCGGAAGCCCACCTCGCCGGCGGCGCTGCGGTGCAGCTTCAGCCCGATGTCGTGCCAGGCAGTGGCGGCGCGGTCCTCGCGGGCACCGCTGACGGCGATCTTGAACTTGCGCGGCAGGAAGGCGAACTCCGGGTGCAAGGTGCTCCACTGACGCAGGATCTCGCAGTAGGGGCGCGGGTCGACATCCTCGTCGGGCGCGATGCCGGCCAGCGCGTCGGTGGTGATGTTGCGGATGCAGTTGCCGCTGGTCTGGATGCCGTGCATGTCGACTTCGGCCAGCAGGTCCATCACGTCGGCGCTGCGGGCCAGCGGTATCCAGTTGAACTGCAGGTTCTGGCGCGTGGTGAAGTGCCCGAAGCCACCGCGCTGGGTGGCCTGGCCCCTTTCGTCCATGACTTGCTGCAGGTCGTGTTCACGCGCGATCCTGGCCAGCTGGCGCAGCTGGCGGCTGCTCAGTTCGCCGTAGGGCACGGCCACGCGCAGCATGGGCGCGTGGCGCTGCACGTACCAGCCGTTCTGCAGTCGCAGGGGACGGAACTCTTCATCGGCCAGCTCGCCGGCCAGGTTGCGCTGCAGCTGGTCGCGGTACTGGGCGGCGCGGGCGCGCACGAAGTGACGGTCGAAATCGGTGTACGTGTACATGCAGCAGAGGGCTTTCGGAGGGCGTCAGGCGAGGGCGCGCCACAGGTTGAATGCGCTGATGGCGACGATGACCAAGCCCACCAGCACCAGCAGCGTCCGGGTGGGCAGGCGGCGCGTCATCAGCGCGGCAAGGGGCGCGGCGAACAGGCCGCCCAGCACGAGACCGGCTACGGTGGCCCACGGGGTCTCGTTGACGAGCAGGCTGAACACGCCGGCGGCGACGAAGGTGAGAAAAAACTCGGCCAGGTTGACCGAGCCGATGGTGGTGCGAGGGTCGTGGCCGGTGCCCACCAGGGTGGTCGTCACCACCGGTCCCCAGCCACCACCGCCGGCGGCATCGACGAAACCGCCGACCAGCCCCAGCTTGGCCACTTGGCGCGGCCGGCCCGGCTTGGGCCGGTGCTGGCGCCAGGCCTTGCTCAGCACGAACACGCCCATGCCCAGCAGGTAGGCCGCAACGAAGGGTTTGATGGCCGCACCATCGATGCTCGACACCAGCCAGGCCCCCGCCACCGCTCCGGCCATGCCCGGCAGCAAGAGGCGCAGGAAGAGCTGGCGGTTGACGTTGCCCAGCTTGATGTGCGCCACGCCCGACACGCCGGTGGTGAAGACCTCGGCAATGTGAACGCTGGCGCTGGCCACGGCCGGGCTCGAGCCGGTGGCGAGCAGGAAGCTCGTGGAGGTGATGCCGTAGGCCATGCCCAAAGCGCCGTCGATGGCCTGGGCGATGAGCCCCACCAGCACTGCCCACCAGAAGGCCTCGGAGTGCAGCACCGCCGACACCAGCTGCCCGCTGTCATGCCGCTGCGCCAGTTGTGTCGTCAGCCATGCGATGACGCCAGCCATCAGCAGCAGCACCATCCAGGTCGCTGCGCGCAGCACCGGGTGAGCGGCGTCCTGGGTCAGGCCCCTCTCGACCGGCGGCAGGCCCAACGCGCGATGCTCGGCGTTGAGGGGGCTGTCTGAGAGGTCGAGGTCGCGAATTTTCATGGGGATGCCGGGGCCAACCGGGGCACGGGAGCCGAGACTCTAGGAAGCAATGGTTATTTCTGAAAGTACATTATTCGCATCTTCTTATTTGCAAAAGAAATAACGAGCCCGCGTCAAACCGGGCTTCGTAGAATCGACCAATGTTCCGACGCGCTTTCATAGCCTCCACCCTGCTTGCCCTGGCGGGCTGCCAGACGGTGCCTGTGCCACCCCCCGCGGGGGCCGCCGCAGCGCCGCCACCACCGCCACCCGTTCCGTCACCGGCAGTGCCCAGGCGCCCGCCGCGGCTCGGCCTGGCTCTGGGTGGCGGCGCCGCGCGCGGCTTTGCCCACATCGGTGTCATCCAGGTGCTGGAAGAGCACGGCATCCAGGCCGATCTGGTGGTCGGCACCTCGGCCGGCAGCCTTGTGGCTGCGCTGTATGCCTCGGGACGCACGGGCCTGGACATGGGCACGCTGGCGCAGACCATGGACGAAGGCGCCATCACCGACTGGGCTTTCCCGTCACGCGGCCTCATCCGCGGCGAGGCGCTGGCACGCTACGTCAGGGAACAGACCGGTGGCGTGAACATCGAGCAGATGAAGATGCCCTTGGGCATCGTGGCCACCGATCTGGACAGCGGTGCTGGCGTGCTGTTCCGCCGTGGCGACACCGGCGTGGCGGTGCGCGCCAGCAGCGCGGTGCCGGCGGTATTCCAGCCGGTGAGGATCGGCACGCGGGAGTATGTCGACGGCGGCCTGGTTTCACCGGTGCCAGTGCGTTTTGCGCGCCAGATGGGCGCCGAGCTGGTGCTGGCGGTCGACATTTCCTCGCCCCCCGAAGGCGCAGCCACCAGCGACGTGATGAAGATGCTGCTGCAGACCTTCGCCATCATGGCCCGCAGCATCAACCACTTCGAACTGCGCGAGGCCGATCTGGTGCTGCGCCCCGCGCTGGCTGGCGTCGGCAGCGCCGATTTCACCGCGCGGCGCAAGGCCATCATCGCCGGCCGCGAGGCGGCGTTGCAGGCGCTGCCCGAGCTGCGGACGCGCATCGCGGCCTTCATGGCGCGCCAGTCGCGGCCCGACTGAGCCCGGCGGGCCGCCCAAAAAGAACGGGCCCGGCGTTGCCACCGGGCCCAAAAACAACCTTCCACACGAGAGACCCGGGGTTGAAGTCCCCCAGGCCCTGGATAGAGCAGCGGGCGGCGCAGAAAGTTCCGCGCCTGCCGATCAGATCTTCGGCGCGGGCTGGCCGCGCCGCGTGATCAGGCCACCTTCTTCGACTTCGTGGCGGTCTGGGTGGCCTTCACGGCCTGGTTCGTCATCGTCGTGAAGTTGGCTTCGGCCACTTCGGTGGCTTGCTTGGCAGCCTTCTGCACGCTTTCGAAGGCGTTGTTGGCAGCGGCGACGGCCGACTTCATCATCGCGACGGCGCTTTCCGAACCGGCGGGCGCGTTCTTCACGGCGGTGTCGACCAGGGCCAGCACCTTCTTCTGGCTGTCGGCCATCGTGGCTTCGGCGGCCTTGGTGACTTCGGCGCTCGTGCCGGCCATGATTTCGTAGACGTGACGGCTGTAGGCGGCGGCCTTCTCGGCGCTGGGCTGCAGCATGCTGGCCTGCAGGTTCAGCAGTTCCTGCGCGTCCTTGACCGACAGGGCAGCCTGGGTCGACTCGGCCACTTCGGCCAGCGTCGTGCGGGCGACCTGCATGTTCAGTTCGACCAGCTTCTCGACGCCTTCGAAGGCCTTCGAGGTCAGGCCGAACAGGGTTTCGAGGTTGGCCTTCTGGGCGGCAGCGAGTTGCTCGGGGGTGAATTGCATGATCATGGTGGATCTCCGTTCAGGTCAAGTTAGGGAAACGGTGCTGCGCCTGGTTCAAACAACTTTGCTGCGCTGCAACATGGACTGAAGTATAGGCAACCCGACGCTCGATGCAAGCGTTTTTTGCTGCGGCGCAGCAATCTAGGGGTCGCTTCCTAGAATCCGCCCCCGTGCTGGCTTTCCACTCCGATCAGTTCGTGCTGCCGCTGCCGCCCGGACACAGCTTCCCGATGCCCAAGTACCGGCTGCTGCGCGAGGCCGCCGCGGCCACGCTGCCGGCGGTGCGCGTGACCGAGGCGCCGGCGGCGAGCGACGGCGAGCTGGCGCTGGCCCACGAGCCGGCCTGGATCAGCGCCGTGGCCGAAGGCACGCTGAGCGCGGCGCAGCAGCGCGAGATCGGCTTCCCCTGGAGCGAGCGCATGGTCGAGCGGTCTCGCCGTTCGGTGGGCGCCACCATCGCCGCGGCGCGCGCCGCACTGTTTGGCGGTGAAGGTGTGGCCGCCAACCTGGCCGGTGGCACGCACCACGCCTACGCCCACAAGGGTTCGGGCTACTGCGTGTTCAACGACGTGGCGGTGGCGGCGCGGCTGATGCAGGCCGAGTGGCACCGGCTGCGCCAGCAGCGGCCCGGCCTGCAGCGGCTGTTGCGTGTCATCGTCATCGACCTCGACGTGCACCAGGGCAACGGCACGGCGTCGATCTTCCGCGACGATCAAAGCGTGTTCACGCTCAGCCTGCACGGCGCACGCAACTTCCCCTTCCGCAAGGAGGCCAGCGACCTCGACGTCGACCTGCCCGACGGCTGCGGCGACGCCGACTACCTGGCTGCGCTCGATGCCGCGCTGGACACCGCCTGGGCACGCCATGGCGACGGCCTGCCCGGGCTGGCCTTCTTCCTGGCCGGCGCCGACCCGCACGAAGACGACCGCCTGGGCCGCCTGAAGCTCACCGGCGCCGGTCTGGCCGAACGCGACCGGCGTGTGCTGGTGGCGCTGCACGAACGGCGCATCCCGGTGGCGCTGTCGATGGCCGGGGGCTACGGGCGCGACATCCACACCACCGTGGCGGTGCAGCGGCGCACGCTGCAGGAGGCGCTGGTCTCGTGGCAGGCCTGGCAGGCGGGGCAGGCGGGGCCGCGGCGCCCGCCACAGCCCGCGGTGGAAGAATCGGGCGCATGAGCGAACGCGCCCACCCGCTGCCCCGCGGGCATTTCCCCCATTTCCAGGCCATCACCACGCGCTGGATGGACAACGACGTCTACGGCCACGTCAACAACGTCGTGCACTACAGCTACTTCGACACCGCGGTGAACCGCTACCTGATCGAGGCCGGCGCGCTGGACATCCACGCCGGCGAGGTGATCGGCCTCGTCGTGCAGACGCAATGCCACTATTTCGAGAGCCTGGCCTTCCCGCAGGCGGTGCAGGCCGGCTTGCGCGTGGCGCGGCTCGGCCGCTCCAGCGTCGGCTACGAGCTCGGCCTGTTCGCCGACGACGCGCCGCTGGCCGCCGCCGTCGGCCGCTTCGTGCATGTCTACGTCGACCGCAGCACACGCCGCCCGGTGCCGCTGCCCGAGAAACTCCGCGCCGCGCTGGCGCCCCTGCTCGTGAACCCCCAGGAAACCGCATGACGACCCCTCCAGACACGCACCCGGCGGCCCACGTCGTCATCAACCCCGAGATCACGCCGGCCAGCACGGCGGCGGTGGACGCGGCCATCATCTCGCGGCGTTCGCTGCGCGCCTTCTTGCCGACGCCGGTGCCGCGCGACGTCATCGAGCAGATCCTGACCGTGGCCGCACGTGCGCCCTCGGGCACCAACACGCAGCCCTGGCAGGTGCACGTGCTGACCGGTGCGGCGCTGCAGGCGTTGTCGCAGGACATCCTCGCCGCCCACGACGACCCCGCACTGCGCGCCGCCCACACCAAGGAATACGACTACTACCCCACCGAGTGGCAGAGCCCCTACATCGACCGCCGGCGCAAGGTCGGCTGGGACCTGTACACGCTGCTGGGCATCGGCAAGACCGACAAGGCGCGCATGCACGCGCAGCACGGGCGCAACTACGCCTTTTTCGGCGCGCCGGTCGGGCTGATGTTCACCATCGACCGCGTCATGCGCCAGGGCAGCTGGCTGGACTACGGCATGTTCCTGCAGAACATCATGGTCGCCGCGCGTGCGCGTGGCCTCGACACCTGCCCGCAGGCCGCCTTCACCGACTTCCACCGCATCATCCGCCAGCACCTGGGCCTGCGCGACGAGCAGATGGTGGTCTGCGGCATGTCGCTGGGCCATGCCGACCCGGCGGCGGTGGAGAACTCGCTGGTCACCGAGCGCGAGCCGGTGGCCGGTTTCACGCGTTTCCTCGAATGAGAACGGAAGCTTCCCGATGAGCAGCAACCCGACCCGACCCGCCGTGCTGGTGGCCCGCGCTGTCTTCCCCGAGGTCGTGGCGCGCCTGCGCCAGCACTTCGACGTCGACGACAACCCCGAAGACACCATCTACGGCAAGGCCGAGCTGGCGCGCCGCCTGCAGGGCAAGGTCGGCGCCTTCACCACCGGCAGCGACCGTGTCGACGCCGAGGTGCTGGCCGCCAACCCGCAGCTGCGCATCGTCGCCAACATGGCGGTGGGCTACAACAACTTCGACATCCCGGCCTTCAATGCCGCGGGCGTGCTGGCCACCAACACGCCCGACGTGCTGACCGAGACCACCGCCGACTTCGGCTTTGCGCTGATGATGGCCGCGGCGCGCCGCATGGCAGAGAGCGAACGTTTCCTGCGTGCCGGCCGCTGGGACCGCTGGGCCTACGACATGTTCGCCGGCAGCGACGTGCACGGCGCCACGCTCGGCATCCTGGGCATGGGGCGCATCGGGCAGGGCATCGCGCGTCGCGGGGCACTGGGCTTCGGCATGAAGGTGATCTATCACAACCGCAGCCGCCTGCCCGCGGCCACCGAAGCGGCGGTGAACGCGCGCTGGGTCGACAAGGCCACGCTGCTGAAAGAGGCCGATCACCTGGTGCTGGTGCTGCCCTATGCGCCCGAGAACCACCACTGCATCGGCGCCGCCGAACTGGCGGTGATGAAGCCCGGCGCGACGCTGACCAACATCGCGCGCGGCGGCATCGTCGACGACGCGGCGCTGGCCGTGGCGCTGCGTGAACGGCGCATCGCGGCGGCGGGCCTGGACGTGTTCGAAGGTGAACCCGCCGTGCACCCGGCGCTGCTCGAGCTGCCCAACGTGGTGCTGACGCCGCACATCGCCAGTTCCAGCGTGGCCACGCGGCTGGCCATGGCCAACCTGGCGGCTGACAACCTGATCGCGGTGCTGACCGGCGGCACGGCGCTGACGCCGGTCAACGCCGGCCAGCTGCAGCGGCGCGGCTGAAGCGCAGCGCCCGGCGCCGGCGGCTTCCAGCGGCGACAATCGCGGGCTTATGCCCGATTGGACGATGACCCTTGCGCTGGCCCTGCTGGCGCTGAACCTGCTGCTGCTGATCTATCTGGCCTTGCGCCGGGTGGAGAACACCGCCGCCGCCGATGCCGAAGCGCTGCAGCGCCTGGAACGTGAACTGCGCGACGAGCTCGGCCGCCAGGGCCAGACGACCCGCGGCGACCTCGCCACCTTCCAGCAGATGCTGCTGGCGCAAAGCGGCGACGTGGCGCGCACGCAGAACGAGCAGATCGACAGCTTTCGCACCCAGCTGGCCGCCACCCAGCAGAGCGTGAGCGCCGCGCTGGCCCAGGCCACGCAGGCGCTGGCGCAGCAGTCCACCGGCGCGCGCGAGGCCCAGGACGCCGCGCTGCGCCGCTTCGGCGACACGCTGGCCGAGCAGCTGCGTGGGCTGTCCGAAGCCAACGACCGCCGCCTGACCGAGGTGCGCACCGCCGTCGAGCAACGCCTGGGCGCGCTGCAGGAGGGCAACGAGAAGAAGCTCGACCAGATGCGCGCCACCGTCGACGAGAAGCTGCACGCCACGCTGGAGCAGCGCCTGGGCGAAAGCTTCAAGCAGGTGGCCGACCGGCTGGAGCAGGTGCACAAGGGCCTGGGCGAGATGCAGACGCTGGCGCGCGACGTGGGTTCGCTCAACCGGGTGCTGACCAACGTGAAGACCCGCGGCATCTTCGGCGAGATGCAGTTGGCCGGACTGCTGGAACAGGTCTTCACGCCCGAGCAGTACGCCACCAACGTGAGCACCATTCCGGGCAGCAGCGAACGTGTCGAGTTCGCCATCCGGCTGCCCGGCCAGCGCAGCGACGGCGAGCCGCTGTGGCTGCCGATCGACGCCAAGTTCCCGCGCGAGGACTACGAGCGCCTGCTCGACGCGCAGGAACGCGCCGACCCGGTGGCGGTCGAGGCCGCCGGCAAGGCCATCGAGACACGCCTGCGTCTGGAAGCCAGGAGCATCCGCGACAAATACGTCTCGCCGCCACACACCACCGACTTCGGCATCCTCTTTGTGCCGACCGAGGGCTTGTATGCCGAAGCGTTGCGCCGCCCGGGGCTGCTGGAAGCGCTGCAGCGCGAATTCAAGGTCATGCTCGCCGGCCCGACGACCTTGCTGGCCACGCTGACCAGCCTGCAGATGGGCTTCCGCACGCTGGCGCTGGAGAAGCGTTCGGCAGAGGTCTGGGAGGTGCTGGGCGCCGTGAAGACCGAGTTCGGCAAGTTCGGCGAGGTGCTGGCCAAGACCAAGAAGAAGCTCGACGAGGCCAGTTCCACCATCGACGCGGCGACCACCCGCACGCGGGCCATGGAGCGGCGGCTGAAGACGGTAGAGGCACTGCCTGACGCGCAGGTGTCGCGCCTGCTTCCCGGGCTGGCCACGCCCGCCCCGGAAGACGATGTCGAAACCTGAAACGCCCCCGCCTGATTCACCCACGCAGCCGCTGAGCGCAGGTTCCGCCCGCGTGCTGGCCGCGCTGATTGCGGGTCAGCTGGGCATGCACTCCGCCATGGCCGGGCTGCGCCTGGCCGCGCCGCTGCAGACCCTGGGCGAGGGCTACAGCGCCTGGTCGGTGGGCCTGCTGCTGGCGCTGTTCGCCGCCGCACCGGTGTTCACCGCGCTGCACGCCGGCCGTCTCGCCGACCGTCTGGGCTACCACCGTCCGGTGCACCTGGCGGTGGCGATCAGCGTGCTGGGTTGCGGGCTGGCGCTGCTGTCGACTTTCGTCACCGGCGCCTGGCACTTCGCGCTGCTGTGCGGCGCCGCGCTGGCCGCCGGCGGCGGCACCAACGTCGGCATGCTGACCATCCAGCGCACCGCGGGCGTGGCGGCGCGCGACAGCGCCGAGCGCGTGCGCGTGTTCAGCTGGCTGGGCGTGGCGCCGTCGTTCTCGAACGTCATCGGCCCGGTGGCCACCGGTTTCATGATCGACGTCTACGGCTTTCGCGCCGCCTACGGCCTGCTGCTGCTGATGCCTCTGGCCAGCCTGGTGGCCGCCCGCTGGGTGCCGCGGCTGGCGCCGGCCGGCGCCGCAGCCCACGTGGCCGGCAGGCGCGCCTGGGACCTGCTGAAGGCGCCCGGATTTCGGCGCCTGCTGGTCGTGAACTGGCTGCTTTCCACTTGCTGGGACGTGCACACCTTCGCCGTGCCGGTGCTGGGCCACGAACGTGGTTTTTCGGCCAGCACCATCGGGCTCATCCTCGGCACCTTCACGCTGGCCGTCACCGGCGTGCGCATGCTGATTCCGCTGCTCGCGCACCGCGTCGACGAAATCCGGGTGCTGCGCGGCGCGATGTTCGGCACCGGCGTCGTGTTTGCGCTCTATCCGCTGGCGCCCAGCGCGCTGGCCATGGGCGCGCTGGCCGTGCTGCTGGGCATCACGCTGGGCAGCGTGCAGCCGATGGTGATGTCGATGCTGCACCACCTGACCCCGGACCACCGCCACGGCGAGGCGCTCGCGCTGCGCTCGATGGCCATCAACGGGTCGAGCACCGTGATGCCGCTGCTGTTCGGCGCCGTCGGTGCGCTGGTGGGCGCGGCTGTGCTGTTCTGGGTGGTGGGTGGCGCCGTGGGCGCCGGATCGTGGGTGGCGCGGCGACTGCCGGCCGCCGGCTGAGAACCCGGCCGCGTGGCGGCCGAC
>CAMTUD010000034.1:0-31722 GCA_947084805.1 uncultured beta proteobacterium | reverse complement strand
ATCTCGGTCCGGCGCTGCCGGCGTCGCCGCCCCCGCCACCGCAGGCGGCAAGCAGGGCCGCGGCGGCCAGACCGGTGGCGGTGAACAGCGCCTGGCGCCGGGTGGGGTTGTGCAGCGTGGACATCTTGGACATGGAAGGTCTCCCGGTGGGTGCGCCGGCCGACGGGGTCGACGCTTGCGAGAAGTATAAATGTGCGTTTCGCCCATTTGTATGAAGAATTGTGTCCGAGCGTGCGCGTCTGTGTCGTGGCGCGGCGGCGTTACGCTCGTGCCGCCCTGCCCCCCCGCCACCGATGACCCCGCGCCGCTGGATCGCCCACCTCGACATGGACGCTTTCTATGCGTCGGTGGAACTGCTGCGTTACCCCGAACTGGCCGGGCAGGCGGTGGTGATCGGCGGCGGCCGCCGCCACCAGCCGACGGTCGGCGCCGACGGGCGGCGCCAGTTCGCCACCCTGGCGGGTTACACCGGCCGCGGCGTGATCACCACCGCCACCTATGCGGCGCGCGACTTCGGCGTGCATTCGGGCATGGGCCTGATGAAGGCCGCCGCGCTGGCGCCGCAGGCGGTGCTGCTGCCGGTGGACTTCGAGCAGTACCGCCACTACTCACGCCAGTTCAAGGCCGCCGTGGCCGAGGTGGCGCCGGTGATCGAGGACCGCGGCATCGACGAGATCGAATGTTGAACCTATTCCCACTTTTGTCTTTTTTGAAGGCTTTCTCCTGGTAAACCAGAAACTTTCTGTCAGTTCCTGGACTGACGACTTGTATTCTTTTCGATTCGGGGTACGATGTTGTTGAAGCAAATACAAAAATGTCTTCTTTAAGCCTCCACACCGTTGGCACACGGACACTGCTCATTGATCGGAGCGGAGTCATCAACGCACCGTTCTCGCTGTACCTCAATGAGCGGTTCGACAACCCGCACACCCGGGAGGCTGTGGCAGCGGGACTGCGGCTCTTTCATCGCTTCCTGATGGCACATCGCATTGACCTGCCAACACGCGCGCTTGATGGCGACTGCTTGAAATCTGTGGAGTGCAAGTGGCTTGCGGAGCTCGCCTACCGTCCTCTGGACAACTTGGAGGAAATGAGTGACTCCATGATCAGGCGGCTCACCACTGCAAACCGCGACGCCAGCGCGATGGATCTCAAAGGCGCCGTCGAGCCCAACACCGCCGCAAAACGCATGAACACCGTTGCAGACTTCCTGCACTGGTACCGCGAAGCTCTTCTGGAAGAAGCCATTCGTTCGGCATCAACCAGGGATCAGCTTCGAGACCGATACGCTGCGGTCTGCTCCCAGATCGAAAACCGAATCGGCGTAACGAAGCAGGGGCACCACCATCAGATTCGGTCGCTTCCGATCGATCGGTATCTAGACGTCATCCGCGAACTTGTACTCAACCCTGAGCGAGCGTTCTGCTCAGACGGCGGCAAGCCAAGCGCGACGATGATGCGTGATCGGGCCATCGCGCTGCTTGCAGCGGAGGGCCTCCGACCCGGCGCCATCGGAAACCTAGCGATTGATGACTTCCGGTACCGAGTCGGCGCCGAGACCGGACACATCGTGATCAAGGACAACGTCGCTAAGCGCGGGACGTCAGTCACCACCTCTGTGCCGATGGCGAAAGGGGTCCGTAGCCATCAACAGAATTACAACAGCAACATAACGGTCCGGCTGTGGCCGTTCACCTGTTTGGCGATCAAAGAATATATTGATGTCGAGCGCGCCAACATACTTGGCCGGCGACTTACCAACCGATCCAAATCCTTCCTCTTCCTGGCAGAGCACGGCGGGCCAATCGGTGACCGTACAACGCTGTCAGCCGCAATCAGTCGTTTAAGGAATCAATTGAAGGCGCAAGGCATGTTGAACGTCGGCGAAGGAGATCCGTATGCAACGGGGAAACACTACGAATTCAGCGCTTACACACTACGGCACTCAGCGGCAACACTGTTTTACAAGACGTACTCGAACAAGCCTGAGGTTCTCGACCTCATGCGACAACGCTTCGGTTGGACTGCAAACAGCACGTCCCCAGGTCGCTACGCCAAACGCGCCATTAGCGAAGCCGCTGGCGTCGACATGATGGAGTTCCACGATGCACTTCTCAAAGCCCTTTCTGCGAAGCGGGCGCAAAGGCAAAAGGCAGAGAATATGGGCGAAGTGACAAGATGAAATCGGAACCGGTCTTCCAGATAGTGGGCAATACGGTCGCACAGTGGACCGAGAATTCGCCCCTTATATGGACCATGCAAGAGCAAAAGCGTAAGAGTGGGCTTCAGCAAGATCCCATTACTTGTGACCTCACATCATTGCAATCCGGCTACGAGCAAGAATTCTTGCTGGCCATGAAGGACGTCCTGATCGCTTATAGGCATCGGGTGCGATTGCGGAGCATAGCGACTGTAATAAGCAATCTCCGAATGCTCCTTCATCGCGTCCAATCAACTGGGTTTGATGGAAAGGCACGCATTCGCCAGATAGACAGCGTCTTTATTGTCGCCCTGCACGCCATCAAAGAAGTAGTTCCGCCATCGAACCTCACTTCGTTGCGGCAACTTCATAGTTTACACGGGAGCGACGAACGACTTTTTGACAGTACCCTACAAAAGGGTGACTTCCCCGTCCGGCAATCAAAGCGAGGAAATTTAGGTACCAAGATTCACCAGATTCTGGCAAAAGCACTGCAACGGTCGACCCTCGTGCATATTCTGGACACCATGGAAACCGCATTCGAAGAGGGACGGATAGATCTCGGCCGCTACTCATTGATCCGGCTGGCTCTCAATATTTTCTGCAGGCCAGATAGCTACCGGCAGTTGACGTTAATGGACCTACGCGTCGATGAGCACCCACAAAGCGGCGCTATCAATTACTTTCTAAATGTTATACCGGTGAAGAGCCGTGTACACAACCCAAGCAAACTTCTTTATCCGCTGCATCCGGAGGTAGGCAAACTTCTCGCTCTACAGCGGAGTGCTGTTGTTGAGAAATTTGGCCACTTGGCGCCTCAGGGTGACGCTGGCGTTGATCTTGGCAGATTGGCCCTCTTCCCTTCGCTGCGATTAACACAAGACGGATCGTGGGCCAGCTCTTATGCCATAACTCATTCAGGAATGAATACCAGTAAGTTCGCGGCAACTTACCTCGACCCGATACGAAAACTTACCAACACCGAGCTGACCTTCACCGCCTTGCGCCACACGATTGGCACTCAACTCGCGCAAATGGGGTGCTCAGCCCACACAATACAGGCGGTCTTAAAACACGCAACCGCTTCCACGTGCGGAATTTACGTTGACATCGCGTTTGAGGGTTTGATAGATACGTTATCCGATGGTCTGAAACCCGGCTTTGACGAGCATTTTCCCGTGATCACAATGTTCGCCAGCAAGCACGACAGTATCCCCGTCGAACGGCGCATCGTCAGCGAGGACTTGGAGACTGGCAGGTTCGAAACCACGGCCGTATGCGGTCGCGAGGTCGCATGTAGCTTCGCACCGATCGTTTGTTACGCGTGCCCAAGGTTCATCCCCTGTTACGACGCCGATCATTCCATCAATTTCGACGTTGTCGACCGCGAAATTAAGACCTCTGAGCATCGAGGTCTCGCTATGCAACACGACGTTCAACGCTGGAAGACCATCCGAAACCATATCCGGTTGATTGTCTCGGCTTGTGAAACAAAGCGCTTGGCGGTCGGGACCGAGTTTGGCGCCAATCTGGCATCGCAGAAATGAACAACCTTGTTGAACTTGATACGATGCGCCGGCGTGCGTCACTGGAAGATTGGGTACTGAAGTGCACAGCGGAAATGGGCAAGGAACACAGGTATCCCGCAATTGACTTCAATTCAAACACCTGGGCCATTCAATCCATATATAAAACCAAATTAGCCGACGTCAGCCTTACGGCTACAGTGGGTGCATTTGCTGATCTGGATATATCGTATGTGAACGCCGTCCGCTGCATGGCGGCCGAACGGACGCTCGAGGGAAACGTCGTTACCCTCGCACCGGAACTCACGGCGTGGCGCTTGTTGGCTAGAAGTGGCCCTGCCAGTGTCACAGGCCTTCGGCGCCCGCACCTCAACGAATTGGAAATGACTCTGGTTGACGAATGCAGGACAAACCCCTCGTCCGCAGGGACAACTGCCGTCCGTTTGAAGTATATCGAGAGCTTTGTTGAACGGCTCAGCCGAGTGGGTGTCATTGAACCTATTTCGTGGCGCGCTACTTCTGAGACGAGAAAGACACTGAGTAATTTGCGTAGTCAAAACCGTAGCAAATTCAGAGAACAGAAGGCATCTACTCTGGATCGACAGGTCGAAGCACTGAGCGACGCAACGAGCGCCATGTTCAAGGGTGACGAGCGGCTGTCCGCCTCCGACCGAGCAGCGCTTGCAATCATGGGAATAATGATGTGCGCGCCGAGTCGAATTAACGAACCTTTGTGTATGTCAATCAATGACATTTTCTCCATTGAAGACTATACAAAGCGGCCAGATGGACAGGAGAGAACCGACCAGCTGGGCCGTGCCCACATGCTCCTTATGCAGAAGGGCAGCAAGGGCGCGGACTGGGGCGCAAAGCCAGTCCTGAATTTCATGATCGACATGCTGCATCTCTGCATTAAGACTCTGAAGGAGGGCGGCAAGCGGTCTCGGATGTTGGCTGCGTGGTACGAGCAGAACCCACAAAAGCTTTATCTTCCTCCGGCACTAGAGTTCCTACGAGGCCAGATGATTGACAGGTCAGCGTTGTGGCAGATTTTGAATCTTGCCGAAAACCCACCATCATCGGAAAAAGTGTCTTCTGTAAACCGGGTGTGGAAAGAGGTAATGCTGGAAGGTCAGCATTACACGATCAGAAATAGTCGCTCACTGTGCAGTGACGGGGATAAAAACAGCCGAGCTACCATTCAAGGAGCGCGCTGGGAGGATGTTGAGTCGATTCTGTTGCGCCGCGTTGATAAGTCGCTCGACAACGTACGTAGGGTAACGGAATTTAACCACTACGAAGGGCGAGTTTCTAACATGCTTATGCTAATTGATGCTGAGCAGACTCCCTATCTACCCGCATCAATGAACTACAAGACCCTCCGGTCACGTCTTAATCAGACTGAGGCGAACCGAAAGAAGGCTCCTATTAACTCTGGATCGCAAACCCGCAGTCTATTTGAGAAGCTCGATCTAACGTTGGTGGTGGACGGCAAAATCCAGTACGCCGGGATCCGGAGCCACGACCCCCGCAGCTGGCTCACGACCCAGGCAATGCAGGCGCGGGAAAGGTTGTCGGATGTACTGATCAACAAGTGGGCCAACCGTTTAAGCATTAACCAACTCAAACACTACGATCTTCGGAGCGATACCCAGAGAGCCGACCAAGCAGCCATGCCTGATGTAGAGGCGCTGGAAGACATCTCCAGTGGCCTTGAACAGCTCAAAGGAATTGAAGCGGAGTACGGGCTCAGAACGGAGATCGTCGTCGCCCACGAGGCGGGAGTGTCCGTCACAAGTATGGAGGCCGTCGCCTCGGCGGTGGACGACCGCCCAGTCGCAAAAACTTCGGGTCAACTCATCATTCTTTACCCTAGTCGTTTCGGGGTCTGCCTGCATCAACATCACGAAACCCCGTGTCGCTCCTACACAAGCTGCATGGCATGCTCAGAGAACTTAGTTGTCAAGGGCCACCTGCCGACCAACGAAGATGTTCGGAAGCGCCACGACCTGCTAACTCGCAGCATTGTCAACCAATTAGAGCGGCTGGTAACCGCGCATAACCGGCAGATCGCTGACAGCCCCGACGGTCTCGAATCCCACATGCTGGCCCTGGTTTCTCGAGGTCTGACCCCAGAGCAGATGGCGGATGAATTGATCGCCGAATTCCATGAGATCAAAGATCGCATCAAAAGCCAGTTTCTTCGAACCCGCCTCGAAGAGGCTTTTGTGGCAAGAGGCATGGTGCAGCGTTTGGACGACACCGCTGTGGCCTCGGGTGCTTTGATGCGGTACCACAACCCTGCCCGCCATGCAGCGCCGGGACACGAACGCGCGCTGGACGCCCACGGTGGTCGGGCAGCGATCAATGCCCGACTGGAAACATTTCAAGAGAAGCACCCGGAGTTTGCGCCAACCCGTGTGGGTTTGAAGGATGAGCGCGAGTTGCTTGAGGACGATGAGAATGAAGACGGTGATTGATGTCAAAAAGCCGCATGGCGGCCGCAAGGAGGTACTCACGTTTGAACTCGCGTGCAAAATCGTGAAACTTATAGAGCAAATGCCGGACACGCAGGTGCCAGTAACGTGGGAAAACGTTGTCCTGAAAGTCAAGACCAAGCTAGGCAAAGAACTGCGCCGCAACGTGCTGTCGCAGAAGGAGTGGGACGGGCGCAAGCTCATTGCCGAGGCCTTCGATGATGCCAAGGAGGTCCAGCGCCGTCTTCTGAAGCAAGAAGCTCCAAAGTACGCCAACAGCCCACGTGGAGTCTTGCGGAAACGCATCGAGCAACTCGAAGCCAAAGTCCATGCGCTGCAGACAGAGCTTGAGAATTCGCGAGCTGCTCAGTACACCCAATTGGATCTGTTCCGGGCCACGCGCCTGGACCTTCGCCGCATGGTCGAGGATGCGCAACAAGGCAAAGAGGCGTGATGTATTGCCGAGCAACGGAAGTTGGTGCGAGGCGAGTTTGGGTTGAGTGCAGCAGGAGCGAGACCGGCCTGGTCGCGAAACTGCTCTTGAACGGCATTCCGACCTTTCCGCCGAGGCAAAGTTGGGGGGCAGTAAATGCCCCACCCTTCCCCACGCGGCGCCCGCGTGCATTGAAACGCGACCCAGATCTGGGACGTCTTGATTTGGGTGGAAGGCAGCGATGAGAGACAAAGGCACGAACGGTCCGATGGACGGAATGGCCAACGTCCAGCGATTTCTGGCGTGGCAAGCGGAAGTCGAAGACTTCCGGCCCTTCGTACATCAGGGTTCACTCAGCATGACGCGTGTGTCCCGCGAATGCGGACTGAACCGCGATGTCTTTTACACGAACCCTGAGATAAGAAACAAACTATGGCCCGACCTGCTCCATCGGCTCGAGGCTGAGGGCGTCCTGCGCCAGAGGGTGGTGAATCCCGTTGAGATGATTGCGCGGCAGCCACGTGGGTCTGCGGCCTCCGACGCAAGGGTCAAGCAGATCCAGGAGTCGAACGAAGCGCTTAAAGCCGAGAACCGCGAACTGCGCAAGCAGCTGGAGCGCTTCAAGGGCATCGAGGATACGCTCAACGCGACCGGGAGGCTGCCCTGGTGAGCACCAGCGCCGGAACCAGCGCCCTGCTGAGGGTGATTTCCGTGCGTGCACAGGACCGCAACGGTGCGATCTTCAGAGGTCAACGGATCACGAGGGATGGCGGGATCATGGACACCCATGGAGAAGTTACCGTGCGTCTGCAGGCCAAGGGTATAGCCTCGAAGGTGTTGGTTGGACAGTGGTGGCAGGTAACCGGCGTGCTCAGCACAAAGTCGTTCGTCAATGCCGGCGGTTTCGAAATGACGGAGGAGCAGATCGAGGTAAGCCCTGGGGGCGCGGAGATGCAACTCCCTTCTGGCGCGCACATCGTTGAGTACCTGGCCCGCAACCCACGCTTCGAGGGAGTGGGACGCGTTACAGCCGAGAAACTTTGGGAAACCTTCCGCGAAGGTCTGGTCTCCCTGCTCGACGAGGGGGACTATCAAGCTTTGGCGGATGTCGTGAGCCCGGCAAAGACTGCCTGTCTAATCGAGGGCTGGGCAGAAGAAGGACTGAGCAAAACCCTGCAGTGGCTGCAAGCCCATGGTGTGAGTCTGAAGGTGGGACGCCGGATCCTCAGTTACTTCGGAGCCAAGGCGTTATCAAAGATTCACGAGGACCCCTATCGTTTGTTAAGCTTTTCTGCAGGCTGGGCCGAGATTGATGCGCTCGCCACGCAGCAGATGGGCGTAGATCATGCCGATGAGCGCAGACTTGCCGCTGCCGTGGAGGAAGTCGTCTATCGACGGTTCAGCCTCGGCGACACCTACGTTCCACGCAGTGAACTCGCGGACGGCCTGAAACGCTTGCTGGAAGGTCAAGCGAGTTCCTCGGTGGTGTCTGAGGCGATCGCCAGCAGTGAACGGTCTGGGCGATTACTTTTTGACATGCAAGGCAACGCCTACAGCCTTGGAGCTTCAATCCTGGAGGACCGTGTCGTAGAGTGCATCCGGTTGCGGTTGGACCAACTCAGCCCTCCGGCAGGTGTCGGCGGGATCATCCGCGCCTACGAGGCTCGGGAGGGAAACGGATTCCGTCTGAATGACGAACAACATGCGGCTGTCCACATGGTCGCAGACCATCACTTCTCAGTGATTACCGGGGGTGCGGGCTGCGGAAAGACAACAGTCCTGCGGGCGGCGTGCGAGGTGCTGGAAGCCCAGGGCTACACCATCGTCCAATTAGCCCTCGCAGGCAAAGCTGTCAAGAGAATGATGGAGTCCACGGGACGACCGGCCATGACGTTAGCTTCCTTCATCAAAAAGTCCAGCGAAGAAAAAGAAACGGATGCCGCCAAAGCGTCTGGTCAGACTGCCGTCCTGATTGATGAGGCCAGCATGGTCGATCTCATCTCGTTTGCAGCAGTCGCCCGCCTCTTGGACGAGAAGGTCAAGATTGTGCTCATCGGGGATCCCCACCAGTTGCCGCCTGTCGGGCCCGGCTTGATTCTGCATTGCCTAATTGACGTATCGATCGTGCCCCATGTGGAACTGAAAGTTGCCAAACGATTCGGAAGCGAGATTGCAGAGATGGCCAACCGCATCCGCGACGGTTTTCTCCCCATCCTGGCTGAGCAAGGTCCGGTTCAGATTCAAGAAGTCGACGAAAGCGAGATCGCTGCGGTTGCGTGCAAGCTGTACCTCGAGCGGCCCAGCGACACCGTCGTATTGAGTGCGACACGATCCGTCGCGGCCACCATCAACCAGATGGTCCAGGAGGCGCTGTCGGCCGGTCGTCGCGAGGTCAGAGTCTGGAACGAAGAATTTGATTGCTGGGAGGCCAGCGGCATCAGGGAAGGTGACTTGGTCATCTGCACACAGAATCACTGGGACCTAGGCATCCAGAACGGCTCCATGGGAAGAGTTGTGACTGTAGAAGCGGCTGACGAGGCAATAGGCGAGATCGAGTGGGACGACGGAATCGTGCGCAAGTTCGATGCCAGCTTGCTGGACAGCTTGGCCCTTGGGTACGCCCTGACTGTTCATAAGAGCCAAGGGTCTCAATGGAAACGCGTGGTGACGTGTTTACCGACTCCCAGTCGCATGATCGACAGGAGCTTGGTCTATACAGCTGTTACACGCGCGCAAGAGGAAGTGATATTGCTGGGGAAGCGTGCGCCACTGACTGAACTGATCAGCCGACAGAAGACTGCGGACCGTCGTCGCGTCGGCTTGTCGAAGCGCTTGGTCCACGTGCTGCCCCAGATACAGTAGGCGGTACGAGCCTTTCCAGGCTTTTCCACGCTAGACGAGGCTTCCCCGTGACGAACGATAGGCGTATCGCTCACATCGACATGGATGCGTTTTTCGCGTCGTGCGAGATGTCGCAGTACCCTGAGTTGCGCGGGCAGGCCATGGTGGTGGCTGGCAAGCGTACTCATGCACCGCGACTCAATGAAGACGGCACCCATGAGTTCTCGAAGCTCCGGGACTACGTGGGGCGAGGGGTGCTGACGACTGCCACTTACGAGGCGCGGGCACTTGGAGTTCATTCTGGAATGCCCTCGATGAAGGCTGCAAGACTGGCGCCGGACGCCATTCTCCTTCCAGTCAATTTTGATCTGTACCGTCGATTTTCACGCCTTTTCAAAGACGCAGTCATATCAATTAGCCCCATGGTTCAGGATGTCGGCATCGATGAGGTGTACGCAGACATCACGGACCTGGAGGGCGAGTCCCGAACCATTGCGCTACGCATCAAGGCAGCCGTGCTCGAAGCCACGGGACTCACCTGCTCGGTGGGGATTGCACCCAACAAGCTTCTTGCCAAGCTCTCGTCGGACATGCAAAAGCCGGATGGCGTCACGGTGCTCAAAATGGAGGATGTGCCATTGAAGGTATGGCCGCTACCGGCGCGGCGCATCAACGGCATCGGTCCAAAGGCTGCCGAGAAGCTGTTGTCATTGGGCATTTCAACGATCGGCGACGTCGCGACTCACGACGAAGAATGGCTTGTTGAGCATTTCGGCCGTAGCTACGGACACTGGTTACACGAGGCAGCGCATGGCCTTGATGATCGACCCATCGTCACACACCGGGAACCCGTATCGATGAGCCGCGAGACCACTTTCGAACGCAACCTTCACGCGATCAGAGACCGAAGCGAGCTCGGCATTGTGTTGACCCGGCTCTGTGAACAGGTGGCCGCTGACCTGACAAAGGGGAACTGCGTCGCGCGAACTATTGGTATCAAGCTTCGCTTCGAAGATTTCAAGACCGTCACTCGCGACATCACACTGCCCGAGCCCATCGATACACCCGCCGCCCTTCGACGTTGGGCTGGCCAATGCCTAAAGCGCGTCGATCTGACTCGGACGATCCGTCTTCTTGGAGTACGCGCTGGAAGCTTGGAGCGCGCGGACCAACCGCGACCGGCGCCGCCTCAACAGTTCTCCCTTGCATTTGAAGCCGGCCCTGCTTCGTGAGCTGAACCATCCTTGTGGCCATAGGCCATCCCGGTATGTCCATCAACGCTCGATCCTGCGCATTTACTCATCTGATCGGTACACACCCAAAGAACAGTCACGCCACTGCGCGAAGACTTGTCCACGGCGACGGACGGTCTGCGCCTACGGCGAACCGGCAGACCGACGCGGTGGGCAAGTCGGTGTCAGCGAGCATTGATGTCCATCACTTGGACTCGATGCGGGTCAAGGCGAGCATGGCCTGCGAGGCCGTTTGCATAACCCTAGCCGACAGATCCGCTCCAGAAACGTCCTCGTATCGGGCTGGAATCCGCTCCTTGAGCCGGAACAGGCGCTGGTGGGCTGAGCGGGTCAGTTGACCATAGCTGACAGCCTGAACCCTACCCCGCAACACGCCTTCCTCCTTGAGGTCCTTCTCTCTGGTTGTCTTGGGCGCGATGCCGTGGCCCACCACGAACGCTCTGAACATTGGTGTGCCGTCGAGAGCGCCGCTGCCAAGGAAGTCCTGAACGTAGCCGTCGGCTTGATTCATTTCTTCGCGTCCGATCTCGGAGCGGCCCTTCTTCAACTCGATGATCAAGACGTTCTGGATGCGCGTGAGTGTGGGGTCGATCGGATCGAAGCCCTCGGTGCCGACAATGGAACAAGTAGCGTCGCCCAAGACAACGATGTCTGGGCGCTGCTTGTAGTTGATGAAGGCTTCGGTCGACAAACGCTTCTTGAAGATTTTCTCCGCCGCCGTTCGCAGACTCACGTTTGAGGAGTATTCGCTGCTGTCGAATTCGGGGCCGAACAGCCAACGGGCCTGAGTGACCAAAGGATGAAGCGTGTGCAGCTCGTCCGTCGAGGAATCGACGCTGAGCTTTTCGATCGCCGTGATCACCGCCAAGCGCTGGTCGATCTCATCAAGCACGGACAACGCATCCCGCACGGTCCATTGACTCAACAGACGGTCGAGTCCCTCGATGTCCGCCTCATCGAGCTTGGTGAGCTTTTCAAGCAGTGCTGCGCCGCCGCGTGCTTTCTCCAGGTTGATTACGGCTTGAACGTGAGCGGCTTGCCGTCCCACCTTGCTTACCGGGAATAGGCACCTGAGGATGGCGTCCACCTATTCATTGGTGGACACCTATGCATCCCAATTCCGGTCCTCGGCGCCGCCACAGTTCCGAGCTCAAGGCCAAGGTTCTGGCCGCCTGCGCCGAACCGGGCGCGTCGATTTCCGGGATCGCGCTGGCGCACGGCCTGAACGCCAATCTCGTTCGCAAGTGGCGCTCCGGTCGCGGCACCAAGCGTGGCAGCATGGCGATCACGCAAGCGACGAGCGGCGCGGCGACACCGGCACCGTCAGGCACGGCCGCCGAGTTCGTCGCCGTCGAGATGCCCGTACCGCCCAAGGCTGCGACGCGCGCGGCAGTCGAACCAACGGAGTCGGCGCCCATCGTCCCGCCGTTGATCCACGTCGAGCTTCGCCGCGGGCCGCTGCACCTCAATGTGCGCTGGCCGACCGCTGCGGCTGAGGACTGCCGGGCCTGGTTGCGCGAACTGAGCTCGGGCCTGATCAAATGATCCGCATCGATCAACTCTGGCTGTGCACGGCGCCGATGGACATGCGCGCCGGCGCCGAGCGGCTGATGAGTAGCGTCGTGCAGGCCACCGGCGCGGCCCGCGCCCATCACGGCTACCTCTTCGCGAACGCGCGCGCCACGCGCATCAAGCTGCTGGTGCACGATGGCTTCGGCGTGTGGTGCGCCGCGCGACGCCTGAACGTCGGTCACTTCGCATGGCCGCGCGAAGCGACCGCGGCGCCGCTGTCGTTGACGCAAAGCCAGTTCGACGCCTTGATCGTGGGCCTGCCCTGGCAGCGCCTGCCCGAGATGAGCGTGATCACGCGAATGTGAGACTCGTGGCCCGGCCCCCCGTGCCAATATGACCTGCTGCACCTACCCCCGAGAGTTCAGTGAGCAACGAGGTAGGTATGACAGTCAACCATCAACGCAAGGCATCGATGCCCGCAGGCAAGAGCATGACCGATCCGGGTGCATCGCAAGGAGCCCGTAGGGCGACTGAAGATGCGCCCGGATCGGCGAAGCAGGATCCCCGACCCAGCACCGATTCTGAGGTCGTCGCTCACGCACAGCGCCGCAACTTCTCCCCCGCCCAGAAGCGCCGTATCCTGGAAGAGGCAGATCGCTGCACCAAGCCCGGCGACATCGGCGCGCTGATGCGCCGCGAAGGCATCTATTCTTCGTCGCTGAGCACTTGGCGACGTCAGCGCGATGCCGCCGACATCGCCGCGCTGGCGCCGCAAAAGCGCGGACCCAAGATTGATCCTCATCGCGCCGAGTCGCTGCACATTGCACAACTGACCCGCGAGCGCGACAGCCTCAAGAACCGCCTGGACAAGGCCCTGCTGGTGATCGACGTTCAAAAAAAACTGGCCGCCTTGCTGGGCAATCCGACCGACGGCACCGAGTTGTCGTGATGGCCGCGGTGCACGAACTCACCCCGACGCTGGGCGCCGGTGCAGCCTGCCGTGCGCTGGGCCTGCCCCGTGGTGCATCGACCCGGCATCGTGCCCGGATGCACCGCATGGCGCTGGTGGGCCCCATGCTGGAGCGCCCAGCGCGCCCGCGTCCCCCGCTGGCCTTCGATGCTCAGGAAAACCAGGCGCTGCTGGATGCCCTCAACAGCGAGCGCTTCGCGGACACCGCGCCAGCGGCCATGCACGCCACGCTGCTCGACGAGGGCCGCTACCTGGGCTCGGTGCGCACCATGTACCGGCTGCTGGCGGCCAACGGGGCCTGCCGCGAGCGGCGCAACCAGCTCACCCACCCGGCCTACAGCAAGCCCGAGCTGCTGGCCATCGCACCCAATCAAGTCTGGTCGTGGGACATCACCAAGCTCAAGGGGCCGGCCAAGTGGACCTGCTTCCACCTGTACGTGATCCTCGACATCTTCAGCCGCCACGTCGTGGGCTGGTTGCTCGCCGAGCGGGAGTGCGCCGAATTGGCCGAGCAGCTCATCGCCGATACCGTCTCACGCCATGATGTCCAGGCCGGCATGCTCACCTTGCATGCCGACCGGGGTGCGGCGATGCGCTCCAAGCCGGTGGCTGACTTGCTGATCGATCTGAGCATCACCAAGAGCCACAGCAGGCCCCATGTCTCGGACGACAACCCGTACTCGGAGTCGCAGTTCAAGACCATGAAGTACCGGCCGGACTTCCCGGCCCGCTTCGGCTGCATCGAGGACGCTCGGCTGCACTGTCAGGCATTCTTCGCCTGGTACAACACCGAGCACCGGCATTCGGGCATCGGCTACATGACGCCGCAGGCCGTTCACTACGGCCGAGCCCAGGCGCTGCGCGAGACCCGACAGGCCGCCCTCGATGCCGCATTCCGGGCCTCACCGAACCGCTTCAAAGGCCGTCGGCCAACACCGTGCGCAATGCCCACAGCCGCGTGGATCAACCCGCCACCATCGGAGATCAGCACCCCGAGAACATCATCGACCTGCACAGTAAATTCATGACGCCGGGTGCAGCAAAGTCATTGACACGTTCCGGGGCGTCGTCAGCGCTGTCCGTAGCGATGAAGCCGTCGAGCCACGAGACCCGCCCATTCAGCTGAGCAGTAATCACCAAGTCCAAAAGTTCCGAGTCAGTGTTGCAACGCTCGATTGAGGCAATCTCTTCCCGAAGCGCCAGCACATGCACGCTATCAGTCGCTCGAAAGGGAATGTGGATCAGCTCGGGAACACCTGCCGCTCCGTGGTACAGCAGACTGAGGTTGTCGCGCAGCACTCGCCATAGCTTGGCACCCAGCCCCGGCTCCCGCTCCAGAAGGACCTCACAGTAGGTGAGGTAGAGCCCCTCGGCAGCATGCAGCCGCGCCAGGAAGTCTGCCGAGACCTCATCGATACCGTCGAGTGCCCGTTGCCATAGGGCGGGTGCTGCGCAGTAGGCGGCGTTGACGCTCTCTTTGGAGAAGGAATGCAAGTAGAGGGCGTTCCCGCCTGCGCGGACTCTCTGGATGCTCGCCGCAGCGCGCTTAGCCAGTTCCTGCCATCGCCGGTCGGCGTCTTCCGTACTCTCATTGAGCCGACCTAGTGCGCTCTTGATGTCACCATCCCGAGGTTGCCGCTCTTGCACGGTCACCCTCGGCAGGCCCTCGCCTCTCAAGACTTTGACGGTCAGCAGTCCGTCGAATGCGGGGATGGTCCCGGGTGAGGCTCTCAGAACAGTCAACAACGCCGCGCTGCACTCCTCCAGTTCTGAGGACTCTCCTCCCCGCACGATCGCAGCGTCCAGCCATCTCCATGGGGCAATAGCGGGCAGGACATCGGTCAAACCCAGGTGCACCGTGGCGGCCGCCACCGCACTGCTCCCATGGTGGGCCAAGAAGGGCTCCACATTCGCCGTGGCCCAGTTGTCTGCCATGAGCGCACGGCCACAGACCTCCGGCGCGCAGCTCGACAGGGCTGCGATTGCAAGAGATCTCATATCCTCGACATCGCTCGAGAGGTACTCAATCAGGGACTGCGACAGAGCGTCCGCATCTACTGGTATCTGATCCGCCATCACTGCCAACACGATGCGAGCGGCCCGAACCCGAGCCGCTGCGTTGGCCTCCAGAAAGTCCAGAAGCTGCTGCGCCGTGGCAGTCCTGACCGTCGCCATGAGGTCGTGCAAGAAATGGTAGTCTTGTGCCACCAAGAGCAGCGACAACTGTTCGGGAAGTTGCTTGTGCAGCAATTCCATCTGAAGGCACCACGAATTGGCGATGTGCTCGTGAGTCACCAGTTTCGAGCGGGTGCGCAAACCCCCGAACTCATTGCACTCAGCCGGGCCGGCGGGTAACAGCATCTCTGACGACGCCAGCGCAGCCCAATACTTCGAATCCCCCGTTCGCGAGGCCAATTCTCGCAGACGCCTGCGCGTAGTACTCGCGAATTCAGCAGGCGCGAAGCGTGCCGCAAACAACTCGATCCGTTCGACGTCGAGGTCTTCCTTGGTGGTTTGTCCGATTGCATCGACATTGTCAAAACTCTGCTGCTGCCAAGTGCCTTTGACGGCATCCAACAGGTCCTGCGGCAGCTTCACTAGAGGATGGCCCAAGAGCGAGCCGAGCCGATCCAGCCTCCTGCCCGCTGGTATGGATGCGTTGGACAACACCCCTTGTGCATGCCGGAACTCCAGGGCGAAGAGGGAGTTCGCCGGGTCGTTTAGATAGTCCGTCTCGTAGCACCAGCCCTCTTCGAACGATTCGTCGATCGAGCGAGCCTCTATCTCGAGCGACTCCACTCCCGTGGCACGAAGTAGCAAAGCCGAGACCCTGTTCCGCAGCCTCACGTGGATGCCGGGCTCGGCGCTGGCCTGCAGCACCTCCCGGGCCAGCCCCTCTAGCGCGACGTGAGCCCGTGCTTCATCACGACTTGCCAGCGCCACGAGCCATCTGAGCCCTGCCCAGCAGTCTCCGCGGAACTCCACTTGCACTGCTTCTCGGACGGCGGCTCTGCGAAAAACGCGCATGAAGTCAGAGATCTCGTGGCCCTCCAGGATCGACGGCACCGCCCTCGCGGCATCCCCGGAGTAAGAGTAGGCAAGGCGGAGCTCCTCGCCGAGCACAACAAGCGGACCAGGCTCCGCTGTTCCGATCCGAAGGAGCAGTCTCGTTTGATACCTCCCGGCGTAGTGCTGTGGATCGGCAACCTTGTCTTTGTCCGGCAAGTTCACTTGACCACACCACTGAAGCATCTTGTCCGTGATCGCAGCCCAGTCCTCGGAACGACTGCGGGGAAGTCTTCGCAGACATTGGGTCGAGTGATGAAAGGACGCAGAGCGTGATCGCCAGGTGGATTGCTCCACCACGGTCAACATGGACCTTGGAAACGCCGCTCCAAAGACGCCCACGTCACGGATGAACCCGGCTGAGGGGTTCTGCGCGTTCATCCAAGCGACGAGTAGGGCGTCGGTTGCGACGGACCCGTCTTGATCGGGGAGTACCGACAAGACGGCCAGCGCCGCGTGCACCACTCCGACGACCTGATCGATAGCCGCTACGGGCTCCAGCCACGCTTCCAGCGCGGATTGCATGTCGGCCAGATTCGGTTCATTCAACTGGCCCAGCGTGTCCAACAAGGCCAATCCAAGCCCCAAGATCGCATGCCGTTCTTCCAGCACATGCCTTGCTCCCAGCGTCGAGTTGACGGCCCGATAAAACCCACCATCGATGACATCACTGAGGCGACGCGCAACATCCTGTTCCGACAAATGCGGCGCCGCCAGCGTTGCGGCCAGATCACTCAACGTGGCCAGCCGATCTCGGTTCCCAGTGGCGGCTTGAAGGCGCTGGCGATACTCCGTGGCCCTTTCAATCAGCCAAGACACCCAATCGTCTTCGTTGAGTGTGCTGTTCTGGCGTAGTTGCAAGACATCTCGCCCGTACTCAAAGAGGAGCCGCGGCACGCTTGCGTCTGACTGGAGGGCCACGTTGTCCTTCAGTCGCAGCACGAGAGGGAACAAGCGCGGCGTGCAGGCCAGGGTCAAGAGTGCCGGACTGAGATCCTTGCGACCCATCCCGTGTAGCAGGAGCAACTCGTCGAACTCAGTGTTGCTGTAGGGCCCGACCTCGACTCGCACCGGCTTCGCGTGGAGTCCGCCCAACCGGCGGAGATCCACCTCAAAGTAGTGCTTGCGCGCTGTGGCGAGCAAGCGCACTCGCCCGGCCATCTCGTCGCCCTGCAATGCCTGCGCAAGCTGCGACCAATCGACATGAGGCTGCTGGTTCAGGCCGTCCACCACGAGTAGCAGTGCCGCGCCTTCGGAAGCTGGTCGGGCCAGCAAAGCACGGACGCGTTCTCGCCAGTACGCGTCGCCAAGGGGGGACCTGGTCATCGTTCGGAGAGTTCGCGCGACGAGGTCCTTGACGCCCGCCACCGAAAGGGACGCGCCACCCGCAAACTCACTGGCGCCCAGCAGCACAACCACCGGAAGCGAGTCCAGGCTGCGGATCGTCCAGTCCAGCGCCACCCAGGTCTTCCCGACTCCCTCAATGCCGGCAATGACCGCAGGTGTCCTTGCATCGGAGGGTTGCTGCCACCACTGAGCAAGTTGCTGCAGGGGCTGCACCCGCTTGATAAGGTGCGTTCCTGTGGTACCGCCCGCGGCATCCTGATTGAGCGCTGCCTTCGACTCGGCGCGGTCTTCCCATACACGCTCGAGTTGCCTTTGCGAAGCCACACGCAGGCGCTCGAAGCCGATGTGCCAATGCTCTAGATCACGGCGCAGGTTGTCGACAGTGCCTCCCACATGCGGGCCGAGTGCTCGAGAGGCTTCGGCCGCTGCCTTGCCCAAATGCTGCTCAACCACATCAGGCCAAGTCGCGCAAAGCGCCGCGAGTCGGTTGAGGCCGACACCCGCCGCCGGCGCGGTCCAGTCCACGACGACGATAGGCACACCCAAGCGCGCGCCAGCGTCGCGTGCGAGGTTCTGTTCGTTTTCGCTGACTTGCTTCGTAGCCGCCAGTACCCAGGCCTCGAGGAGTTCGTCCTTGAGTACGGCCTCCATGACCTCACCCGCCAGACCGCGCGGGTCGAGCTTGGTCGTCTCCATGTAGCGCTTGCACTCAATGCGCAGCCGGCGCCCCCTTAAACCGGCAGTCCCGGCGTCTCCCCCGAACTGAGATCCGGGTTTGGCGACCGCAACGCCGATGTCGCCGACGAGGCGACTGAACAGATCCGCTGCCATCTTCTCGAAGAGGGTGGCGTCATGCTCCTCGAGCTCGCCTTTGAGCTTCGACAGAGCCGCGCTCATCGCGTCAACATTGCCTGCCTGCACATCGCCTCCCCTAAATCGCCCCTAGTCGGGTCGGAATTGCCACCTGCTTTCGCTCTGCGGCTCATGGCAGGGCTTGTGGTCAACCTCTCGCGGCATCCTTCGATCGCGCCCGAGACCAAGGCGACTGAGTGGCATCGGCCTGGTCCGCTCGAACCTGCATCATCACGGCGCGTTCGACTCTATTTAGTCGGCACGGTCGTAGCCTGAGGCCCCACTATAGGGGCCCGCGAGACTGCAGACGGCCGGTGTCGGCAACAGCAGTCGTCCGCACTTCGACGGCGAATGTCCGGGTCCAGTCTTGACCCGCCTGCCAGATGAAACGCGGCATCGAGCGCACACAATAAAGTCATGAAGCGCCTTCTCCTCCTCACCCTGCTGGCCTCCGCCATCAGTGCGCACGCCCAGCGAATCGGCGAGGTCGACACCGTGTTCAAGTTCATCGGCCCCGACCACAAAATCGTCGTCGACGCCTACGATGACCCAGAAGTGAAGGGAGTCACCTGCTACGTGTCGCGCGCCAAGACCGGCGGCATCAAAGGCGGACTCGGTCTGGCCGAACACAAGGCCGAGGCGTCCATCGCCTGCCGGCAGACTGGCCCGATCGCGTTTCCGAGGCCGCTCAAACGGCAGGACGAGATGTTCAACGAGCGCATTTCTCTCGTCTTCAAGCGCCTGCGCGTTGTACGCATGGTGGATGCGACGCGTAACACGCTCGTCTACCTCACCTACTCGGACCGCGTCATAGAAGGCTCACCACAGAACAGCGTCACTGCCGTGCCTGTGGACCGAGGTACGCCGATTCCGGTGCGGTAGCCCGCTGCCCCCGGGTCACTGGAAAAGGCCGCCTTGTGCTCGAGCCGGCATCGCCAGCCTGAGTGCATTCGCATGAGAGATTGCGGCATGTCAGGGTCGAGACGGGAGGCCTTTGACAGCGGCTCGACGCACAGCGCAACAACCCAACCACGCGCAGCGGAGACGCCCGCGCCAGCGGAGACCTAGCATCAGCGGCACCACAGCGCGCATCGCCAGATCCCGCATCAACCGACACGGCAATTGCGCTTCAGGTCTGGCTGTCGGCGGTCCCCCTCTGAACCTCAAACCTCGGATACGAGGCGCCTTTCACTGAGTCCACCTTTACGACACCGTCTTCGATCAGGCGCGCCAGCGCCACCTCGATCGATTTCTCTGTGGCACCAGTACCCAGGAACGACTTCAACGAACGCCACAACGACGCCGGCTTCGCTGGTCGCTTGTCGCCCATCTTCCGCAAGCTGTCGGTCAACTTCTTGATCGTCGCCGCGGAATCGGGCGTCAGGGCCACCGCCTTGGTGCCCGTGCCGACCGAACCAGGTGCCTTCGCTGCCACTGCAGGCGCAGCCACAGCCGCCTTCTTGGCTGGCGGCGCCGCGCCCGGCTTGGCAGCGACCTTCTTCTCCGGCGCCGCCTTCTTGGCCGGCGCCTTCTTTGCTGCTGGCACGGCGGCGACTGCCTTCTTGGCAGCCGCCTTCTTCGCTTGCGCCACCTTGGCCGCGGGCTGCTTGGCAGCAGCCTTCCTTGCCGGGACCTTCTTCGCAGCCGGCTCCTTGGCTGGTGCCTTCTTCGCCACAGACGTAGCGGCCGAACCAGCCTTCGCCGACGCGGCAGGCTTGATCTGACCATGCCCAACCTGACGGGCCGCGAATCCCATCGACCTGGCGTGCTCCAGCATCGGCTCATAGCCCTTGTCGTTCGCCACCACCACCATCGTCGACGCCTGGTTGCGCGAAGCGATGTAGCCCATGTAGAACGACAGGTGGAAGTCCAGCGAGTTCTTACCCGTCTTGCTGATCGGCACCGCCGTCACGTCGGCACCGAACGATGCAAACCGCGCCTCGACTTGGCGCTGGTGTGGCCCATGGAACACCCACACCTGGCTCGCGTCCGGCACCAGTGCGCGCAACTCGGCGTCCGTCGGCTGCACGTTTTCGTAGTCGAGAAGCACGTGCGTGCCGGACATGGCGGCACGCGCTGGCGAGACGCGAGCAATCAATTGCTTTGGGGGGTACTTCAATGCATTGCGCGCCAACTTGGACCTGACGACCTGGGCGACGTCGACTTCGCTGCTGTCGGCCACCTGCAACAGGTAAAGCAGCACGTCAGCGACCTCTTCGCCGATGTGCTCTTTCGACCCAGCATCCCGATGCGCAAGCCGGGACTCCTCGGGCGTCATCCACTGGAAGATCTCCGCCAGTTCGGCCGCCTCCACCATCAAGGCCGTGGTCAGATTCTTCGGCGTATGAAATGGCTGCCAGCCACGTTCGGCCGCAAAGTGGCGCAACTCAGCTTGCAACTCGGAAAGGTTCATCCCAGCGTCTCCCTGGCTCTTCGGTGCCACCCATCTTGCCAGCACAGGCCAACGCCACAGACAACCGCCGCCGACAATCACCCGATGATCAAGCCCGACGACACCTTGCTGCTCTTCGACTTCAGCGATCCGGCGGTCGTGAGCGATTGGGCCCCGATTGACGACCGCGTCATGGGCGGCGTCTCACGCAGCAAACTGCGGCGCGACCCGGCGGGCTATGCCGCTTTCGAGGGGACGGTCTCGCTGGAACGCAACGGTGGCTTTGCTTCGGTGCGATCCAGCACTGCTGAGCGAGGCCTGCCAGGCGCCGCCGCCTGCATCATCGAACTGCGCGGGGACAACAAGCAGTTCAAGCTCAGCTTGCTCACCGACGACGGCTTCGACAGCGTGAACTACCAAGCTAGCTTCACGCCGTCGGGCACCGACTGGCAAACCCTGCGCTTGCCGCTGGCGACATTTCGCGCCAGCTTCCGCGGATGCGAGGTTCCCGGCGCACCAACACTCGACCCTGCACGCATCCGCCAGGTCGGGCTGATGATCGCTGCCAGACAAGCCGGGCCCTTCGCACTGGACATCATGCGGATCAGCCTGTCCTGATCCGCACGGGCAAACCGTGGGGCAAACCGGGACGCGGCGAGGCACCGCGTTGAAGTCTCGGAGCAGACCACATTCGGCAGAACTGCTGGCCGATGTGAGTTTCGCGGCGGCTGCAAGCCAGTGGACCGGGACTTACTGACCAAGGAAAGGTGAAAGGTCGCCGAGTAGGCTCACATCATCGCCGACAGCCCCGCCGGTACCCGCAGCATCCCAGGAAAGTCTGAGAGGCTCACAGACCCGCCTAATCAGGGGATCTGAAGTGCGTATCAACCTCGTCGCCGGCCAACTCCGGGTGACGCGTCACCTGATCCCGAAACACGCCTTCGGCGCCTGCCGTTTCGCCGGGACGCATGCAAGCGCGCCCTCAAGAATGAAGGTCCCGCGCGATGTGCTGATGCGATGTCTCCCCAAGTTCCGGCCGGAAGCTCGTTCTCTGCCGCCGACCCCGGCTTCGCCGCCCTGCCGGTCGCCGAGTTGCTGGCGTCGGCCGACGACCTCATCGCGCGAATCCGCCTGTGCTTCGGCATCGACCGCGGCAGCTTCGACAGCGACGTTCAGCCCTTGCTGCACCGCTATGCCTCTTACGTGCACCTGCTGCCCGCCACCGCCGACAACTACTTCAGCGCACCCGGCGGGCTGCTGAGGCTGGGGCTCGAGGTCGCTTTCTTCAGCCTGCAGGGCACGGACGCCCACATCTTTTCCGGCCGCTCGACGATCTCGGCGCGCCGACAGCTGGAGCCGCGCTGGCGCCAGGCCACCTTCATCGGCGGCCTGTGCTGCGAACTGCACCGGGTGCTCAGCCACGTCATCGTGACCGACGCCGGGGGCGACGAGTGGCCGGCCTACCTGCACCCTCTGGCCGATTGGCTTGCGATGCGCGGGGCCGATCGCTACTTCGTGCGGTGGCGTCCGAACGCGATCGAGTCCCGCGGTCTCGGCGTCATCGCCCTGCCGCATGTGGTGCCAACGACCACATTGCAGTTCCTGAACGACGACAACGCGGTCATCGTGCCCCACTTGCTGGCCAGCATCGGCGGCACACCGGTCTACCGGGATCACAACGTGCTCGACAGCCTGGTGCGGCGCTCCCTGGCGCTGGTCATCGACCGCAACCTGCAGGCGAACGCCGACCGCTACGGAGCGCCGCAGTTCGGATCGCACCTGGAACGCTACCTGGTCGACGCTCTTCGTCGGCTGGCCATCAGCCACTCGGGCTGGGTGCCCAACCGCGAGAAGTCGCGTGTCTGGTTCGGCCGCGAAGGACTGTTCCTGCTGTGGCCCCAGTCTGCCGGCGACGTGCAGGCCCTGCTGGAGGCCGACCAGTTGCCCGGCATCCCGAAAGCCGCCGAGACCGTCCTCGAGTTGCTGCTCGCCGCGGGAGTCTTTGAACGCCAGGACAGCGAGCACGTGACCTGGACGATCCTGCCGCCCGAGGCCAAGACGCCGCTGGAGGCCGTCAAACTCGCATCGGCGGCGATCCTGTTCGCCGGCGTCGATGCGCCGCCGCCGCCGCTCGAAGCGCGCCTGGTGTGCAGGCCGGGTGAACCGTTGCCGGCGCGGCCCAAGCCGCCGACCGCCACCTTGGCGCCGCCAGGCACCCAGCTGTCCCTGATCGCGCCGGCAGCCCCCTCCGACGCGCCGGAAGGGTCGGCCGCCGAGGCACCGCGACACGAGCGTGTTGCGCCAACGCCCCCATCGCCTGCGTCCGCCCAGCCAGACCCTGAGCCGCCGCCCGCCCCCGCACCGGTGCCACCTCCACCCGATTTCAAGCTGAACGCGCCGCTGCGACTGAATCCCGCCGTGCGTGACGCACTCGCAGCAGTGGTGCAAACACTCAACGGCCCCGGCGCCTCGGCGGCCTGCGCCGTTTCGAACGGTCTATTCATCCCGCTGCGTGAACTGGAACGGCGCGGCATTCAGCCCGCCCTGGCGATGCGGGCCCTGTCCGACGTGCGCATGCTGGTGCACCAGGATCGCAGCCGGCCACCCACCGTGTCGCACGATTTCCGCGGCGAGATGACATTCGGACTGGTCATCGATCCCCGCTGCGTCGATGGCTTCGACCTGGCGGCCTTTGCCGTGCACGAACGACAGGGCCACTGACATGCTGGCGCGCCGCTACGAGATGCCCTGGCGCCGTGCCTACGAGAGCTACGCCGGAATCGGCTGGCTGGCGGCCATGGCGTTCTTCGTGATTGCCGGCGCCACGCTGCGACTGCCGCGACCGCTGGCTCTACCGCTGGCCGCTCTGTGTTTCTGCATGGGTGTGCTGCGAATGGTCCAGGCGGTGCGCACACTGGTGTTGCGTGCATCGCTGTCGGGCCGCGGCATCCAGGTGATCACCACCGGCGAACTGGCCCGCTGGTGCCGCGAACCCGACGAGGTGTTCCTGGGCTTCGGCTTCGAGTGGCGGCCGGTGCACTCGCAGCGCCTGTACGAGCTGGCCAAGATCGACTACCGCGAGTTCACGGTCTCCCCTCGCCTGCTGACGCTGCTTGGCTACCCCTCCAAACCCCAGCCCGATGCCGAAATCGGCCTGCCGTACATCCACGGCGTCGAGCCACGAGAGGTGGCGCTGCACCGGCCGCTGCAGAACTTCGAAGGCGGCACGCTGCTGGTGGGCACGACCCAGTCCGGCAAGGGCGTGGCGCTTGCGAGCCTGATCACACAGGCGGTGCGGCGCGGCGACGTGGTCATCGTGATCGACCCCAAGAACAGCCGTCGCCTCAAGCGAGTGACGCAGCGCGCATGCGAAGACTGGCGCGAGACCGACACATTCCTGGAATTCCACCCCGCCTTCCCCGAAGCGGGCGTGCGGCTTGACTTCACCTTCAACTGGCAGAAGCCGACCGAGATCGCCTCGCGCATCCAGTCCATCATGCCGCCCGACACGGCGGGCGCCTTCTCGGCCTTCGGCTGGGACGCCGTCAACGTGGTGGTGCAGGGACTGGTCGAGCTGGAGGAACGGCCCAACCTGGTCAAGCTCACCAAGTACATCGAAGGCGGCATCGAACCCGTGCTCGAAGGCACCCTGCGTCGCTACTACGAGCGCACGCTCGGCGCCGGCTGGCGCGAACTGCCGGAGATGAAGAAGCTGCTGAACGACGCGCACCGCGGCAACATCAAGCGGCCGTCCGAGGCCGCCAGCGCCGACCTGCTGGCCTTCGTGGCGTACTACGAGCATCACGTCGCCCAGTCGCAGCGCAACAAGGTCCTGGACGCCCAGGTGCGCACCTTCCGCCACAACCGCGAGCACTACCAGAAGATCACCGCCAACCTGCTGCCGGTGTTGTCGATGCTGACCTCGGGCGACCTGGGCCGCAGCCTGTCGCCCGAACCCTTCGATGCCGACGACCGCCGGCCGATCATGAACTTCGAGAAGATCGAGCGTGCCGGCCACGTGCTCTACATGTGCCTGGATTCGCTGCCCGATCCGTCCGTTGCCACCGCCATCGGCGCGCTGGCGCTGGCCGACCTGGCCGCGCGTGCGGGCATGCGCTACAACCTGGGCGGCTACCGGCGCATCTCGCTGTTCGTCGACGAGGTCTCGAACGTCATCAACCAGCCGCTGATCGAGATCCTCAACAAGGGCGCCGAGGGCGGCATCTTCACCACCTGCGCCATGCAGACCCTGGCCGATCTGGCCAAGCGGCTGGGCAGCGAAGACGCAGCGCGCATGGCGCTGGGCAACCTGAACAACCTGATCGCACTGCGCACCAAGGACAGGCCGACGCAGGACTTCGTCGTCGAGACCTTCGGCAAGACGGCGATCCACACGATGCGCGTGGGCATGAGCAGCGGCGCGGATGCGCACCTGGGCGACTTCTCGTCCAGCTACTCGACCCAGCTCACGGAGAGTTTCGAGGAAATGGTGCCGGCCGAGGTGCTAGGCAAGCTGCCCAACCTGCAGTACTTCGCGTCCGTCTCCGGTGGCCGGATCATCAAAGGGCGGTTTCCGATTCTTGATCCGGACCCGCCGGCCGCGAACGCAAGCTCGACCGCGCCATGATTCGCGCCGTCGCAGTGCTGTCGCTGGTCAGCCTGTTGGTCTTGGTCCTGTACATGCCATCGGCGCACCCGGCCGAGCGCTTCCTGGCGCAACTGCGAGCTGAGCACGAGGCGGCGGCTCGGTTCTGGGGTGACAAGCCAGCGATGCGCATGCTGGCGCGCGCCTTGAGCGTTCAGGACACTGCGCGCCAGGCCTCGCCGGTGCCGTCATCCAGCGACGCACCGGCCCTTGGCGGCGTCGATGGCGCCGTGGCAAAGGAGATGGCCTCGGTGAACCAGCGCCTGTTCAACAACGCCTACTTTCGGTCGATCGATTCGCTGTTTCTGTTGGCGAGCTTTCGGCTGGCGACGTTGCTGGAGTGGCTGCCCTGGTTGCTCGCGTTCACATCGGCCGTGGTGGCGGACGGCTGCTTCGCCCGGCTCATCAAGTCCAAGGAATTTCTACAGCACGACCCGGAACTGTTTGCGTTGTATGCCTGCGCAGCCATCGTAGCGGTGTGCGCCACGGTGCTGGGGCTGGTGGCACCCGTGACGCTGCATCCGTTGGTGATGCCGTGCGTGCCGCTCATGGTCAGCCTGTTGGTCGGCCGGGCGGTGCCTCACTTCCACCGGCGGGGCTAGCAAGAAGGTCATTTGCGCATCGAAACTGCATGCAACTCGGTCAGGTCACCATTGCGTCATAGGCCTTCTTGGATAGGGTCGCTGTCGGCACGACGGTCCGACGCCAAGGTGGCGCTGTTGGCGCCCGAGAAGGCGGTGGTGTCAATGACCTACGGCAGCCGGTCGGGCCGGTTGCGTGGCTTCCTCATGGGGCCCGGAGTGACGTGTAGGCTCGGGCACGCCTACAGTTCGATGTTGTCGATCAAGCGTGTTTGTCCCAACCGAGCCGCCGCGAGCACGACCAGCGGCACCGCGGCACCCAGGTCGCCGGCCGAGGGCGGCAGCAGGTCGTGCTGGCGGCGCACCGTCAGGTAGTCCGGCAGCCACCCTCCTTGGCGCAGCAGGTGCAGCGCCTTTGCCTCGAGCGCGTCGACGGCGATCACGCCCGCAGACAGGCCGGCCCGCACGTCGCGCAGACACGCCGACAGCTGCACCGCACGGGCTTGCTCGTCGCTGGACAGGTAGGCGTTGCGGCTCGACAGCGCCAGCCCGTTGGGCAAACGCGTGGTTTCGCCGGCCACGATGGTGATCGGCATCGCGAACTGCTCGACCATGCGGCGCACGATCATCAGTTGCTGGTAGTCCTTCTTGCCGAACACTGCCACGCGGGGTTGCACGCACTGGAACAGCTTCGCCACCACCGTGCACACACCCGTGAAGAAGCCGGGCCGGAAATGTCCTTCGAGGATGTCCGCAAGCTCGGGATCAGGCTGGACCGTGTAGCGCTGGGGCGTCGGGTACAGCTCGCGTTCGTCGGGAGCGAACACCACGTTGCAGCCGACCTGGCGCAGCAGTTCGCAGTCGCGGTCCAGCGTGCGCGGATAGCGCTCGAAGTCCTCGTGCGGCGCGAACTGCAGGCGGTTGACGAAGATGCTGGCCACCACTGGCCCGCCCTGTTTTTTGGCCAGTCGCACCAAAGCCAGGTGGCCGTCGTGCAGATTGCCCATGGTGGGCACGAAGCTCGCGCCGGGCGTTCCCGCAAGGACCTCGCGCAGCGCGGCGATGGTGTGGATGACGTGCATGCGCTTGTCCGATGGCAGCGTTCAATAGGTGTGCAGCGTGGTGTCTGGAAAGCTGCGCTGCTTGACCGCCTGGACATAGCGTCGCAGCCCATCGCCGATGCTGCCGCCCTCGGCCATGAAGTTGCGCACGAAACGCGGCAGCTTGCCCTGCGTGACGCCCAGCATGTCGTGCAGCACCAGAACCTGGCCGGCAACATCGGCCCCGGCCCCGATGCCGATGACGACCAGTTCCGGGTTCTGCACCTGAACCCGCTGCGCCAGCGCGGCGGGCACGAGTTCCAGCACCAGCATCGCCGCGCCCGCCTCTGCGAACTCGCGGGCGCTGCGTTCCAGCAGTTGGGCAGCGGCGGCGTCGCGGCCCTGCACGCGGTAGCCGCCGAGCGCATTCGCGCTCTGGGGTGTCAGGCCCAGATGCGCACAGACCGGGATCCCACGCGCGACCAGGAAGCGCACGGTCTCCACCGCCCAACCGCCTTCGAGCTTTACCATCTGAGCGCCGGCCTGCAGCAGCACCGCGCTCGAGCGCAGCGCCTGCTCGGGGCCGGCTTCGTAGGTGCCGAAGGGCAGATCGCCGAGCAGCCAGGCGTGGCGGTTGCCGGCGGCGACGCAGCGCAGGTGGTAGGCCACCTCGTCCAGCGTGACGGGCACGGTGCTTGTGCGCCCCTGCACCACCATGCCCAGCGAGTCGCCCACCAGCAGGCAGTCCACGCCGGCGTCGTCGGCCAGGCGTGCGAAGCTGGCGTCGTACGCGGTCAGCATGACGATCTTCTCGCCCTCGGCCAGCATGCGACGCAAGCGGTGCAGTGTGACGGGCTTGCGCTCGGTGTCGGTGGACATGGCGACCGTGGCGGTGGTGCTCATGCGGTGCCCTGCTCGGGGATCCTGGAGCGGATCTCGCGGACGCGGTTGCGTTCGTCCACGAACACCAAATCCGGCTTGTGCTGTGCCAGTGCGGACTCGGCCACCCAGCCGAAGGCCGCGATGATGATCAGGTCGCCCAGCGCCGCGCGACGCGCCGCCGAGCCGTTGAGCGAGATGATGCCGCTGCCGCGCTGCCCGCAGATGGCGTAGGTGATGAAGCGTTCACCGTTGGCGATGTTCCAGATGTGCACCTGCTCGTTCTCGCGCAGATTGGCGGCTTCCAGCAGATCCAGGTCGATGGCGCAGGAACCCTCGTAGTGAAGTTCGCATGCGGTCACCGTCGCGCGGTGGATCTTGGACTTCAGCATCTGGCGGTACATGGCGATGTCTCCAGGTGAAGCAGTCAGCGCGCCGCGATGCCCAGCGCGCCGAGCAGGCGCTGGTCGGCCGCCCAGTCGGGGTTGCCGGTGGTCAGCAGCTTGTCGCCGTAGAAGATGGAGTTGGCACCGGCCAGGAAGCACAACGCCTGCACCGCCTCGCCCATCTGCTGGCGACCCGCCGACAGGCGCACGCGGGCCTTGGGCATGGTGATGCGCGCCACCGCGATGGTGCGAACGAACTCGAAGGGATCGAGCGCCTCGGTGCCGTGCAGCGGCGTGCCTTCCACCTGCACCAGCTGGTTGATGGGCACCGACTGCGGGTAGGGGTCGAGATTGGCGATCTGCGCCACCAGGCCGGCACGCTCGCGGCGCAATTCGCCCATGCCGACGATGCCGCCGCAGCAGACGTTGATACCGGCCTCGCGCACGCTCTGCAGGGTCTGCAAGCGGTCGTCGTAGGTGCGTGTGGAGATGAAGCGCCCGTAGGCCTCGGGCGCGGTGTCGAGGTTGTGGTTGTAGTAGTCCAGGCCGGCCTCCTTCAGCGCATGCGCCTGGGTGTCGGTCAACATGCCCAGCGTGCAGCAGGCCTCCAGACCCTCGGCCTTGACCACGCGCACCAGTTCGGCCACCTTCTCGATGTCGCGGTCCTTGGGCGCTCGCCAGGCCGCGCCCATGCAGAAGCGCGACGCGCCCTGCTCGCGCGCGGCGCGCGCCGCGGCGGCCACCGTGGCCGGGTCCAGCAGCTTGGTGGCCTCGACCCCGGTGTCGTAGTGCACCGACTGCGGGCAATAGCCGCAGTCCTCTTCGCAGCCACCGGTCTTGATCGACAGCAGCGTCGACAGCTGCACTTCGTTGGCATCGAAGTGCTCGCGGTGCACCTGCTGGGCGCGGAAGATCAGGTCGTTGAAGGGCAGCTCGAACAGCGCGGCCACGGCGTCGACCGGCCAGCGCTGCGCTGCTCCGCCGGCCTTCTGGCGCGGGACGGGGCGGAACAGCTCGATCGGCTGGGCAACGGGGCTTGTGAGCTCGGACATGGTGGTACCGCTTCGGTAGGGTGAAATGGGCCGATCAGGCGCCAGGACGGATGTGCGCTGTCGCTTCGTCTTCCACCCGCTGCCAGATCTCGATGGCCATCGGGTTGTTGCTCTCCTCGAGGATGTGGCCGACCAGGCCGATGGCGCGCGCCAGCACCCCGATGCCGCGCACGATCTTCCATGGCAGACCGAGCTCGCAGCAGATGGCACCGATCGCACCGGTGGCGTTGACCGGCAGCATCTTGCCCGACAGGCGCTCGGCCTCGGCGCAGATCAGCTGCTCGAGCTTGATGTAGTCGCCCGAGTAGCCGTTCTCTTTGGCGATCTGGAACAGTCGCGGTGCGCGCGGGTCCACGGGCTTGTGCAGCGGGTGGCCCAGGCCGGGGACGATCTGGCCCCGGGCGCGGAAACCGGCAACGACCTCAACCGCAATCTTCTCCAGGTCGGCGCCTTTCGTGCCGGGCGGCAGCGCCTCGTACAGCATCTTCGCGGTGCCCTCGGTGGAACCCACGAACACCGTGCCTAGGCCGCACAGCCCGGCCGCCACTGCGGCCTGCAGCGATTCGGGGGCGCCAGCGTAGGTCAGCCGCGCAGCCAGTGCGCTGGGCGTGATGCCATGTTCGACCAGCGTCACCGCCACCGCGTTGAACAGCCTCGACTCCGGCGGCGTCGGCATGCGCCCCAGGATCTGCAGAAAGGCCATGTCGCCCAGGTTGATGTGGCCCAGCAGTTCGTCGGGCAGGCTCTTGCCGTGGACCTCGATCCTGTCGTGCGTGCTCCAGGCGATGTCCGAGCGGATGGGTTTAGTCTTTCGGGCCATGAAGGTTTCCTTCGTTGCGTTGTGATTCAGGCAGTGCCACCGGCGCTGCGCAGGATGGCCAGGGCGCGCTCGTGCAGCGGCTTGTCGATCATCTGGCCGTCGACGGCCACGGCAGCCCCGGCGGCGGCGGCAAAGGCCGCGCAGATGCGGCGCGCCCAGGCCACGCGTTCGGCCTCGGGCATGAAGGCGGCCTGCACCGTTGCCACCTGCTTGGGGTGGATGCACAGCTTGGCGCCGAAGCCCTGGCGCCGTGCGCGCAAGGCGTCGTCGCGCAGCCGCACCGCATCGTCAATGGCGGTGCTGACGCCGTCGGCCGGCGCGTCCAGCCCGCCCAGGCGCGAGGCCAGCACCACCTGCGAACGGAAATGCAGCAGTTCGATTTCCGTGCCTTCGGGGTCGCAGTCGATGCCCAGGTCCAGCGCCAGATCGACGCTGCCGAAGGCCAGCCGCACGACGCCCGGCACACGCGCGATGTGGAGCACCTGCTCGACACCGCGCGCCGATTCGATGATCGCCAGCAAGTCCTTGAAGCAGGCCTCGAAAGCGCTGCAGACGGCGTCGATGCCATCGGCCTTGGGCAGCATCACACCCGCCACGCCGGGGTGGCGGCACAGCTCGAGGTCGTCCTCGAACCACGGCGTGCCGGCGGCATTGATGCGCACCACCACCGGCATGGCCTCGTCCAGCGCATTGGCCAGGGCGTCGCGCGCGCCGGCTTTTGCTGCGGGCGCCACCGCGTCCTCGAGGTCGATGATCACCGCGTCGGCGCCCGAGGCGCGCGCCTTGGCGTAGCGTTCGGGCCGGTCGGCGGGAACGAACAGGTAGGCGCGTGGCGACGCGCCTGTAGCCAGGGCTGTGCTCATGCCGGCAGCCAGCGGCCCATGCGGGCAGCGTCAGCCACGCCCCAGGTGCTGGCGATCAGCGCGTCCATCTCGGCCGGCGTCGCCGCGCCACCGTAGGCGGCAAGACGGCGCGCCTTGTCCTCGAGCTCGGGGCGGCTGAGGGTGTTGCCCGGGTCGCCCTTGGGCTCGTCGACCCGCGCCTGCAGCGTGCGCCCGTCGTGCGTGCGGACGATGACCTTGCCGATCCAGCGCTGCGGATAGGCCGTGTCGACCTCGGTGTCGAGCTGCATCGTGACCTTGTCGCGCAAGGCGGCGATGCGGGGTGCAAGGAAATGGCGGTCGAACTCGTCCAGGCCCGCATAGCCATGTTCGGCCACCAGGGCGAGCACTGTGCCCATCGAGAACTTGGCCTGGTGCACCGTGCCGGGCACGACGACGCGGCCGAGCACGTCGATCGCGCCCTGGTGCACCTGCGCCGTCACCGCGGCGATGCCGTCGGCCTCGAGCTTGTACTCGCGCATCAGCTGCAGCAAGGCATCGGCACTGGGGTGGGTGTGACGGCACGAGGCGTGGTACTTGAACGAGGTCTCGGCCGTGGCCCACCGGCT
>CAMTUD010000033.1:0-28636 GCA_947084805.1 uncultured beta proteobacterium | reverse complement strand
CGACGTTCCCGCTTTCACATTCATGAAGGAGAACGCCGTGGACATGTCCACCCTTTCCAGGTCCGAGCTGGTCGGCGAGTTGCTCGCGCACGACCGCCGCTATCTTCCCGATGAGGTTCCCGATGAGCGCCTGCACGTCGCCGACGGCGAGCCGTTCCAAGGGCCGGTCATCGCGCAGCAGACGCTGCTCGACCACAAGCTCAGCGCCGCGCGCGAACTGATCCTGCGCGACCTGCAGGCCCGCATGCGCGGTGCCCCGGTGATGAACTCGCCGCAGACCCTGCGTGAATGGCTGCGGCTGTACTGCGCCAGCCTGGAGCACGAGGTCTTCCTCGCTCTCTACCTCGACGCGCACCATGCCTTGATCGGCACCGAGCAGCTGTTCCGTGGCACGCTCACGCAAACCTCGGTGTACCCGCGCGAACTGGTCAAGGCGGCGCTGGCCCGCAACGCGGCGGCGGTGGCCGTCGCGCACAACCACCCCAGCGGCAATGCGGAGCCCAGCCGCGCCGACGAATTCCTGACGCAGACCCTCAAGTCCGCGCTGAGCCTGGTGGACGTTCGCTTCCTCGACCACTTCATCGTCGCCGGCGACCACGTCGTTTCGTTCGCCGAACGCGGGCTGGTCTGAGGCCAGCCTTCCGTTCAACGCGAAGGAACACCATGTCCACCACCCCTGCACCACGCTGCCCCCTGTGCCCCGGACACGGCGTGCCGCTGGGCACGCTGGGCCGTCTACGCTGGTACCGCTGCCGTGACTGCGGCATGGACTTCAACCGTTCAGCGCCCAGCCGCAGCGCCCCGAGCCCCCTGCCCCAACGAGAAGGAGTTCACCTTGAATAACTCCACAGCCAAGAACCTGCTGCAGCACGTCGAACCGATGGCCGCGCTGTCGATCACGCATCTGACCGCGAGCACGCGCCAGAAGCTGGCGGCCGATGACCTGTCGGTCAACGCCTACCCCAACGAGTACGGTGGCTTTGTCTATGTCGGCGCGCCGCGGTACAGCGTGCCGACCGAGCCCGACCTGGCCACGATCTTCGACGTGGCCGAACAGGCCGGCATCGTGTGGCTGAAGTTCGACAGCGACGCCGCGGGTATCGACGGCCTGCCGATCTACGAGGGCGAAGACCCGATCTCGTGAGGCCGCCAGGCTGAAACACCACGCCACCCTACCGGTGGTTCCGAGCCCCGCAGGGCGCTGCGCCGCAAGGCCGGCGCCCTGCTTCATTTGGAGCAATCACATGCACACACTTCCGGAGGTCACCCCATGGAATCGGTGACCCTCAATCGCGAGCAACGGCTCTACGTCATCGCCGATGGCGGTGGCTTCAGTTGCCTCGGCTTCGACAACGCGCGCGGCCATGCCGACCAGATCGCGCGGAGACTCCGGCAGCCCGACCTGGCCTTTACGGACGAAGACGCCGACACCCTGGCCGGCTACCGCAAGTACCAGGCTGCCACGCGCGCCTGGGGCCAGTCGGCATTGACCTATGACACCTACTTCGACCCCGGAACCCACGCCGAGGTCATCAAGGTCCTTGAGGCCTGCCGCAAGACGCGCAACCAGGTGCGCCTGGTCTATGGCGACACCCGCAACGGGCAAACATGGTTCGACGAGTTCGACGTGGTCGGCCGCATCGGCCGCTCCACCGGTTGGCTCAAGGTGCCCTTGTTGATCGAGGCGGGCGAAGCCGGCGGCGGGGCCATCCTGACGGCCTGCCTGTTGTGCATCATCGACTGGCAATCCGGCGTCGCGCTGTACACGCACCCCAGCTACCAGGTGCCGGACTTGCGCCTGGTTCCGACGGGCGACGGCAGCCACCCGTGGGGTGTCGAACATCAACGTTACGAACTGGCCCGGTTCGGCGACATCGGCAAGGCCAGTGCCTACCTGGCGTTCATGCGCGGCGAGACGATCGAGCCGAGAGTCTTCCGCTGAGACCTCCGCGCCTCATCGGGCGGGCCGGGCTGGCCATCGGGCAGCTCGGCCCCGCTGCTGTCGGACCGCTCACGCTTCCACGCCTACCGGCGAAGCGCGTGCTTTCGTGTGCAGCGCATCCAGGTCGATGACGGCATCGGCCATCGCGGTCAGCTCTGGCGTCTGCGAGACGAAGAACTCGCGTTCGTAACCGCCGAGCCGCAGCACTTCGCGTTTCATCGCCATGAACATGCGCTTGCGGTCCGGGTCCAGCGCGCCGTCCGCTTCATCGCAGAACAGCGTCGTGTAGCGCCGCCCGGAGTGCTGCGCCAGGTACAGCGCCACCGCCCGGGTCAGGGACTCGTTCACCCACACGCGTTCCCCTCCGCTCATCAGACCCACGCTCTTGCTTTCGCCGGATTCGCCGTCGTGCACAACGATGTCGAAGCCCTCCCGCTGCTCGCCCTTGCCCGTCTCCACCAGCGTGTGGATGGACACCGTGAAGCGCGGCCCGTAGCAGGCCAGCAGCAGGTCATTGGCCAGGCCCGACAGCGTGGGGCCGGCGTCGTCGATGGCCAGCGCGATCAGGCCGTCGTTGCTCATGCAGCGCGCAAACAGGTTCCAGCCGCCGAGTTCGGCTTCGACATGCGCCACGCGCGCATCGACCTGCACGCGCCGCTGCGCCAGCGACTGGATCTGCTGCGACAGCGCGTCCAGCGCCTGGGCATCGCGTGCCGCAGCGAGATGAGCCCGGTCCGCGGCGGCCACGGCCTGGCGTGCATCCGCCACGGCCTGCGCGGCGGCCAACAGGCGGCGTTCGTCGAAGGGTGCGGGCAGCGCGGCCAGCAGCGCGTCGATGCGGCCCAACCCTTCCTGCAGGCGCTGGTCATGCCGCTTCCGCTCCTCGGACAGTTCCAGCCCGGCCGCGGCGATGCGCTGGCGCTCGGCGCGCTCATCGGGTGTCTCCGGGCTGTCGGCGCCGGCCGCGGTCAGGTCCAGCGCGGCCAGTTCCCGGTCCACGCTGGCCAGCGTGGTTTCGGCCTGTGCCATCTCGGCCTCCTTGGCGGCCAGCAGCGCGAACCGGGATGCGCGCTCGCGTGCGGCCTCTTCGCGCCGCTCGGCAAGCCTCAACGCTTGTGGAGCGCCCTGCAATGCGTCCCGCTGTTGACGGATCGCCGCCAGTTCGTCCTGGACCTGCGCTTTGTCCCGCGCCAGCGCGGCAATCTGGCCGCTCGCGCTGGGGATCAGGGACTGTGCCTCGCGCGCGTCGCCGAGCAACTTGCACTGCCCTTGCAGATCGGTCCCGGCGCAGGGCACTTCGCGCGTCAAGCCGAAGCGATGGGCCAGTTCCTCGGCGCGCAGCGCGGCCTTGCCGGCTTCGCGGTCTATGCCCTGCAGCTTCTGCTCGGCGAGCTTCTCGGCCGCCTGGCATTGCGCCAGGCGCTGCACCTGCTGACGACAGGCTGCCGTGCGCGCGCTGCTGAGGGCCTGCAGGCGTGAAGCCAGTGGATGCCGGGTGATGGCACGCCACACCGCACCGGACATCTCGAGCGTGGCGAGGCATTGGCGGCGCGACTGCTGCAAGGCCTGCCACCGCGCGTTCGCCTGCGCGCGCCGCTGCGCGATGCGCTGCTCCAGGCCTTGAAGCCGCGCCCGTTCGCCTTGCTCGCGGCCCTGCAGCGCCTGGGTGGCTTCGGTCCCGCGGGCCAGCATCAACTGGCGCTCCGCGTGCAACTGCGCACGGCGTGCCTCGGTGGCCCTGGACTGGTCTCGCTCGGCCATCAAGGTGATGTGCCGGGACTGGCCCGCCTCCAACACCGACTGCGCCGCCCGAAGTGCTGCGACAGCAGACTCGACCCGCCCTGCCGCACCGTCCAGCCGAAGCCGGTCAGCCGCGAGTCGGTTGTGTTCCGCATCCAGGCCGGATGACTCATGCCGGATCGCGACCAGCCCCGCCTTCAACAGCCGGGCAGTCTCGCCCGCCTTCTGCCCAATGACGCGGATCTCCTCCTGGCCAAGCAGGTCGGCCAGCAAGGTCTTGATCTCGGCATTGCGGTAGGTGCTGAGCTGGCGCCTTCCCTGCGCCGAGAACACCGATGTGAAGAACGTGTCCGCCGGCCCGCACAGTGCTTCGACGCAGCGCGCGTAGGTATCGACCTTGCCGTCGGACACCGTGCCATCGGCCAGCACCACCGGCACCCAGGCGCCATGCTCGGCCAGCACGAACAGGAAGGCTTCGGTCTTGCGCCGGCCGTTGAGGCGCACCACCACCTGCGAACGGTAACTGCGGCCTTCATGGGCCCAGGTCAGGTCCTTCTCGCTCTCGGGCAGGCACACGTGGTCGTAGTACGAAAAGCCGCCCGGCCCGGCCACCGCCGCGCGCGAGGGCATGGTCATGTAGGGGTGTTAGGTTGCATTCGCGCGTGTCAACGCGATTGCCTCCTGAGCCATCACTGCCTAAAGTGACCACAGCCCGAGCAGCCCCAGCCTCTTTCAGAGGCGAGTAGCCCGGCGCGTCCCGCGTTTTCAGCAACTCCCATGAAGGGGTTCGCGGCATGGTTGCGCGCCGATCACGCAGATCGTTCAGTGCCTCAACGTTGACACGGCTTCGTCAGATGCCGGCCAGCGACGCGCTCGCGCTGCTGGCCGATCACGTCAAGCCCGACCCGACGTATCAGCCGCTCAAGGCCCAGCACAGCCTCCGCTGGCATGCCAGTACCGCGCGCGGTGAGTTCGAGATCCTGACCACCGGCGTCAAGTGGTACGACACGCGCGCTCGCGCCGGCGGTGGCGGCGCCATCGACTTGGCGATGCACCTGCTCGACATGTCGTTCGTGGAGGCGGTCAAGCATCTGACCGCGAGGTAGAGCGCGATGGTGACGATCCTTCGCAAGGCCTCATTGCCGAATCCCGCCGACGTTGCCACGCGCTTTGCGCCGACGGCGGCGAAGGCGTTGACGATTTCGCTTCGCGAGCCGCGTCCCACCGGGTTCCCGCTTCTCTTCACCAAGCATTGGCAACTGATCGAACCGGCAGTCGCCTACCTGCACGAGCACTCGATCCAGCGCGCGCACACCCCGGACACGCTCCGAACCTACGCCGAGATTCTCTACGACTGGTTCGAGACGCTCGAGCAAAACGATATCGCGTGGAACAGCGCGGACGCCGTCGACCTGGTCGCCTATCGCAATCGCATGATGACGCAGCCGAGCTCGCATACCGGCCGCCCCTACTGCACCACGACGATCAACCACCGAGTCCGCGGCGTCCTCAGGTTCTATGCCTGGGCTGTCCGGACGCACTGGCTGAGCGAGTCGTCACTGGTCGACAAGGCTGGTGACTTCGGCGTCGCGAGACGTCACCGTTCGACTCGCACGCGGTATGCACCGGACGGGGCCCGCAACCTGTTCGTACTGCGGCAGCACGAACCGCTGCCTCGGCCGCTCATCTCCGAGCAGGCCCGCGAGTTGCTCGCGACCCTCTCCCCACCGTACGACCTGATGGCGCGCTGGCAGCTGTACACCGGCCTGCGAGTCAGCGAACTGCTGCGCCTCAGCGTCACCGACATCGGCGAGCAACCTCCCCCGGCCGCCGCTCACCACACCATCGAGATTCTGCGCAAGGGCCGCAAGCCCGGCTACGTCATTGCACCTGCGAGCCTGATCGACGAGACCAACGGATACCGTTCCGGGCTCCGTCGGGCCTGGCTTCGCCGAGCACGCCGCAACGGACGAACGATCGACAGCTCACCACTGTTCATCAACGCCCGCGGCGCTCCGGCGGGCAAGAACGCCTACCAGCGCACCGTCAGTTCGGCCGGACAGGCTTGCGGTTTCAAGGCGACCACGCATCTGCTGCGCGCGACCTTCGCATGCATGCTGCTGGCACGGCTCGAACATCTGGCCAACGAGGGCGCCAACGTCAACCCGCTGGTCGTCGTCAAGATGCTGCTCGGCCACGAGCACGTCGAGACCACGGACCGGTACCTGCGCGCCATCGCCGTCGACGCCTGCGTGCTCAAGGGCGTCCTGGACACGCTGCTGTCGGGGGCGCAAGAACCATGACCTCCCGGCACGAAGTGGCTGTGCGGCGGTTCACCTCCGAGTTGGCTGCCGCTCCGGCCGAAGTCCAGCGGCCGGTGTGCCACGATGCCCCTCGCCTGATTCGCAAGACGCTCGTCGACTTCTCTTCGTTGAATCTGCCCGAGGACGCGCGCGCTGCAATCGCCCAAGCGTTTTGGGCCCACGTTGGAGCCCGCTCGAGCCGCGGCATCGTCTCCTACTGGAATTCGATGCTGGTCTTCGAGCGGTTCGCCGCCGAGTCCGGCGCCGTCAGGTCGGTTGCGGACCTGAATCGAACGACGGTCGTGCGCTACATCGAGTGGCTCAACATGCAGAGACGCCCCGACGGCGAACCATGGGCGATCTCCACGCGAGCGTCGATCTACTCGTGCTTGCGCCAACTGCTGCGCTGGCTCGAGCGGTGTCGCCCCGACCTCGTCGGCAGCATCGACTACCCCTTCATCCCGTTTCCCGGCAAGGGCCGCGACAGGCCGCCGCGCGCAACGCTGTCGCCGCAGCAACTGCGCGCCATCCTGCGTGCCTGCGAAGAGGACATCGCCGCGATGCGCGCAGCTCGCGAGTCGGCCGCCAGGCTGCGCGCGTCCGAAGGCGACAAGCCCGGCACGCTCGGCTGGGCACTCACGCAGATCGAGGAACGCTTCGGCGGCATCATTCCCGATCGCTACACCATCGAGCGCAAGGGCAACTTCTGGCTTCAGCAAGCCGTGCGTCGATACGGCGGCGCCAAGCAGCTGGGTCTCTACCTGTACCCCCGAGCGGAGACGCTGCTGCCCTACTACCTGGCCATCCTGATTCATACCGCCGGCAACCCGGAGGCTATCGCCGATCTCACGCGCGATTGCCTTCAGCCGCTGCCCCTGCTCGACGACCGCGAACTGCTCGTTTGGTTCAAGGCGCGCGCATCGCGCATCCAGCGCCGGACTTTCGACAGCACACAGGCCTTCGAGCCGCCGGCACTCGTCAGAGACCTCCTGGCCTGGAACGAGCGGCTGGTGCCTCTGGCGCCGGCCGCGCAGCGCAATCGACTCTTCGTCTTCAAAGGCCACGTCACGGTCAACGCCCTGTCGATCATCACGGTCCATCACCGGCTCGGACCGTTCTGCAGGCGCCACGGATTGCCGCCATTCGCGCCAGCGCTCATTCGTCCGAGCGTGCTGGCCTGCTTCTATCGCTTCAGTGGCGACCTGTTGCGCACCAAGGCCGTCGCCAACCACGTGAACGTCGCCACGACCGTCCACTACGTACAGACTCCCTTGGTGCAGGCCCGCAATCGCTCGCGCATCGCGGATCTTCAGGGCGCATTCCTGCGGCATGTCGAGACGCCATTGCCTCCAACCCCGCCGGCGACATCGTCCAAGCCGCCATCCCCGCGCGGGCCGGCGGTCACGATGTTCGGCTTCGACTGCAAGGATCCGCTCTCAGGCACCGCGCCCGGATCGAGGAGCGGCGCGCTCTGCACGCACTTCATGGGCTGTTTCACCTGCCCCAACGCGATCATCCCCTGCGACCCCGCCACCATTGCCCGACTGCTGCAGGCACGCGATCACCTGCGCGCGGCCGCTGTGGTGCTGCACCCGGCGCGGTGGGAGGCCGTCTACGCTCCGCCGCTGCGCATTCTCGAGGAAGACATCCTCCCTCGCTTCGGTGCGAACGACCTCGCGGCCGGTGAAGCGCAGCGGCCACTCCTGCCGCCATTGCCGGAGCTGCGTTGAGGCTCGACCATGCAGACATCGCGACTCCAGGTTCCGCGTCCCGCCATCGATCCGGCATCTGACGATCGCGCTTGGTTCCTGAAGGACTCGCGCTGGGAGGATCCGGTCTGGCGCTTCGCGCCGACGAACGCGCTCGAGGAGGAACTGCCCGTCAGTCTGGCCTGGGACTTCGCGCTGCAGGAGGGGCGCCACTTCACCGACGCGCGCTACGCGACGCTGCGACAGACCTGCAAGCAACTGGTCGCCCTGATCCGCTGCCGATCGTTGTGCACGGGCCTGCCGCTGCGACCGCGCTCGGTCCTGAACTACTTCTTCTCGCTGCGATTCCTCGTGCGCTGGATGGACCGGGAGGGCCTCAGCCGATTTGCCGAGCTCGACGCGGCAGCCTTGCTGCAGTTTCAGCATTGGCTCGCCGAGCTGCCAACGGCGCGCGGACCGTCGCGGTCTGCGTCCACGGTGCAGCGCCATCTGTACCTGTTCACCTACCTTCATCGCTTCCGCATGGAGCTGGACGACGGCCTGGGATTCGATCCGTTCCCCGGCAGCAACCACCGGCAGGCCGCCGGTGATCGCGAGGGTCTGCGCCGCCCGTGGCCGTCCACCCCTGACGGCGTCGCCGTGCCGCTGGTCCAGGCCGCCGTCGACATCGTCATGCGCGACGCCGGACGGGTTCTGCAGGCGATGGAGACCTACCGCCAGGCGATGGCTGCGACCGCTGGACGCTCTCAAGGCGGCTACGCTCACACCGGCCGGGCCACGCGCAGGTTGAAGCGGGCCAACAGTGCTCTGCCCGAAGTCGAACGGCCGTTGGCGTCGGTGGCGGAGCTTGTCTTGCGGATCGACATGCTCTACGCGGCCTGTTTCGTCGTCCTGTCCTATCTGGTCGGGCCACGGGTCAGCGAGATCCTCCACTTGAAGGCCGGCTGCGTGCAGGAGCGACACGATAGTGGTGCCTGCGTCGATTCCCCGGTCACCGTGATCGTCGGCAGCATCTTCAAGCGTCAGCCGGGATACGACGGCCGGCCTCACGAATGGGTCGCACCGCCCGTGGCCGTTCAGGCGACTACGGTGCTCGAGGCGCTGTCCGCGGAGCATCGCATGGTTTCGGGCCGCCATGAGTTGTGGCTGCGCCGGCGCAGGGGCAACGGTGCGACGGAGTGGTTTCACGCCCGCGCGGATCAGTTGGAGATCGCATCGCCGTCGCGCGTCGCCACGCAGTTGCAGCGCTTCGGCGCGAGACTCGGGCTGACCCATCAGGATCGGCCCTGGAGGCTGACGACCCACCAGGGGCGCAAGACCTTCGCCAGGTTTGCGGCGCTGCGCGACCGCACCTGCCTCTTCGCGCTGAGCCAGCACCTGGGTCATCGCGAGCGTGCGGAGACCGACCACGGTTACGTCGGCTCAGACTATCGCCTCAATCAGGAGATCGACGCCGAGATCCTGCAGCAGTCCATGGCGGCTTGGGAGCACATGCTGTCCGCCCCGGGCCTCGGCGGCCGCGCAGGCATCGAGATCGTGGCCAAGCGCCCTCGTTTCAGGGGCAGCCGCTTGAAGCAGGACCTCAAGAGCTACGCGCGCCTACTGGTCGACGCGGGCCTGGTGCTCGGCGTGTGCGACTGGGGTTTCTGCGTCTACCGCGAAGAACACAGCGCCTGCCTCGGCAACGCCGCCGGGCCGAACCCGGCGCGACGCGAACCTTCGACCTGCGCGCGCTGCAGGAACTTCGTGGTCTCGCCGCAGCATCGGACCTACTGGCTCGAGCAGGCGCGACGTTGCGAGTCGCTGCTGAACGAACCCGCTCTGCCGCGGCAAACGCTGCGCATCGTCCGCGAGCGCCTGAACGAGGCCCATACCCTGCTTCGGACGCTCGACGCGGGAAGCGCCGAGGAGAACAGCCATGCGTGAGGTCAAGGTCGACGCCGACAGCCGGTCCACGGCGCAGCGGCTTCAGGACGCGTTGGCCACCTTGGTTCGCACGCCAAGCACCGGCGTCGCGGTGCAGCCGCTCACCGCGACGACCCTGTGTCAGATCGCCGGGATCTCCCGCAATGCGCTGTACCGGTACCACCCCGAGGCCTTGAAGGCGCTGCACGAGGCGCAGCGGAACGCACGCGACCCGTCAGGCGCCCCTGCACGTCAGGCGAAGCTGCTTCGCCGGGAGAACCGCGAGTTGCGCGAGCAGTTGGACAAGTTGGCCGCGCTCGTCGATCACTACTTCGCGGCTTGGCAGGACGCTCACCTCATGCTCGAACGGCGAGAGCGAGAACTGGCCGAGCTGCGCCGCGCCGCCGGCCCGCACGTGGTTTCGATGCGCCGCTGAGCCGCGGGCCAAGTCTTGACCTTGACACAGGAGCAAGGTCTAAGCTGCGAAGGACAGGGGCACAGGTGCCCCGCTGGAGGTCTGCGATGACATGCGCCCTCATGTCGGACCTCGCTCTCGCGCGAGCGCTGTTGCGGCTCTACAAGCTGGCCATGATCGCCGGACGCCCCGGTGTCACCGATCACCTGCTGCGCGCCCTGGAGGAACTCGCCCGAAGCGAGCCGGCATGCGAGCCGATACTCGACCAAGCGTACCTGTGGGGCCTTGGTGCGCGGGTCGGTGTCGCACAGCCGCGCATGCCAGGGTCCGGCACGCAGTGACCAGCGCTGTCGGCGCCGGGCTCGCGCCACGACCGCGACTACGCCATTGACACGCCGCGATCGACATCGCACGCATCCGCCTTCAGCGCGTCGACGTCGATCACGGCATCCGCCATCGCCGTCAGCTCGGGCGTCTGCGAGATGAAGTACTCACGCTCATAGCCACCCAGGCGCAGGACTTCCCTCTTCATCGCCATGAACATGCGCTTGCGCTGCGGATCCAGCGCGCCGTCCGCCTCGTCGGTGAACAGGGTCGTGTATCGGCGTCCCGTGTTTCGGGCCAGGTACAGCGCGATCGCCCGGGTCAGGCAAAGCTCCACCAACGTCCGCTCGCCCCCGCTCATCATGCCGACGCTCTTGCTGTCGCCGGTATCGCCGTCGTGGACGACGATGTCGAAGCCCTCCTTCTGCTCGCCCTTGGCCGTCTCCAGCAAGGTTCGGATGGACACCGTGAAGCGCGGCCCGTAGCAGGCCAGCAGCAGGTCATTTGCCAGCGCCGACAGCGCAGGTCCCGCATCGTCGATCGCCAGAGCGATCAGCCCGTCATTGCTCATGCAACGGGCGAAGAGGTTCCAGTTGCCCAGCTCATCCTCGACTCGAGCGCAGCGCGCGCGCAGGCTTTCGCCGCGTTCGCCCAGCCGGGCCGACTGCTTGGAGACCTCCTCGAGCTGCTGCGACTCACGCACCGCCGTGAGCATTGCCCGCTCCGCCGCAGCGAGGGCCTCCCGCGCGGTAGCCAGCGCACGGGCTGCGCGCGCGGCCTGCTGCTCGTCGAAGGCGGGCGGCAGCGTTGCGAGCGCCTGATCCAGGCGCGCCAGCGCCGCTTCGGTCTGCCCGGCCTGCTGATCCCTTTGCCCCTCGATCGCCTTTCGTGCCGCCGCGATCTGTTGGCGCTCCGCACGTTCGTCGATGGTCTCGGCAGCGGCGCCCTCACTAGCCTGCAGCCCCAGCGCCTGAAGTTCCTGCTCGATCTCGACCAGGGTCGCCTGCGCCTGCGCGCACGCCTGGGCCTTCGAACGCACGACCGACAAGCGGTTCGCCCGCTCGCGTGCGACGGCCTCGCGGACCTCGGCCCGCGCCAGGGCGTGCGGCGCGCCGGCCAGTGCCCCGCAACGCCGGCGGGCATCGATAAGTTCCCGCTGGACCTCGGACTTCTCGCTCACCAGACGGGCGACCTGGGCCTGGGCGTTGGGGATCAGCACCTGCGCCTCGCGCGCGTCAGCGAGCAACTTGCAACGCCCCTGCAGGTCCGTGCCGGCGCAGGGCACCTCGCCGGTCAGTCCGAACCGGCGCGCGAGTTCCTCAGCCTTCAGCACGGCTCGACCCGCATCCCGTTCGATGGCGGCGGCGCGCTGCTCCGCGAGGCGCACCGCCCCTTGGCAATGCGTCAGCTGATGGACCTGCTCGCGGCAGGCGAGCGTGCGTGCGCCGCGCAGCGCCTGCACACGTTGCGCCAGCGGCAGGCGCCTTTCGGCGCGACGCACCGCGCCGGCCTCGGCGAGCGCCGCAAGGCATCGCTGCCGGGATTGGGTCAAGGCCTGGCGCCGCGAACGTTCCTGCTGCAGCCGATTGGCGACCCGCTGATCGAGGCGCTCCAGCCGCTGGTGCTCGGCCCGTTCCTGAACATCGAGCGCGCTCAGCGCTTGTGCCGCGCCTGCCAGGTTGGATTGCCGTTCGGCCATGAGCTGTGCCCGCCGGGCATCGGTGGCTCGCGACTGCTCGCGTTCGACCACCACGCGGGCATGCCCCGTCTGGGCGGCCTCCAGGGCAGACTGCGTTGACCTCTTCGCGCGATCGGCCGCCGACACGCGATCGCCGGCGCCGTCGAGTTTTCGGCGCGCCGCCTCGAGGTGTTGATCCTCCGCGTCGACCCCGGCGAGTTCCTGACGCAGTGTTGCCAGCCCAGCTTTCAGCAGGCGGGCGGTCTCCGCCGCCTTCTGGCCCAGCGCCCGGATCTCCTCCTGCCCCAGCAGGTCGGCCAGCAGCGTCTTGATCTCGGCGTTGCGATAGGTGCTGAGCTGGCGCTTGCCCTGGGCTGCGAACACAGAGGTGAAGAAGGTTTCTGCACTGCCGCAGATGCTCTCCACACAGCGCGTGTACGTCTCGACCCGGCCATCCGAGATGGTCCCATCCTCGAGCGTCACGGGGGACCAGCGTCCGCCATCATCGAGCGTGAGCAGGAATGCCTCAGTGCGTCGCCGGCCACTGACTCGAATGACGATCTGCGAGCGATAGCACCGCCCTTCGTGCGCCCAGGTCAGGTCCTTCAGGCTCTCCGGCAGATGGACGTGCTCGTAGTACGAGAAGCCGCCGGGTGCCGACATCGAGGCACGACTTTGGAGGCCGAGATAGGGCACGAGATTGTCCATGATCGTGCTCTTGCCGCTGCCGTTCGGGCCCGCGATGGCGATCAGTTCTGCACCGTCGGCAAGGCGCTCCAGGTCAAGCGTGATCTCGTCGAGACCCAGGCCGTCGCGGATGCCGCGGAAGCCCTTGAGGGTGAGTCGGAGTGGCTGCATGGCATGCCTCGGAGTTGGTCTCCGATCAGGCTCGCATGGCCGGCGACGCTTTCAACGGTCGTCAGTCGCGACCCTTCACGCGCTTGGCCGCAAGGCGGCGATGCGCCGCGCAGTTCCTTGTTCAAGTCCAGCTGAAGCTCAGCCGGCGCAGCACGACAGTTGCTTCACATCCTTCGTGAAGGTCTGCGCCGCAAGCTTCAGGGCTTCGACCATCGTCAGGTACGGGAACAACTGGTCGGCCAGATCGTGCACGGTCATGCCGGCACGGATGGCGATGGCGGCGGTCTGGATGAGTTCCCCCGCTTCGGCGGCGACCGCCTGCACGCCCAGCAGCCGGCCGGTACCGGCTTCGGCCACCAGCTTGATGAAGCCGCGCGTGTCGAAGTTGACCAGCGCACGCGGCACGTTGTCGAGCGTCAACGTGCGGCTGTCGGTTTCGATCCCCGCTTGGCGCGCTTCAGCTTCGCTGAGACCGACCGTCGCGACCTGCGGATCGGTGAACACGACGGCCGGCATCGCGCTCAGGTCCAGCGCCGCGTCGCCGCCGGCCATGTTGATCGCCGCCCGCGTGCCCGCGGCGGCCGCGACGTACACGAACTGGGGCTGGGTGGTGCAGTCGCCTGCGGCATAGATGTTCGGCGCACTGGTGCGCATGTGATCGTCGACCACGATGGCGCCTTGCTCGTCCACCTTCACGCCGGCGGCTTCGAGGTTGAGCCCGCGCGTGTTCGGCGTGCGGCCCGTGGCCACCAGCAGCCGCTCGGCATGCAGCTCGCCATGATTCGTCGTCAGCACGAATTCGCCACCGGCATGCGCAACGCGGCTGGCTTGCGTCTGCTCGAGCACTTCGACGCCTTCGTCGCGGAACGCGGCGGTGAGCGCCTCGCCGATGGCCACGTCCTCGCGGAAGAACAGCTTGTTGCGCGCGAGGATCGTGACCTGGCTGCCGAGACGCGCAAATGCCTGTGCGAGTTCCACCGCGACGACGGACGAACCGATCACCGCCAGCCGCGGCGGAATCTCGCTGCTGGCCAGCGCTTCGGTCGAAGTCCAGAACGGCGTATCGGCAAGGCCTGGAATCCGCGGCACCGCCGCACTGGCGCCAGTGGCCAACAGGCAGCGGTCGAACGCCACGACCTGCTCGCCCCTGTCGCGCAGCACCACCGTCAACGACCGAGCGTCTGTGAAGCGCGCCGTGCCGTGCACCACTGTGATGGCCGGGCTGCCCTGCAGGATGCTCTCGTACTTGCCGTGGCGCAGTTCGTCCACCCGCGCCTGCTGCTGGGCGAGCAGGCGGTCGCGCAGGATGGTCGGCTCGGCAGCGGACACCCCGGCGTCGAACGGGCTGCGCCGCCGCAGGTGCGCGACGTGCGCAGCACGGATCATGATCTTGGACGGCACGCAGCCGACATTGACGCAGGTGCCGCCGGTCGTGCCGCGTTCGATGAGCGTGACCCGCGCGCCGCGCTCGGCCGATTCGAGCGCGGCGGCCATCGCGGCACCGCCGCTGCCGATGACGGCGACGTGCAGCACCTCGCCGCCGCGTGCCTTCTGACCACTGCCGAGCCAACTGCGCGCCCTTTCGAAGAAGCCGTCGCGCGACGGACCGGACGCAGCCTCGGGGACGCGCGCGCGATAGCCGGCTGCGGCCACGGCCGACACGAGTGCCGCCACGGGTGTGTCAGGGGCGAGCGTGAGGCGTGCGGTTCCCTTGGGGTAGGACACCTGCGCCGAACGCACACCAGGCACCTTCTCCAGGGCCTGGCGAACGTGCGTGGCGCACGACTCGCACGTCATGCCGCTGATCGCGAGTTCGGTCATCGGGTTACCTTCCGCCGGCAGCCGCAGCGTGATAGCTTCAGGCGTGCTTGGGCGGGACTTCGCAGCCGTCCGGCCCGCAGCGCCGGTTCGCCGGCGAGACGAAGTCCCACACCGACACCGCGACCATCGTCGCGAGGCCCACGTAGAGCAGCTTTTCGGCCACGGTGAAGCTGGCGACCAGCACGATGGCCGGACCGATCATGCCGAGCACGCTGCGTTGCCACTGGCGGTGGCTGAACCAGCCGAGTGCGTTGGCGAGCAGCGCCAGCGCCGCGAACAGCGGCAGCAGCACGGTGACGAACACGGCCTCAAACTGGCTCAGGAAGCCGAGCCCGAGTGCTGCGCCGAGGCTGGCCAGGGCCGGGAAGCAAGCCCCGCAACCCATCGCCGACACGATGCTGCCCAGCGCTCCGGCCTTGTCCGCGACGCGCGTCATGACGCTCATGATGGCCTCCTCGATCGCTGCGGCGTCAGCGCTTGACGGTGGACGGATAGCCCGCGTTCTCGGTCGCCTGGGTCAGCTTCTGCACGCTGGCCTTGGCGTCATCGAAGGTCACGACGGCCTGGCGCTTCTCGTAGCTCACGTCGACTTTGCTCACGCCATCGACCTTCGAGATCGCCTTCTTCACGGTAATCGGGCACGCCGCGCAGGTCATGCCCGGCACGTCCAGCGTCACGGTCTGCGGCGCCGCCTGGATGGCGGCCGCGCCGGACATGGCGAGGGCGGCGATGATGATCAGCTTCTTCATGGAGCACTCCTGGTCAATAGAACAGCGGCAACACGTAGGGGAAGGCGAGCGCGATCAGCACCAGCGCGGCCACGATCCAGAACACGGCCTTGTAGGTGGACCGAACCTGCGGAATCGCGCACGCCTGACCCGGTTTGCATTGCTGAGCAGGCCGATAGATGCGGCGCCACGCGAAGCCCATGGCGACGAGCGCCACGCCGATGAACAACGGCCGATAGGGCTCCAGCGCCGTGAGGTTGCCGATCCACGCGCCGCTGAAGCCCAGGGTCACCAGCACCAACGGGCCCAGGCAGCACGCGGAAGCCAGGATCGCGGCGAGTCCGCCGCCGACGAGCGCGCCGCGCCCGGTCTGCGATTCCGTCATGCACTTTCCTCGGTCGGAGAGACGATGGCGTAAGCTTATTTCCGTACTCATGTACGGAGTCAAGCGGCATGGACAGCGATCAGCAGGGACTGACGATTGGGGCCGTCGCCAAGGCGGCCGGGGTCAACGTGGAGACGGTGCGCTTCTACCAGCGCCGCGCGCTGCTGCCCGAACCCGACAAGCCCTACGGCCGCATTCGGCGCTATGAGGCGAAGGACGTCGCACGGGTGCGGTTCGTGAAGGCCGCACAGCGCCTGGGCTTCAGCCTCGACGAGGTTGCGGGCTTGCTGAGACTGGACGACGGCACGCACTGTGACGAGGCGAGAAAGCTCGCTGAAGCAAAGCTCGCTGACGTGCGCCAGAAGCTGAAGGATCTGCGGCGGATCGAGTCGGCGCTGGCTGGCCTCGTTCGCGACTGCTGCACGAGGCGGGGCAAGCTTTCATGCCCATTGATTGCCACCCTGCAGCGGCAGTGAGACGCCGCGTCTTGGCCCACTGTTGACACAGTGAATTCAACATAAGGGGTGCATGTTGTCCATGACGGTGGTCTTGCCTCGGCCGTTGGCACCGGCGATGGCGATCAGCTGAGCGCCGTCCGCATGGCGCTCGAAGTCCAGCGTCAGCATGTCGCGGCCCAGGCCGTCGCGAATGCCGCGGAAGCCTTTGAGCGTGAGGGTCAGTGGTTGCATGGCGTGCCCTGGAGACTTGGTTGAGAAAGTCTCGCGCCGGTTGGCGCCCGGTCAAGGCCAGCCTAAAGTGCTCCCCACTCCGTCAGTTCAAGCTGCGGCCGAACAATCACCCCGTCACCTTGAAAGCAAAGTCGTGCTCAAAGCGCTCGGCCGATGTGCCTGGCCGAAAGACATTTGTTTGTCGATTGCGAATCTCAGTGGTTGAACCGCTCCGAACAGGGCGAACCCGGTATCCGGTGAGTCCCGCCTTCAATGTATTCAGAAGACCCTCGCCCAGATCTACTTTCGGAATTCGAGTTCCGCCGATCCGGACCACCACATGGGTTCCTCGCTTGACCAGCGGCTGGACGCCCCGCCACGTCTCCGTCAAGAACTCCCAGTAGTTGTCCAGCCGGGTATGACGATCGTCCTTGTTGACGCCGCCGTGCGGCTGCTCAGGCCCTCCCAAGAACCAAAGACGAAGCCACTGGTCCTCAATGTAGTCCGTAGTGTCCAGATATGGGGGTGACGTCACGATCAACGACACCTTCTCCCGCAACGCTGGGAATGCACTTCCCGCATTTCGGGCATCGCGAAGCTTCACCTCTCCAGAAATCTCCGGGACAGCCTCTTGAAGACGATATCTAAGCATGGATCGCAGGATCTCGAATGTCCGCCGCTCGGGGGCGACCAGCCCGCGTGCGGCCCACCAGCGGACTGAGTACTCGGGCTTCGTGCTGATGGTCCGTGGCATGCGATTGCTAAGACAGTTGGGAGTTTTGTGTGACTCACCATGAAGGCACCCAAGCGCCACGGCAGCAATGAAGCGGTCGACCTTCGATCCCTTCCAGTTCATCTCTTGCCGAAGGTACAACAGCTCTGCGAGAGTTCGCTCGTGAAAGCACTGCCGAAAGAACTCCGGCAGCCTTCTAAGCTGTTCTGAGAAAACTTCAGGAACGTAGCTCTCCTCCAGCCGTTCGAGCCGGCTGAGGGCATTTCGAAGGAGAGGCGGTTCGGCCTTGGCACCGGCAACACAGGCAGCTACTGGATTGACGTCCGTGCCGGCTGCCGGCCGGCCGTTGAGCAAGCTCTCAAAAACAGTAGTTCCTCGCCCACTGAATGGATCAAAAACCCACTCGCCGCGCTGCGTATACGCCAATACCTGTTTAGCCACGAATTCCTCGGGGAACATCGCGAAGTACGGGCAGATTGAGTGCAAGGGATGCCTCATGCCGCAACCCTCACTTGAAGCACCTTTGCCACGGTTCGATTCACCCACTGTGCAACATCCGACAAGCGCTCAGCGCCGTCGACTTCTGCGAGCTCATCTCCCAGACGGCCGGCGCAAGCCGCTGCATGGTGGGCGATCCGTAGCCGATCAAAGATTACGCCGAACTTTCGTTCGTGATAGGCAACGGTTCGGACACGAACCACTGCATAGCTCTCGTGGCTAGGCTCGTCGATCTCGTCGTGTGCCATGAAAGGGATGTAGAGAGCCGGTACGCAAAACTCGGCGGGACGAGTCGTAAACCAGGTTCCATGAAACTGACCCATCTCGGAAACGACTGGCTTTTGCTTCCAGTTCTTGCCTGATGCGCACTGACCAATCGAGTACAACTTGGCCGGAAGGCGGTCTGGGTGGTCGCGCCACGCGATGACGTCGATTCCACCGTCCTTCGTTGCGTTCGGGTGTCCCGCCTCAATCTGCGTCTTTACATCGCCATGGCCAAAGCGCCGGTAGGCCGCCTGCAACGCTGGCAAGAAAGCATTTCCTTCTTGTCGCGGAAAGCCGAAAGAACAGACGGCTCCGCCAAAGTACCCTCCCGCGGCCATACAGGCGCAGATCTGGAAGAGCAACGCCATCTCCTGCTCGGTCTCCGGCAGGCTCTCCAAGCCAGTCAGAACTCGCTGACGTAGAGCGGTCGTCAGTAGGCAGAAGGTGTACGCGGCCTGGCCCGCGTGAATCTCGTCAACCTGAAAGGCAGCGCGTACAACAAGCCGCTTTGCATCAACTTGGAAAGGGTAGCTTTCGCCCAGGCACGAAGCTCGAAACTCAAGCTCCTCGAAGACCTTCTCAAGCAAGGCCATTCGCGGCTCCTCAAGAATGCCCTGATCGAGTGTCTCACCCGTTTCGTCATCATGAGAGAAGCGCCCGGCTCGATCATCGTCGGCAATGTCCAACGCATTCAGCAGATCGCCCTTTGAGGATGTCCTGCGACTCGAAATCAGAGCGTGCAGTTCGAGCCAATCTGCAAGTGCGCTGCGTGTATCGTTCTCGGTTGGCGCCAGCAGCATGATTCAGAGTTCTTCTTCAGTCCGCTGGGAGGCTCGGTCCTTCATTGCAGCATTGAGGCTTCGAACCGTACGCTGCATTCCTTCCGCTACTTTCATTAGCGTAGGGTCTCCGTCAAAGCCGCCAGATAGTGCGTTGGCGTCCTCACATTGCTTTGCCGCCTTCATGAGCGCATCCTCAAACCGCGTGGACGCGGGCTCTACCCGAGCGTACGCAACGTGAAGATCACGCTGCGCCAGCAGCATCTTCTTGCCCTCTGGGTGCGCCAACACCTTGCTCAGGATGTTCAAGTCAGGATTCTGGCTTTGAATCAAAGTCGGTTCGTTCTTGTGCTCCTGTCCGTACAACCAAGACATGAGCTGCCCAAGCTGCTGCTGATGCGACTTTGGAATTGGGCTCTTCTGCGGAGGCGATGACACATCCTCATCACCAACTCCGAGGTAGTCACGAACGGATGCCCGTGTCAGTGCGGTGTAGAGGTGCGAAAACGAAAAATTGCGCTTTGAAATCTTCGAGACGTCAAAGCCATCCTGCTGCGCCTGCTGCAGGGCGTACCAACCATTCACAAGTCTGCGAACGGTGTTGTGACCATCTCCCAGGGTACGGCTGATGGTCGCAATGTCGGCGCCTTCGTTGAACCACTCGGCTGCGTACTTTGCCTTCGCGAGCGCATCCCACTTGAATGGTCCGTTGATGTGCTTGAAGCCAATGAAGCTACGCGCCTCGGACCGATTCTTGACGTAGCGAACGCGAACAGTTTCAGGCGGCGCTTCCGCGCCCTCGATTGTGGGCAACTGATACTTGATCTTCTGTCGAAGTGACGGGGTGCCAATGAGGCGAAGCGCCGCCAATCGACGATTTCCCTCAAGGACCGTGTTGTCCTTCTCCAGGACGATCAACGGCTCGTAGTCCACATATCCGGCGGAGAGAATTGACTGAACGAGTTCGTTCACGTCGGCCTCGTCGACCAGGTGCTCTATGACCTCTTCTTCGGTCTTGAACTGACCCTCGATGAACCGGGGGTTGTTCATGTCGAATCGCAGCTTCGACGGAGCGACAAACACATCGACCGCTCGTGGCGGGGCGGACACGGGCCCGGACTTCTTTGCGGTAGGCATCAGTTGCGCTCCTTCTTCTTGTCTTTGGGGGTGCCTCTGAACGCAGTTCTCACTGCGGTCTTCTGTCTTTCAACCCAGGCGTCCATGTCCGCCCGCTTGAAGCGCCACGCCCCGGCCACCTTGAATCCCGGCAGGTCGCCCCTCTGCGTCAGGCGATAGACGGTCTTCTCATCCACCTGCAGGAGGAGCGCAACCTCTTTTACGGTGAGTGCTTGGTCCACGGGAGGCCCTGCAGTCTAGACAGGGGCATTGTAGGGTAACGCAGTCCAATCCCGTCTAGCGTTTCCACGCAGCGGGCGACTGCTCGGCGTCCATGCACGTCACACCGTTGCGCGCCGCAGCGCCACCGGAGAGTCACCTTCCCCAGCCTCCGGCAACTCGCCCCGCAACACCCGCTCGGCGATGACCTCCCCCGTCTCCCCTTCCAGTTGCGCCAGGCACGCCAGCAACGGCTCCGGCTTGGCCTCGGTCACCTGTGCCCACTGGCGCACCTTGTCGGCCAGACTGGCCGCCCGCGAGATGCCGGCGGCGCGGGTGCGCACCACGGGCACGATGCGTCCCTCCAGCTTGACCTCGGCGGCGCGCCCGAGTTCGCGCTCGATCAGCGCACGGTCCACTTCGTGCCGGTCCTCGTCCGCCACCGTCCACCGCACACGAACATGCGCGCCGGCGATGTCTTGCTGCGCGATGGTCCTGCGCAATGCGTCGAGGTCTGGCTTGCCTTCGAACACTATGTCAACGGTCCGACGCGCAGGCGTGACCACCTGGTCAAATCGCGCGCCATCCGCATCGACCTCCCACATCAGGAACCACTTCTCGCCTTCCTCGCCGTAGTGAAAGCGCCCGATGGACCCAGCGTAGGCCACGCACTGTTGCCCCGCCTGTCCAACGCGCTGCCACGCCTGGTACCGGTGGATGTGCCCGAGCAGGAAGGCCTGGGCCTCGGCCGCGAACAGCGCCCCGGTAGTGAACTCGTGGTCGAAGCCGGCCATCGGCACGCCGTGCTCGCTGAGGCAGCCGAACACGGTGCCATGCGACACGCCGATGGTCGGCACGCCCAGCTTGCGCGCGGCGCGGTGCCCCGGCGCAAAACCGACCAGCAGTGCTGCCAGCTGCTCGCCGGTGGCTTCGGCCGCCGCACTCGCCCCCAGAGCGGCGGCGACCATGGCCTTGTTGACGGTGGGCACGCACGAGAACAAGGCTTGCACGCCCGCTGGCACTTTGTCGAAGCGCCAGCCGTCCGACACCACCCACCGGCCATCACCCGTTAGGCCGACCTGGGCGATGCGGTCCGCCACATGCACGGGGTGGCGCCCTCCCAGCAACCGGAAGAGCGCCAAGGTACCGGGTGGCTCGTGCGAGAACGTGCCCTGCAGCATCAGCACCGGGCAATGGTCGGCCAGGCGCCGCACCTGCCGGGCCAGGCGCTCCGCTGACGGGGCGTGCAGGTCGAGTGCGTGGTCGGTTGCGTCACCCGACAACACCGCCACCTGGGCACGCAGCGCGATGGCCCGGTCTACTGCCGCGCCGAAGCAGCGGTCGGCCTCGGCCAGATTCTTCGGCCCGTAATGCAGGTCAGAGCAATGGGCGATGCGGATCATGCCGTTCTCCCCGTGACCACGGCCTGCAATTCGCTCTCGATCTTGTCGAGATAGCCCGCGAGGTCGTTGCGGTACCGCTCCAATTCGTCCCAGGCCCGTGCGCGCCCCTGCGGGTTGATCTTCCAGCCGGGGCCCCATCGAAGGTCGGCATAAGCGGTGTAGCGCTGCCGGTCGATGCCGCACGCCTGCGCTTGAGACAACAGGTCTTCCAGTGAGGGGCGCCCTTCGCGCGCCTGCGGCCGTGGTCCAGCGTGCGCGGAGGTTGGTGCCGCGATGTCCTGCGGTTCGCCCGCTGCGGCGGCCCTGTCGCCATCGGCCTCCAGCACGGTCGGTCCGCTGAGAATCTGGGTCGCAAGCTGGGCTTGCACGAGCGCGGCCTCGTCGTCATCGCGGTCCCGCAACAACGCGGTCACGTCCACCGGCGCTTCGAGTTCGATGATCCACTGCGGCACCCGGGCCGGCCGGCCCTGTTCGTCGATGTGCGCCACCTCGACCAGCTTCTTGCTCAAGTAGAACGGGGTGCGCTGGCTGTCCAGGAAGCCCGAGATGCGCCCGCCGCGCAGGAAGCCGATGGTCTCGAACTTCTGGATCGCCGCGTTCATCGCGTAGAAGCTGCGCGTGTGCAACTCAAACGCGCTGATCGACCGGATACCCGGGATGAAGAACAAGAAGCGCCCGCTGAGGTTGCATTGCCGCTGCTGGTACTCGGGGCAGGCTTCGGGGTCGCAAATGCCGCCATTGGCGTCGCGTACGACCGTCTTGCGCCCGCCGAAGACCCGGATGACGCGCTTGCCGGTGTCGTCGAAGGGCACCGGCGCATGGGTCTTGCAATGGCGCACCCGCCCATCGGGGGAGTACTCCGACCAGTAGCGCTTTTCGCTCGCGCCCCAGGCCGACAGTTCGTGCGGCATCACCACCTGCCAGTGATCCGACGGGAACACCACCGGAAAGCGATAGAGCCGATGGCCTTCGCCACGGTCTTCGCCGAAGGCTTGAAGGATCTGCTGCGCGATCTCCGGGTTCGAGAAGTCGTGCCCGCGCACGGTGAACCACGGCACGTTCTTCGGCACCAGCGGTATTTTCAGGCGCGGCAGGGCCGTGGCCAATGCCTGCTCGATCTGGTCGAACGACTGACCGGCCGCGACGCCCTGTTCGTAGATCGCGCGCGCCTGGGGGTTCTCGACGGCGGCACGGCTGAGCGCCTTGGTGCCGGCACGGATCTTCCCGCCGGTTGGAATGCGCGCCGGTCCTTGACCCAGCACGGTGGCCGGTATCGCGTCGCTGCCGCGGTGGCTGACGATGGAATGCGTCATCTCTGCGCTCCTCATGGTTGGCGAATGTGTCGCTTCCATGCTCTCGCACAGGTCGCTCCCGTCAACCCAACGCGCTGCTCTGCCAGTGCTGCGCGCGACAGTGGCCGGGCTCGCCAGCGTCGCCGGTATGCTGCCGATTCACCAGACACTTTCATTCAGGATCAACTTCGATGCCAGCGCCGCCGCAACCCCGGCCGGGTCAACGCCTTCAAGTCAAGGGCAAGCCGATCCCGTTCTCGTTCTGGCCTGCCCGACGTGGTCGATCCCACTACGCATTGCAGTCGCTGCTGTTTGCACTCGACCCATGGGCCATCATCGTCCGGGCGATCGAAACCCGCTGCCCGAAGGCAAGGCGCCCGGAGGCACTCGCCTGCATCGAACAAGCGCGCGACTTCTTCGCCAGCGCGACCCAGGTGGGTGCTGTCGCGGCGCGGCCGCTGACGCTGTACTACAGCTTCATGAACGTGGTCAAAGCCTACTGTCTCACGCACGGAGTTCAGCCGACGTTCGACAAGGCACAACACGGTCTAAGCGAGCAACTTCGTGCACCGTCAAGGGAGTTGGTTGACGCATACCTCCGCGCCTTTCCTAGCCCGAACGGCGCTGGCATCCTGCAGAACTTCGCCGAGTTCAAGGCCGCGGTAAGCGGAACTGGTCTGGCCGCGAATACAGATTTCGACCTACCGCTCCTGCTTCCCCAGATCGTTCCGGGGCATCGTCTGTGGGCCCAGGGTGCGCACAAGGCCGAGCGCTTCATCGCGACTCGGGAGATTCAGTTCTGGAACGATCCCGCCAACAGGACCATGTGGCTTCGTATCTACCTGGTTGCGGACGACCTGTCGCGCCTGACCGTATCGCATCGGCGGCTGCTGACGGAATCCGGGATGGCGCCGTCCTTCAGAGAGGTGGCCTGTGCAGAGACTTGGGAGAACAGGCCACTGATCTGCCTGGAGCAAGTTGCGCCCATGGCCTATGTCAATTACCCGGCCGACCAGTTGCACGAGTTGGTCGCTCCGGTACGGCACCTGTTCTGGATGACCGTTTCCACGGTGACGCCCTATCGCAGGTACTACGTGTACCTGTGCCCACCGGCGGAGCGACCCGCGTTGCTGCCTCAACTGCTTTCGATCTATGCGATCTCCTACTACCTCGGCTCCATCACGCGATACCGGCCCCACCACTTCGATCTCGTGTCGACCGGCACCTTGGGCCCGCGCATTCAAGATTTCATCACAGGCCAGCCGCTGCAGTTCATTTACCTGATGGCGTCCGAGTTTGCCGAGCAAGACGTGACCAAGCCGGCCATTCTGTAGGCCCGAATGAAACCTGCCAGGCTCGCTACTGCCTTGTATCGACAGGCGGCAACGCCGGCATTGGCTCATCAGTCGCCCACACCCACACCGCTGCGCCGGCCCGCACGATCGCATGATCCTTGTCCACGCGGGCCTTCGGCGCCATGAAGGCGCTGACGACGTGCAGAGGTACGGGCTTCGGTCCCATGTCCAGCAACAGCGCGTTCGGAAAGGCGCCGCTGGTCGCGGCGTCGTAGCGCAGCGGCTTTGCAAAGCGCCGCCCCTGCTCCACCAAGGCATGCACCAGCGGCAGTTCGTGGATGGCGTCGATCGGGATCCAGTGCTCGGTGGTCATCATCAGGCTGGCGGCGTCGATCTCGTAGGTGTACTCGCGCCGCGCCCGCACCAGGGCCGCCAGCACCAGGCGCACCCGGTGGCCGGTGTCCGCGTCCCGGGCTTCGAACATCGGCGCGAACACCTTCTGGATCCTTGCCCAGGTCTTGCCAGCAATCAGCAGCGGCGCATCGGGCATGTGCTTGACCCAGACCCTGCAGCCGCCCACCGCCGTGTCGCTGCCCTTGAACTCGCCCAGCACCAAGGCCAGCGGGCTGTGGCCGTCGTGGGTCCGCAGCACGGCCAGCTTCTCGCGGCGCCGCTGCGCCGCGTCGGCCTTGGTCGCCTCGATGAATGGTTCGGGCACGTACAGGCGCTCAGTCAAGGCCACGCCCTTCACCGACACGTCCTCGGCGGCCTCCAGCAGGTACTTGTGCAGCACGCCCTGGTTGCGCTTGCCCGCCATCGCCGGGCTCCAGCGGTTGAAGCCGGCCCGCTCGAACAGGAAGTGCATCAGCGCCCGCAGGCTCATCCGCCGCCGGGCCACGCCGACTTCGGCCTCCGCGTCGCTCTCACCGCGGGTGGCGCCACGCCCCGCGGTGCGAGTCCACGGAAAATCCACCCGCAGGTCAACGCGGCCTACGGTGGTCTCGAGCACCGCTTCGCCGATCAGTTCACCCAGCCCCGACTCCTGTGCCTCGGGTTCATACGACAGGCAGCTTGCGTGATGGTGGCTGCCCGTGTCGGGCATGCGCTTGACCATGAACTGCCGGTGGCGTGCCACGTACATCTCCACGCCGCCAGGCACGCACAGACAACGTGGCCGTTCCGGTGTGTCGTGGACGCGGGCCAGCGCCTGCTGCAGCTGCGCGTCGTCGGCGTTCCACACGCGGCCCAGGATGGAGAAGCGTTGGATGTCCACCATCGTCGCGCTCGCAACCATTCACACCAGTTCGCGCACCAGCTCCGACATCGTCGGCCGATGCTTCGGGAACAGTTCCCGCACCGCGCTGCGGCCGTTGATGCCCAGCAGCAGGCCGACCTGTTCTTCATCCGCGCCGCGTTCGTACAAACGGGCCGCGACGGTGTGCCGCGCCGACAGCGGCGTCACGTCGCGCAGGTCGGCATGGCGAAACAGCTTGCGATAAGCCTCCAGGATGGGCCGGCACAGGTAGCGGCGCTGCCCTTCTTCGCCATACGGCTTGATGGCGAAGCCGAGTCCGCCGGGCGACAGGAACAGGCAGCTCCGGGGATCCAGGCCTCGGTAGTCGGCGCTTGCGGCAAGGCCCAGGCCCTGCTCGATGCGCTCGCGCAGGTAGGTCGCGAGTGCATCGTCGAGCCGGGTGCTGGTGAAGTACAGCGGGCGCGGCTTGCCGGTGATCGCGGCTTCAGCCCGCAGTTCGGATGCGCGGCGCACGCTGCCGTCGGGCCCGAGGTAGTCGCGCACCTCGAACCGCGCAATCTCCAAGGGGCGCGCGCCGGTCGCGAACAGCATGTAGAACAGCGATTGGTCGTGCCAGGGCCGCGCACTGCGCGCCTTGATCCGCAGCGCTGCTTGCGTGATCTCTTCGCTCGAAACCACCCGGTGCTGGCGCGGGCCGAACGGCGCTGGCGGCTCGAAGCCGGCCAGCGCGACCAGGATCGATTCGCGGTGCTGGCGCAGGCGCTGCACGAAGGCCACACCCTCGGTGGTGAGGCCCTCGATGCCGACCGTCTTGCTGAGGCGGACGGCGACCGCCTTGATGCGGCGCTCCACCGCCGTGCGCGTGACGCCGAAGCGCGCTGCGACCGCGTCGTAGGTGGCGCCATCGACAACGGCCTTCAACATCTCGATGGCTTGCGCGGCGTTGTCGTTGCCGCGCTCGGGCACTTGATCGACTGGCATCACCTGCCCCCCCAACACTGCGGTTCTCCGCGGCTGCGATGCACGCATGTTCGGCCGCCCGTGCTTTCACCGCCAGGGTCAATCGCCTGCAAAGACACGGGGTTTCGGGATCGGCGCGTTGGCCGTCACTCATGAACAAGTGGCCCGGCCGCTGCGCAGGCGAACAGGCTCACGGTTGCCATCCTCAATGGCGCTGCCACGCAAGGGCTTTTGCATGGCGAGTCGGCCCGCCACCGGCTTGCGCGCGCGGCCCCGCGCAAACTGCCGGGGCATCTTGGCTCCGGCCAAAGCGCGCCCATCCGGGCGCCCCTGAATCCGTTCAGGCGTCGCGGTCGTTACCCGCCTTCCTCGCTGCGCGGCAACGCGCATCACCAAAACATCGGGGCCCTGCCCTGAGCTGAGCCAGTCGCCGGGCGTCGCTTGACGCCCGGCCCGGGTCGACCGCGACCCCATCCTGCCAACCCACCCACGGGGAGCACGCCTCCCCGCCGGGGATGGGCGTGTCTCTCCCATTCATCTGGAGAACACGCCCATGGCCCGCTTCACCGCGCCTTCCCTGTGGCTGCCCGGGTTCGACCCCGAGCCCGTGGACGCCACCGAACCACTTGCTTCATGCCTTGAGGCCCAAGCGCAGGCCGCTGACCTGTCGGCGGAGCCTCGCGAAGAGCTGCCGGAGACAGCCACCACCGCCCCGCACCACACACCCTGGCGCGTCGCAGGCGTTGTCACCGAGTCCGCACCACGCACGCTGTGGCCGGCACTGCGACACGCCGACCTCGACAAGCTCGGTGGCGCCGTGGCCAAGTTCGATGCGAACGTGGATGCCATTGCCACGCTGCGGCATGTCGAATGCCAGGACAGGCCACCCTTCACGGCCGAGCGCACCCGGCTCGTGCGCTACACCGGCTGGGGCGGCCTACCGGCCAGCTTCAACCGCGAAGGGGACGACAAAGCCTGGGCCCTGCGCGCCGAAAAACTGAGCGGCCTGCTGAGCGACGACGAATACGAGTCGGCCCGGTCCTCGGTGAACAACGGCCACTACACCCCGATCCACGTGGTCGAGGCGATGTGGCGGGCCGTCGAACGCTTCGGCTTCACCGGCGGCCGCATCCTCGAACCCGCCGCCGGCATCGGCCACTTCATCGGCGCCATGCCCCGCGCCTTGGCCGAGAGCAGCCAGCTGACGGCCATCGAGATCGACCGGCTGTCGGGACGGGTGCTGACTGCGCTCTATGCGTCCGGCGGCGTCGACGTCCGCATTGCGCCGTTCGAGAAGACGCCGTTGCCCGACAACTGGTTCGACCTCGTGATCGGCAACGTGCCCTTCGGCAAGTACAAGGTCGCCGACCTGAGCAACCGGGCCTACGCCCGCTTCAGCATCCACAACTACTTCTTCGGCCGCGCGCTCGACCTGGTGCGGCCCGGTGGGCTGGTGTGCTTCATCACCACCAGCTACACGATGGATGCCCTGGACGATGCGGCGCGCCAGTACATCGGCGCGCAGGCCCACCTGCTGGGCGCCATCCGGTTGCCCCAGGGTACCTTTGCCGACATCGCATCCACCGACGTCCAGACCGACATCCTGTTCCTGCGCAAGCGGGAGCCGGGGGAAGCGGTCGGCAGCGAGTGGCTGAAGCTGTCCATCGTGCCGGATGCCCTGCGCCATCCGCATTGCCACGAGCGGTACCTGCAGATCAATGCCTGGTACGCCCAGCACCCGGAGTTCTGCATCGGCAGCATCCGGACCGAGAGCAATGGCTACGAAGCCGTGGCGACGGCCGTGTTCGAAGGCGACCTCACCGCCGCCCTCACGGAGCGAATCGGCCTGCTGCCGACGGACGTGTACTGTGCGGCGGTCGCCGACAAGAGCGTGGAGCGCACGACGGTGCCACCCACCGGCGGCGCCAAGCCCGGCAGCTACCGCCTTCACCATGGGCGGGTGCATCGCGCCGAGGGTGCCGAAATGGTCGACGTGCATGACCAGCTCAACGGCACGCAGCGTGCGCGGATCGTCGGCCTGTGTTCCATCCGCGACCAGGCCCGGGCACTGCTTGATGCCCAGCTGAGAGACGACAGCGACAGCCAGGTCGCCCACCTGAGGGTGCTGCTCAACGGCAGCTACGACCGCTTTGTCGCAAGGCACGGCTGCCTGTCCACACGGGCCAACGCGCTGGCCTTCCGGCGCGACCCGGACTATCCGCTGCTGCTGTCGCTGGAGCACTACGACGAAGAGTCAGACCGGGCCAGCAAGGCGGCCTTGTTCACGCGGCGCACCCTGGCGCGCGTGGTCGAACCGACGGTCGCGGGCGAACCCACCGAGGCGCT
>CAMTUD010000032.1:0-20035 GCA_947084805.1 uncultured beta proteobacterium | reverse complement strand
GCTTCTTCAGCCGCTTGGCGATCGCCTTGCCGATGATCGCCGGCGTCAGGTCGGCCTGCGCGCGCAGCAGCCAGTTCTTGCTCGGGTTCGGCTGGCTCCATTCGCCGCCGCTTTCGTCGCCGTCACCTTCGTCGAACTTGCCGAGCACGTTGGGGCGCACGTCGGCGCGCCAGTTGTAGAGCTCTTCCTTCACCTGGTACTCGATGACCTGGCGTTTTTCCTCGACGACCAGGATCTCCTGCAGGCCCTGCGCGAAGTCGCGTGTGATCGTCGCTTCGAGCGGCCACACCACGTTGACCTTGTGCAGGCGGATGCCGAGCTGGTGGCACACGTCGTCGCTGAGCCCCAGGTCGTGCAGCGCCTGGCGCGTGTCGTTGTAGGCCTTGCCGCTGGCGATGATGCCGAAGCGGTCGTGTGGGCCGCTGATGACGTTGTGGTTGAGCTTGTTGGCACGCACGTAGGCCAGCGCCGCGTACCACTTGTAGTCCATCAGCCGCGCTTCCTGCTCCAGCGGCGCGTCGGGCCAGCGGATGTGCAGGCCGCCGGGCGGCATGGCGAAGTCTTCCGGCATCACGATGTTCACGCGGTCGGGGTCGACGATCACCGACGACGACGATTCGACGACCTCCTGGATCGTCTTCATGCCGCTCCACACGCCGCTGAAACGGCTCATCGCGATGGCGTGCAGGCCCATGTCGAGGATGCCCTGCACGTCGCTCGGGAAAAACACCGGCAGGCCGCAGGCCTTGAAGATGTGGTCGCTCTGGTGCGCGGCCGTGCTGCTCTTGGCCACGTGGTCGTCGCCCGCGATCGCGATCACGCCGCCGTGCTTGGCGGTGCCGGCCATGTTGGCGTGCTTGAAGACGTCGCTGCAGCGGTCGACACCCGGTCCCTTGCCGTACCAGATGCCGAACACGCCGTCGTACTTCTTGCTTTGCGGGTAGAGGTCGAGCTGCTGTGTGCCCCACACCGCGGTGGCGCCAAGTTCCTCGTTCACGCCGGGCTGGAAGACGATGTGCTTGTCGGCCAGGTGCTTCTTGGCGGCCCACAGCGCCTGGTCGTAGTTGCCCAGCGGGCTGCCGCGGTAGCCGCTGATGAAGCCGCCGGTGTTCAGGCCGGCGCGCTGGTCACGTTCGCGCTGCAGCATGGGCAGGCGCACGAGCGCCTGCACGCCGCTCATGAAGGCGCGGCCCGAGGCCAGGCTGTACTTGTCGTCGAGGGTGACGGATTCGAGGGCCTTACGGACGGCGTCGGGCAGCGGGGCGTTCATGCGGGGCGGGCTCCTGGGGGACGCGCAGCAGTTTAGGCAAAGCGGTCGCGCGTGTCCTTTCCTTCGATGCCCGCTGGTGGCGGCTGCGCGCAAGGAACATGCTGATAATCGATCGCAGCGAGCCAGATCATGCCGATACGCAACAAATCAGGGAAAACCTCCATCCTCGCCGCCGAACCCGCCGAGAAGGCCGGCGACACACTCGACCGCTACGACGTGGCCATCCTGCGTGAACTGCAGGCCGACGCGCGGTTGTCGAACACCGAGCTGGCCACGCGCATCGGCCTGAGCGCCGCGCCCACCTGGCGGCGTGTGAAGTGGCTGGAGGCGCAGGGCTACATCACCGGCTACCGCGCCGAGATCGACCGCCGCAAGATCGGCCTGGGTGTGCTGGCCTTCGTGCGTGTCGACGCCGAACGCCACAACGCCGAGGCCACGCAGGCGCTGGAAGCAGCCATCCGCGAGCTGTCCGAAGTCGTGGCCTGCCACTACATCAGCGGCACCGGCACCTTTGAATTGCAGGTCATGGCGACCGACCTCGACGCCTTCGCGCGCTGGGCCACGCAGACGCTGTTCAAGCTGCCGCACGTGAAGGACGTGCAGACCAGTTTTTCGCTCGGCGAGGTGAAGGCCGGCGCCGCACTGCCGCTGGGGCACCTGGACAGGGGGCGCTGAAACCGGCGGGTGCGCTACCCTTGCCGCTTCCGGGCCCGCCCGCCGCCGACCGCCACGCGCACCCCCACTCCCGATGAGCCGCCTGCTCGACCTGCTGCTCGGCACCGAGCCCGCCGCCCGCGTGCGTGTGGCGCAGGCCGGCCTGGCGCTGTTGCTGCTGGCGCCCGGCGTCGTGGGCATGAACTACTACGCCTGGGTGGGCACGGCGCGGGTGCAGCCGGTGGCTTGGTGGTCGGCGCTCACGCTGCTGGGCATGGTGGTGTTCTATGCGCTCATCCGCAGTGGCGGGTCGCGGCGTGTGGCCGACCCCACGCTGACGGTGCCGCAGATGGTGTTTGCGCTGACCAGCGGCGCCGTGGCCTACGCGCTGCTCGGCGACGGCCGCGGCGCGGTGTTCCCGCTGGTGATGGTGGTGTTGGTGTTCGGCATGTTCATCGCCTCGCCGCGGCAGATGCGCTGGGTCAGCGCCTACGCGGTGCTGTTGTTCGGCGCCACGATGGTGCTGATGGTGCTGCTGCGGCCCGATGACTACCCCTGGCGTGTCGAGCTCGGTCACTTCCTGGCCGTGGCCACGATGATGCCCGCCGTGTCGGTGCTGGCGGCGCGGCTGTGCCACATGCGCCAGCGTGGCCGCCTGCACCGCGCCGAACTGGCGCAGGCGCTGGCGCGGCTGCGCGAGCACACCACGCGCGACGAACTCACCGGCCTGCTCAACCGCCGCCACATGGAGGAGGTGATGGCGCAGGAACACCAGCGCTGCGTGCGCTCGGGGCAGACCTTCTGCCTGGCGGTGCTGGACATCGACAACTTCAAGCCCGTCAACGAAGCCCATGGCTACGCGCTGGGCGACGCCGTGATGCGCGCCGTGGCGCAGGAAGCGCAGCGCCACGTGCGGCTGTCGGACATGCTCTCGCGCTGGGGCGGCGACGACTTCGTGCTCATGCTCAGCGACACACGCGCCGCGCTGGCCCGCGGCGGGCTCGAGCGCCTGTGCCAGAAGGTGGGCGCGCTGCGCATCGTGCACGCCGGCGCGACGGTGAGCGTGACGTTGTCGGCCGGCCTGGCCGAGCACCACGCCGGCGAGGCCGTGGCGCAGACGCTGGAACGCGCCGAACGTGCATTGCAGGACGCCAAGGCGCAGGGCACCGACCGCGTCGTGGTGGCGGTCTGAGCCGCGCATGACGGCCGCGCTGTCGGGCCGCCTGCCGGCACGCCACGCCTGGCTGGCGCTGGCCGTGGTGGCGGTGTGGGGCACCAACTTCGTCGTCATCAAGCTGGCGCTGGTGGCGCTGCCCCCGCTCTTCCTGGCGCTGCTGCGCTTCACGCTGGCGCTGCTGCCTGCGGTGCTCTTCCTGAAGCGGCCGGCGGTGCCGTGGCGCCTGCTGGCGGCCTATGGCGTGCTCATCGGCGCCGGGCAGTTCGGGCTGCTCTATCTGGCCATCGACGGCCGCATCGCGCCCGGCCTGGCCTCGCTGGTGGTGCAGACGCAGGTCTTCTTCACCATCACGCTGGCCATGGCCGCCGACGGTGAGCGCATGCGCGCCTACCAGTGGCCGGCGCTGGCGCTGGCCACCGCCGGCATCGCCGTCATCGCGGCACACACCGGAGGCGACACCACGCTGCCCGGCCTGTTGCTGGTGCTGATGGCGGCGCTGGCCTGGGCCGGCGGCAACCAGGTTTCGCGCCGCATGGGGCGTGTCGACATGCTGGCCATGGTGGTGTGGTCGAGTGCCTTTGCGCTGCCGCCGTTGCTGCTGCTGTCGTGGTGGTTCGAGGGCCCGGCGCGCTGGGCCGCGGGCCTGGCCGCGGCCACGCCGGGGGTCTGGGCGGCCGTGGTCTGGCAGGCGCTGGGCAACACGCTCTTCGGCTACGCCGCCTGGGGCTGGCTGCTGGCGCGCCACCCGGCGGCCACGGTGGCGCCGATGGCGCTGCTGGTGCCGGTGTTCGGCATGGCCGCGTCGGCCTGGTGGCTGGGCGAAGGCCTTCCGGCCTGGAAGCTGGGCGCTGCCGCGCTGGTGCTGGCCGGCCTGGCCGTCAACCTGTTCGGACCGCGGAGGGCCTGAATCCCATGTGGCTGTTGATTCTGGAGGCGCTGCTGGCCGGCGGCCTGTTCGTGTTCATCGTCTGGTGGACGATGTTCTCGGGGCGACGACCCGATGACACCCCGCCCGAGGACAGCCCTGGCGGGCGCGACGACCAGCCGCCGCGCTGAGTGGCGCCCGAGGCGCGGCGGCTCAGCTGCGTTCGCCGAGGTCCGTGCCGTCTTCCTTCGGCGGCCACAGGAAGGACGCCGGGTGCGCGCGCAGCCGGCGCCACAGCGCGCTGCCGATGCGCCGGCGGTCGACCTGGCGCACACCGCGTGAACGCAGCGCGACGCGGAAGGCCAGCGTGAAGCTCACCGTCAGGTTCAGGAGACCCGTGACGGCGATGCCGGCCACGCACCACCAGAAGGTCGGCGTGGCCACGGTGCCCAGCCCCAGCGCGCCCACCGCCGCGCCGAGCTGGCCGCTGGCCAGCGTGACGTGGCGCACGTCCAGCGGCACGGCGAAAAAGCCCAGCAGCGCCGGCACCAGGCCCAGCATCATGCCCAGCGAGATGTTGGCCGCCAGGCCCGACACGTTGCCCCGCCACCAGCGCCCCCAGCGCTGCGCACGCGCCGCGCCCAGCGTGGCGACGATGCGGGGGTTCCAGGCGATGGCGCTGTCGAGACGGTGAAAGACGAACCAGTTCTCGGCCCAGCCCGCGACCAGCGAACTAGCGAACAGCAGCACGCCGGTGAAGGCGGCAAACAAGGCCGTCGGGCCCAGCAGCGTGATGCTGTGCAGCACGTACTGCGCTTCCTTCGGCCCCACCGCCGGCGCGCCGAAGACCAGCGTCGACAGCCACTGCACTGCCAGCACCAGCGGCGCGCACAGCGCCACGTTGCCCAGGATGCCGGCCATCTGCGAGCGGATGAGTTGCGCCACGCGGTCGACGAAGACCTCGAGTTCGGCGTCCGAGGCGCTGCCGCTGGTGGGCAGCGTGGCGGCCAGCGCCGGCGCCGTCATCGCCGGCTGCTTGGTGGCCACCGTCCAGTGCAGCAGCATCACGACCACGAAGCTCAGCGCGTAGTTCGTGCCGGCCCAGAAGCCGCCCCAGAAGGCCGACAAGCCCAGCGCCATGAGCGCAAATTTCACGAAGGTGGTGCCTGCGATGACGACGCCGCCACCGGCGGCGCGGCGCAGCATGTCGCGGTACTCGGCGCGGCTGCGGGTGATGTAGTGCTCGCCGCTCTCGGCGCTGCGTTCGGCGACCTGGCGCGCCAGCAGCGAGTAGTGCTGCGCCAGCAGGTTGCGCAGGCCGCGCTGCTGCTGCAGCACACGCAGCAGTTCCAGCAGCAGGCGCTGGCCCTCGCCCAGCGCGTCGGGCGCCAGCACGCAGTCCACGAGTTGCTCGATGCGCTGGGTGCGGCCCTGCAGCTGGTCGAGTTCGTAGACGATGTCGACCGAGATGCCGTATTGCTCCAGGTGCGGCATCACGCTGGCCGCGGCGCGGCGACAGGCGTCGAGCAGCGCCCGCAGGTAGGCTGCGGTGCGCAGGGCTTCGGCGTCGTCGCCGTCCAGCACCGCCTGGCGCAGCGCCGCGGCGGCGGCGGTGAGCTGGCGGAAAGGCCCGTCCTGCAGCGCCGCCGGATCCATGCGCTGGCGCAGCGCGCTGGTGTAGCCGGCGCTGTGCACGGCGCTCACGAGGATGGTGATGGCGTCGAGCAGCACGCGGCGCGTCGCCGCGCCGTCGGGCACGAGCAGGCGCGCGGCGCGTGCCAGCAGCGGGGCGTCCAGCGCCGCCACCCAGGCGGCATCGCCGGGCTCGAAGAGCAGGCGGAACAGCGAGGCCAGGTCGGCCGTCTCGGGGGTGCCCGGCAGCACACGTTCGTGCACCCGCGACAGCAGTTCGCTGGCGAAGGAGCGGCGGGCGCCGAAGCCGAGATCGGCATACAGCGAAGCGGCGTCGATGTCGCGCCAGAAGGCCAGCAGCAGGCCCTGTACCCGTTGCTGCAGCGCCGGGCTCTTCTCGACCTGGTTCAGCAGGTGGCGCAGGCGCACCACCGGCAGCGGCGTGCGCGGGTCGTCGGTGCCGGCAGGCAGGGCCTGGCGCGGGGCGTGGCGCAGCCACTCCAGCAGCCGCACCAGCCACAGGTGGCGTTCGGGCGTGCCGGCCTTGGGGTCGGCGGCGTTGATGAGGGCGGTGAGATCCCAGGCCTGGGCCATGGCGGGCCGTTCAGGGGCACACGCTGCGCCGTGGCGCAGCGTCAGTGCAGCGCACCGGGGTAGACGAGTGCAAATTCGGGCACGGTGGCATCGAAGGGGTGGGCGTCCTCGGTCATGCAGAAGAAGGTGCCTTGCATCGAACCGTGCGCGGTGTCGAGCCGCGTCCAGCTCGTGTACTCGAACTGCTCGCCGGGTTTCAGCACCGGCTGGTGGCCCACCACGGCCAGGCCGCGCACGTCCTCGCGCTGGCCGTCGGCGTTTGTCACCACCCAGTGGCGCGCCACCAGCTGCGCCGTCACGGCGCCGGTGTTGCGGATGTTCACGGTGTAGGCGAACGCGTAGGGCCCCTCGGGCGGACGCGACTGCTCGGGCAGGTACTGCACACGCACTTCGCAGGTGAATTCGGGCTTGGCCATCGCGCGCATTCTAGGTTTCACGGGGGCGGACGCCTGCCTAGAATGCCCCCATGAGTACCTACCGCATCGCCCCCAGCATCCTCTCGGCCGACTTCGCCCGCCTGGGCGACGAGGTGAAGAGCGTCATCGCCGCCGGTGCCGACTGGATTCACTTCGACGTGATGGACAACCATTACGTGCCCAACCTGACCTTCGGGCCGATGGTCTGCCAGGCGTTGCGCAAGCACAGCGCGGTGCCCATCGACGTGCACCTGATGGTGCAGCCGGTGGACGCGCTGGCGCAGGCCTTCTGCAAGGCCGGGGCCGACCTGGTGAGTTTCCACCCCGCTGCCAGCGCGCATGTCGACCGCACGCTGCAGCTCATCAAGGCCGAAGGCAAGCAGGCCGGCCTGGTGTTCAACCCGGCGGCGCCGCTGGACGTGCTGGAGTGGACGATCGACAAGCTCGACCTCGTGCTGATCATGAGCGTGAACCCGGGCTTCGGCGGCCAGAGCTTCATCGACAGCGCGCTGCGCAAGATCGAGCAGGCGCGCAAGCTGATCGACCAGACCGGCCGCGACATCCGGCTCGAAGTCGACGGCGGCATCAAGGTCGACAACATCCGCCGTGTGGCCGACGCCGGCGCCGACACCTTCGTCGCCGGCAGCGCCATCTTCAACACGCCCGACTACAAGGCCGTCATCGACGCGATGCGCACCGAACTGGCGCGCTGATCACCGGGCCGCTGCCAGCGCCCCCTCGCGGGGGTGGCGAGGACACGCAGTGCCGCAGCCTGGGGGCCTTCAGACCCTGTCGATGCGGCGGGCCAGCACCACCGAGGTGGTGGTGCGCGTGACGCCGTCGATGGCGCCGATTTCGTCGAGCAGGCGGTCCAGCCGCGCCGGCGACTCGGCGCGCAGCAGCGCCAGGTAGTCGAACTCGCCGCTCACGCTGCACAGCTGGCGCAGTTCGGGCAGGGCAGCCAGGCGCTGCGTGACGAGCGCGCCCGACTTCGGCTCGGTGGTGATGCCCACGTAGGCCTCGACACCGCGGTCGCCCTCTTCCTGCCCCAGGCGCACGGTGTAGCCGACGATCACGCGTTCGCGCTCGAGCCGCGTCAGGCGCGCCAGCACGGTGGTGCGCGCCACGTCCAGCCGGCGCGCCAGGTCGGCCGTGCTGGTGCGCGCGTCGGCCTGCAGCAGGGCGATGAGGCGGCGGTCCAGGGTGTCCAGCAACATGCGCCGCATTGTCGGACATCAAACATCGGTGGCGCGCAGGGCCCCCGGCCTGTGCTGGCGAGGCCTAGAGTGGCTGCGTGGCCGGCGCAGGCAGTGCGCGCGGCCACGCTGCAGGCCGCGCGGCCTGCGCCGTTCTGTCGTCGTGCCCAGGGACGTTCAACATGAAGATCCGCAGTGTCACCCTCTTCAGCGGCGATCAGTTCGAGGTGCCGCAAGGCATCCAGCGCATCGACCACCGTGCCACGCACGGCTGGCAGTTGCGTTACGGCGGCACCAAGCTGTTCTCCGACCACAGCAACGACGGCAGCGGTGCCGCTGCGTCGCTCAAGCTGGCCACCAAGGAACTGCTCAAGCGCATCGCGGCGCTGCCCGCGCCTTCGCTGCTGCAGCGCGGCCCCAGCGTCAACAAGCGCAGTGGTCTGCCCCCCGGCATCACCGGGCCGGTGGTGCGCACCCGCAGCAGCAGCAGCACGCGCGACTGCAGCCTGATGGTGCTGATCCCGCGCTTCGGCGAAAAGCCGCGCCGGCGCACGGTCTACATCGGCACCGAGAACACCTACACCATCGAGCGCTACGAGGCGGCGCTGGCGCGTGCGCTCGAGATGCGCCAGGCGGCTGAGCTGGCCTACGAAAAGGCCACCACACGCGCCAAGCGTGCGGCCGCACGCGAGCTGAAGGCGCAGTTGCAGGCAGCGGCCTGAATCGCCGGTCCACACCGGCCTGCTGCGCCGAAGTGCAGCCACGGATTGCCATTTCGTCGTAAACAACGATCATTGCGACGTATTGAGACTGTCTTTCGTCACGGGACCTGCCTAGACTGCCGGCAGTTCAACCCCCACACGAAAGCACAGCCATGCGCATCACCCTGCTCGGCGCCGGACACATCGGCCAGACCATCGCACGCCTGCTGGGCGAAAGCGGCGACTACGAAGTCACGGTCGTCGACCGCAGCCCCGAGGCGCTGGCGCGCCTGGCCGGCCTGCCGGTGAAAACGCGCGTGGCCGAAACGGCCGACGCCCAGGCGCTGCTGGCCACCTTGCGCGGCCAGCAGGCGGTGGTCAACGCGCTGCCTTACCACCTGGCGACCACGGCCGCCACCGCGGCGCGCGAGGCCGGCTGCCACTACTTCGACCTCACCGAAGACGTGGCCGCCACACGCGCCATCCACGCGCTGGCCGAAGGGGCGCCGACGGCTTTCATGCCGCAGTGCGGGCTGGCGCCGGGTTTCATCGGCATCGTCGCCCACCACCTGGCGCAGAGCTTCGACACGCTGCAGGAAGTGAAGATGCGCGTCGGCGCGCTGCCGGCCTTCCCGACCAACGCGCTCAAGTACAACCTGACTTGGAGCGTCGACGGCCTCATCAACGAGTACTGCCACCCCTGCGAGGCCATCCGCGGCGGCAAGAACATCGAGGTGCTGCCGCTCGAAGGGCTGGAGCACTTCAGCCTCGACGGCACCGAGTACGAAGCCTTCAACACCAGCGGCGGGCTGGGCACGCTGTGCGAGACGCTGGCCGGCCGGGTGCAGACGCTGGACTACAAGAGCGTGCGCTACCCCGGCCACCAGGCGCTGATGAAGATGCTGCTGGAAGAGCTGCAGCTCAACCAGGACACCGAGACGCTGAAGGCCATCATGCGCAAGAGCATCCCCAGCACGATGCAGGACGTGGTGCTGGTCTTCGTCACCGTCAGCGGCATGCGCGGCGGCGCGCTGGTGCAGGAAGTGTTTGCGCGCAAGATCTTCGCCGACCGCAGCGAGACCCACCCGCTGTCGGCGATCCAGATCACCACCGCCGCCGGTGTCTGCGCCGCGGTCGACCTGTTCCGCGAGGGCCGGCTGCCGCAGCGCGGCTTCGTGCGCCAGGAAGAGGTGGCGCTGCCCGACTTCCTGGCCAACCGCTTCGGCGCGGCCTACCAGCAGTCACGACAGGTCGAGAGCATCGGCTGAACGCGGGGGCGGGCCGTGCCCGTCAGCTGCCGTCATCGGCGCTGGCTATAGTGCCGGCGCCATGGCCCGTCTCTTCTTCCTGCTGCTGGCGCTGGCGGCCGGCTTGGGTGCAGGCCCGGCAGACGCCCAACGTGACCCGCTGGCCGAACCCCGGCTGGCGACGGTGGGCGATGCACGTTCGATCAACGACGGTGTCGTCACCGCGCTGGCGCAGGACGAAGCCGGGCTGATCTGGGTCGGCACCACGGTCGGCCTGGTGCGTCACGACGGCTACCAACTGCGGCCGGTGCCGGTAGGCGGGCCGCAGGCCGGCGCGGTGGGCGCCAGCTTCGTGCGCTGCCTGCTGGCCGCCCCCGGCGGCGTGCTGTGGGTCGGGCTCGAAGGTGAAGGGCTGGCGCGGCTCGACATCGCATCGCAGGCCTGGACGCTGTTCCGCCCCGACCCGGCACGCCCCGGTGCGCTGGCCAACGGCACCGTACGCGCGCTGGCGCTCGACCTCGACGGTGTGCTGTGGGTCGGCACCACCGGCGGCGGCCTGCACAGCCTGGCGCCCGGCGCCACGCGCTTCACGCACCACCGCCGCGCCGACGGCAACCTGCCCGACGACCGCGTGCAGTCGCTGCGCGTCGACCGCCGCGGTGATCTCTGGGTCGGCACCTGGAACGGCCTGGCCCGGCGCGCGCGGGGCAGCGACAGCTTCACGCCGGTGCTGTCGGCCGCCGGTGCTGCCGACAGCCTGGCCGGCCGCACGGTGTCGATGCTGGGCGAAGCGCCGGACGGCCGGCTGTGGGTCGGCACCCGCCAGGGCGACCTGTTGCGTGTCGACACCCACAGCCTGGCCGCCGAATGGATCGAGCGCACTGCCAACACCGTGGGCACCGCCGACAGCGCCGTGCTGGCGATGGCCGTCTACGACGAACACGAAGTGTGGGTGGGGCGCGAAAACGGCATCGACCTGCGCGGCGCCGACGGGCACCTGATCAGGCATCTGCGGCGCGACCTGCGCAAACCCTGGAGCATCGCCGGCAAGAACGTCGTGGCGCTGCTGCGCGACACCTCGGGCGGCGTGTGGGCCGGCAGCTACGGCGGCGGGCTGCAGCGCTACAACGCCAGCCCCGGCCTGTGGGTGCGGCGCGGCGAAGGGGCCGATGGCAGCGTGCTGGCCGAGGCCGACGTGCGCAGCCTGGCGCAGCTGAAGAACGGCGAGATCTGGGCCGGCACGGGTGAACGCGGCATCGCCATCCTCGACCCGCAGCTGCGTGTCGTCGGCGCCATCCGCCCCGAAGGCCCGGGGGCCAGGGGTTTTGCCGGCGGCCTGGTGGGCGCCATCGTGCAGACGCCAGACGGCCATGTCTGGGTCGGTGCCGACACCGGCATCTACGAGTTCAGCGCCGAGCGCCGGCTGCTCGGCCAGCACCGGGCCGGCCAGGGCCGGGCGCGCCGCATGCTGGCCACGCGTGACGGCGTGCTGTGGGTGGGCACGCAGGACGGCGTCTACCGCCGCGACCCCGCCGCCGGCGGCCGTTTCGAGCGTGTGCGGCTGGCCGGCGGCGACGCGCTCAGCGGCAACGTCAACGCGCTGGTCGAGGCGGCCGACGGCGCCGTCTGGGTCGGCGGCAACAGCGGCCTGTACCACGCCGCAGCCGGGCAGGCGGCGCTGCGGCCCGTCGAGTCGCCACCCGGCCAGGGGCTGCGCAAGACGCTGGTGCTGGGCCTGCTGTTCGACCGCCAGCAGGTGCTGTGGGTCGACACCGGCGCCGGCCTGCACCGCATGAGCGCGTGGGACGGCAGCCAGGCGCGTTTCACGGCCGTCATGGCGGCCGGCGAACCGGCACAGCACAGCGCAGGCGCCAACCTGCTCGACGATGACGAGGGCCGCATCTGGACCCACCAGCTCGTGCACGACCCACGCGACAACAGCCGCCACGAACTGACCGCCGCCGACGGCGTCGACATCGGCACCGGCTGGTTCCGTTCCTACCTGCGCCTGGCTGACGGCCGGCTGCTCTTCGGCGGCAGCAGCGGCGTGCTGGTGGTCGAGCCCGCGTTGTTCAGGCCCTGGAGCTACCTGCCGCCGGTGGTGGTGTCCGACTTGCGCATCGATGGTGAACGTGTGCCCACCGGCGCGCTGGCCGAGGGGCTGACGATGTCGCCGCAGCGGCGCAGCTTCAGCGTCGAGTTCGCGGCGCTGGACTTCGGCCAGGCCGACCTCAACCGCTACCGCTACCGGCTGCAGGGTTTCGACGCCGGCTGGATCGAGACCGGCGCCGACTTCCGCGTCGCCAGCTACGGCAACCTGCCGCCGGGCCGCTACACGCTGCAGGTGCAGGGCAGCAACCGGCTGGGGGTGTGGAGCCCGCGCGAGATCAAGGTGCCGGTGCAGGTGCTGCCGGCGTGGTGGCAGACCTGGTGGGCGCAGGGCCTGGGCCTGCTCGGCGCGGCCGCGCTGGTGCTGCTGGTGGTGCAGCTGCGCACCGGCATGCTGCGGCGCCAGCAGGTGGTGCTCGAGCGCCGCGTGCGCGAACGCACCGCGGCGCTGGAGGTGCTGTCGCTGCAGCTGCAGGAGAAGTCCGAGGCGCTGGAAGCCTCGAGCCTGACCGACCCGCTGACCGGCCTGCACAACCGGCGCTACCTGGCGCAGAACATCGAGGCCGATGTTGCGCTGGCCGTGCGCCGCCACGAACAGCAGCTGCGTGCCGGCGGCCCGCCGCCGGACGACGCCGACCTCGTCTTTTTCATCATCGACATCGACCACTTCAAGCAGGTCAACGACGCGCATGGCCATGCCGGCGGCGACGCCGTGCTGGTGCAGATGCGCGCACGGCTGCAGCAGGCCTTCCGCCAGGGCGACCACCTCGTGCGCTGGGGCGGCGAGGAATTCCTCATCGTCGCCCGCGGCACGTCGCGCCATCGCGCCACCGAGCTGGCCGAGCGTGCACGCGCCGTGGTCGCCGGCCAGCCCTTTGTGCTGGACGACGGCAGCCCGGTGCGGCGCAGCTGCTCGGTGGGCTTCGGGGCCTTCCCGCTGGCGCCGGCGCTGCCGACGGCGCTGGACTGGTCGGCGGTGGTCGACCTGGCCGACGCGGCGCTCTACACCGTCAAGCGCAGCGGCCGCAATGGCTGGCTGGGCCTGGTGTCGGCGCAGGCCGATACGGCGCCGGCGCTGCGCGCCCTGGTGGCACGGCCGCTGGCCGAGGCGGCGGCCAGTGGCGCGCTGACGCTGGTGCGCTCGCCCGGGCTCGGCCCAGACCCGGGCGGCATGAACACGGCGCCCGGTGCGCAGGGCGAACAGCCAGGCTGAGCGGGCTGCGCGCCGCGATCCGTCAGGCGGTCCGGGCGACACTACGGCCATGAAGCACACCCCGAAGACGCGGCCCGTGCCGCTGGACGTCGAGACCCTGTGGAAACTGCGGCGCCTGGGCGGCCTGGCGCTGGCGCCCGACGGCCGTCACGCGGTGTGCACCGTCAGCACGCCGGCCATGGACAAGAACCAGAGCACCAGCCAGCTGTGGCTGCTGCCCACCGACCGCGCCGCGCCGCGCCAGCTGACGGCCTGTGGCGACAAGGATGGCCAGGCCGCGTGGTCGCCCGACGGCGAACGCATCGCCTTCATCGCCCGGCGCGAGCAGGAAGGCAGGAAGGACAAGACACCGCAGCTCTACACCATCGGCGCCCGCGGCGGCGAAGCGCTGCGCCACGGCGACTTCGCGCCCGGCATCGACTCCTTCAAGTGGCTGCCCGATGGCAGGCGTGTGGTCTTCGCGGCCTGGGTCTGGCCCGAACTCAAGGGCGCGAAGGCGCAGCACAAGGCGCAGAAAGCCTGGGACGAGCGCAAGGAAAGTGGCTACGCCACCAGCGCCGCCTTCTACCGCCACTGGGACCACAACCTGCCGATGGGCCGTGTGCTGCACCTGCTGCTGCTGGACCTGGCCAGCGGGCGTGTCACCGACCTCTTCGAAGGCACGCAGTGGGAGCTGCCGCGCGACGCCAACGGCAACGTCGACTACGACGTGCACCCCGACGGCCGCCGCGTCGTCTTCGTGCACGACCCGGCCGCCGAGCCGATGCAGGCCAACCGCCTGGGGCTGGCCGAGATCGATCTGCGCACACGGCGCGTGACCCCGCTGGTCGACGACGCGGCCTGGGACTTCGGTGCGCCGCGTTACAGCCCCGACGGCGCGCGCATCGCGATGGCTGCGGCGCATGTCGGCGTCAAGCACACGGCGCTGGCGCAACTGGCCGTGCTGACGCCAGGCGCCGGCTGGCGTGTGCTGGCCGCGCACTGGGACCGTTCGGTGAATGCGCCGCTGTGCTGGGCGGCCGACGGCCAGGCGCTCTACGCGGCGGCCGAGGACCGCGGCCGCTGCCACCTGTGGCAGTACCACTTCGGCGACGACAGCGTGCAGCTGCTGCACGAGGGCGGCTGGGTGCAGGGCTTCGACGTCGCGGGCGGCACGCTGGCGCTGCTGGCCGACAGCGCAACCCGGCCCCCGCATGTTTTGGCCCGTTCGTTGGCAAGTTCGCCGGCAGGTTCGCCGACGCAGGCGCCGGCCACCGCGTCGCGACGCCTGGAGCACTTCAACGACAGTCTGCTGGCCGGCGTGGCCTTCGGTGCCGTGCGCGAGCTCACGCTGAAGGGCGCCGGCGGCGACGCGGTGCAGATGTGGCTCGTCTTCCCGCCGGGCATGGACCCCGACAGCGCAACGAAGAAGCACCCCGTCACCCACCTCATCCACGGCGGGCCTTTTGCCGCCGCGGGCGACACCTTCAGCTGGCGCTGGAACCCGCATGTCTTCGCTGCCGCCGGTCACGTCATCGCGCAGGTGAACTACCACGGCAGCAGCGGCTTCGGCTTCGCGTTCCGCGACAGCCTGATCGGCCGCCAGGGGGCGCTGGAACTGCAGGACATCGAGGCCGCCACCGACTGGCTGCTGGCACAGCGCTGGGCCGACCCCAAGCGCGTCTACGCCACCGGCGGCAGCTACGGCGGCTTCCTGGTGGCGTGGATGAACGGCCACGTGGCGCCGGGGCGCTACCGCGCCTACGTCTGCCATGCGGGTGTCTTCGACCGCATCGCCACCTTCAGCGCCGACAGCTACACGAGCCGGCCCAAGGACCTGCAGGCGAAGTACTGGGAAGACATGGACGCCGTGCTGGCGCAGAGCCCGCACGCCAGCGCCGCGAAGATGGCGACGCCGACGCTCGTGACCCACGGCGCGCAGGACTTCCGCGTGCCCGACTGCAACGGCCTGGCCTACTACAACACGCTGAAGGCACGCGGCGTCGACGCACGGCTGCTGTGGTTCCCCGACGAAAACCATTGGGTGCTGAAGCCACAGAACTCGCGCCTCTGGTACACCGAGTTCGCGGCCTGGCTGGCGCGCCACGGTGGCGCGAAGAAGGCCGCGCGGCGCGGCTGAATGGGGGGGGCGCAGGGGTTTGCGCTGAGGCGGAAGGGGGCGCCGCTCGGTTAGCGTGAAAGCGCTGCCAGACCGAGCAGCCTGCCCTGGAGCGCGCACGATGAAAACGATCCTCAACCCCCTGGCGCTGGCCCTGGTGCTGGCCTGCGCCCAGACCCCGGCGCTGGCCGCCGACCCGATCTCGGTGCTCTTTGTCGGCAACAGCTACACCTTCGGTCGCGTCGACCCGGTGATGAGCTACAACGCCGCCAACGTGCGCGATCTCACCGCGGCGATGTGGGCCAGCAACGCCAGCGGCTCCAACGTGTTCGAGCCGCATCCCTGGGGCGGCGTGGCCGGCATCTTCAAGCAGTTCACGGTGCAGGCCGGGCTCGACTACGACGTGGCGCTGTCCACGCGCAATGCGGCCTCGCTGCGCGGCCATCTGCTGAACACCAATGCCGCGGGCTGGGACCTGCGCGGCAATATCGGCTCGCAGGTCTGGAGCCAGGTGGTGCTGCAAGAGCAGAGCGACGAGCCGCTGATCAAGCGCCCGGGCCTGGCCTCCAACCCCGACTACTTTCGCAACTACGTCGACAAGATCGAGGACTACGTGCACCTCGGCGTGGCCACGAGCTTTCGCGAGCGCGACTTTTTCCCCGGCGCCACCACTACCGAGCAGACGGCGGCCTGCGTCGCGGCCACCGGGGCTTCGTCCACCAGTTGCAACACGGTGCGCAACATTCCCGCCAACACGGGTGCCAGCGCGGCCACGCAGCTCTACCTCTACCAGACGTGGGCGCGGCCGAACCTGGTCAACGGGGCGTTCGTCACCAGCACCGACCCCGTCACGGGGGCGGTGACGCGCACCTCGACACCGGCGACGACGTTTTTCGCCGATCTGGAGTCGATGACCGAGGAACTGCGAGCGGCGTATGCCGGCGCCGCCACGCTGGCGGGCGCCAACGGCAGCGGCGGCGTGCGCGGCATCGCCCCCGTCGGACAGGCCTTCATGACGGCGGTGCAGGCAGGCTTCGCCACCCGCAACATGTGGGCGCCGGATGCCGGCAGCGACGGCCGCATCGACCTCTGGTTCGACGACGGCACACACGCCAGCAAGTACGGCTCCTATCTCAGCGCGCTGACGCTCTTCGGCACGTTGACGGGCCGGGACCCTGCCTCGCTGGGCGCCGGCGAGATCGCGGCGCTGGATCTGGGCATCGCCGCCAGCGATGCGCTCAAGCTGCAGCAGGTTGCCAGCTACCAACTCGGTTTTGCCACGGCCGTGCCCGAGCCCGGCAGCTTGACGCTCGGTGGCCTGGGTGCCCTGCTGGTGCTGGGCGCCGTGCGCCGGCGCCGCGCGCTGGCCGGCTGAGCCCTCGCGCCGGCCCGGATTCCTTACCATCGCCGGCTAACCACACGTGGCGCCCGCTGCGGCGGGCATCGGGCCTGCGGCGCGGCGGCGTCCGACACATCGCCCCATGATCCTGAACCAGATCCCCTTCGAAGCCGCCATCGTCGACCTCGACGGCACCATGGTCGACACCGTCGGCGACTTCGAGCTTGCGCTGACACGTGCGCTGGCCGACCTGGGCTGGCCGCCGGTGAGCCGGGCCTTCATCTCGCGAACGGTGGGCAAGGGCAGCGAACACCTGCTCACGCGCACGCTCGAGGAAGTGGGCGCGCCGGCGGCGCTTTACGGCCAGGCGTGGGCGCGCTACCAGCACCACTACATCGCCATCAACGGCCAGCACTCGGTGGTCTATCCCGGCGTGATCGAAGGCTTGCATGCGCTGCGCGCGCACGGTCTGCGGCTGGCCTGCATCACCAACAAGCCCAACGCGTTTGCGCGCCCGCTGCTGGCGCTGAAGGGCCTGGACGGATTTTTCGACCACGCCTTCGGCGGCGACGCCTTCGCGCACAAGAAGCCGCACCCGATGCCCCTGCTGAAGGCCTGCGAAGCCCTGGGCACGTCGCCCGCGCGCACGCTGATGGTGGGCGATTCGAGCAACGACGCGGCCGCGGCGCGTGCCGCCGGCTGCCCGGTGGTGCTGGTGAACTACGGCTACAACCACGGCGAGCCGGTGGCCAGCGCGGCGCCCGACGCCATCATCGGCCGCATCGACGAACTGCCCGGGCTGTTGCGGGCCGGCTGAGCCGCCCGGGGCTACTGCCGGTTGCGGCCGCCCGCCGAGCGCGCTTCCTCGCCCAGCAGTGCGGCCTTGAGCGCGTCGTCGGCCGGCCGCGGCCCGAGCCAGATGCTCATCAGCGCGCCGAAGAACTCGGGCTCCTTGATCGGTGCGCCCTGCGGCTGGCCGTTGACGAACACCGTGGTGCCGGCACCCGGCACCCAGTCGACCGAGAAGTTGTCGCCGGCCACCAGCTTCTTGCGGCTCGAGAAGATCTCGGCCATGCGCAGCGTTCCCGGTATCGACCGGCTGAACAGCTCGCGCGGCGCGTTGTCCTGCATGCCGCGGGTGAAGAGCTTGCCCAGTTCGTTGGCATCGATCTCGCGCAGCATCACCACGTGCAGTCGTTTCGGCCCCGGCGCGGCGGTCACCGCGTCGGGCGTGCCGGCCCGGTTGGCCAGGTAGAGGCCGGCGGTGTAGACCTTGACGATGAACTTGTAGCGTGTGCCCGCGCCGTTGAGCTGCAGCGTGCTGCCGGCCACCTGCACGCTGGGTGCGTAGTTGACGCCCGAAACGGCCACGCTGCCGGGGGCCGGCGCGGTCGGCGCCTGGGGCTGGGTCGGGGTCTGGGCCTGGCTGCCCGTGGCGACGAGTGCGCCGCAGAGCAGGGGGGCGACGACGAGGCTTCGGCGTTTCATGGCGGTTCCTGGGGCAGGTCTGGGACGAGGCGGGCAGTCTGCCACGCCGGGCCGATGCGCTTGCATGACTGCTAAACTGGAACGGTCATGTGTTCCGCCACCCACCCCACTTGCTGCGCCGCCCGCCGGTCTGGTCTCCGTGACCAGGGAGCCTGGCCCTGGCGCCGCTCGCACCGCCCGGCCTGACCGCGCCAGCGGCCAGCCCCCCGCCGTGGGCCCGACCGCCGCGTCAGGCCCGACCCCCGAACACCGCCGCGTCCCGCCTGCAAGCCAGGCCCGCAGCCCCCGTGTGAACAGGTGCGAGAAGTGATCACAGAACTCGAATTCAAGAGCCTGGCCAGCGCCGGCTACAACCGCATACCGCTCATCAAGGAGGCCTTTGCCGACCTCGAGACGCCGCTGTCGCTGTACCTGAAGCTGGCGGGCGGCGCGCCGCACAGCTTCCTGCTGGAAAGCGTGGTCGGCGGCGAGCGTTTCGGTCGCTATTCCTTCATCGGCCTGCCGGCGAAGACGCTGCTGCGTGCCAGCGGCTTCCGCACCGAGGTCGTCACCGCCGGCCGCGTCACCGAGACCTTCGAGGGCAACCCGCTGGACTTCATCGAGCAGTACCAGCAGCGCTTCAAGGTCGCCTTGCGGCCCGGCCTGCCGCGTTTCTGCGGCGGGCTGGCCGGCTACTTCGGCTACGACGCGGTGCGCTACATCGAACCGAAGCTGGCCCACACCTGGAAGACGGGTGGCATCGACACACCCGACATCCTGCTGCTGCAGTGCGAAGAGCTCGCGGTCATCGACAACCTGTCGGGGCGCCTGTACCTCATCGTCTACGCCGACCCGGCGGCGCCCGAGGCCTTCCACCACGGCAAGAAGCGGCTCAGCGAACTGGCCGACAAGCTGCGCTACAGCGTCACCGCGCCGCCGGTGCATCGCGGGCCCAGCTACAGCGTCGAGCGTGAATTCGACAAGGTCGACTACCTGAAGGCGGTGGAGCGCAGCAAGGAGTACATCGCCGCCGGCGACATGATGCAGGTGCAGATCGGCCAGCGCCTGAAGAAGCGCTACACCGAGAGCCCGCTCAGCCTGTACCGCGCGCTGCGTTCGCTGAACCCTTCGCCCTACATGTACTTCTACGACATGGGCGAATTCCAGATCGTCGGCGCCAGCCCCGAGATCCTGGTGCGCCAGGAGCAGACGCCCGAGGGTGCCAAGGTGACGATCCGCCCGCTTGCCGGCACCCGTCCGCGCGGCGCCACGCCCGAGCAGGACAAGGCGCTCGAGGCCGAGCTCAGCGCCGACCCCAAGGAACGCGCCGAGCACCTGATGCTCATCGACCTGGCGCGCAACGACATCGGCCGCATCGCCAAGACCGGCAGCGTGAAGGTGACGGATGCCTTCGTCATCGAACGCTACTCGCACGTGATGCACATCGTGAGCAACGTCGAAGGCCTGCTCAAGGACGGCATGAGCAACCTCGACGTGCTGAAGGCCACCTTCCCGGCCGGCACGCTGACCGGCGCGCCCAAGATCCGCGCCATGGAGATCATCGACGAGCTCGAACCCGTCAAGCGCGGCATCTACGGCGGCGCCTGCGGCTACCTCAGCTTCGCCGGCGACATGGACGTGGCCATCGCCATCCGCACCGGCATCATCAAGGACCAGACACTCTACGTGCAGGCCGCGGCCGGCATCGTGGCCGACTCGGTGCCCGAGAGCGAATGGCAGGAAACCGAGAACAAGGCCCGCGCCCTGCTGCGGGCGGCCGAGATGGCGCAGGCCGGGCTGGACGTGGTCGCGTGAGCGTGTTGTGGTCGGCGTGTCGTGGCGCCTGAGCCGGTCAGCATGGGCCGGCTCAGGTTGCAAAATAAGAGCCCCGTTACAGGGTAGGTGCTTAAGCCTGGTCCGGTACGAGGCGACGCCGGATTGGCAACCCGGAACCGATGGAGGAGGACACCGGTCCGCGGGTAAGGGGGTACACCCACGACCGGTGTATCGGCAGGCAGCGCGCCGGGCTTTAGCCCCATCGGAAATTTATTTTGTGC
>CAMTUD010000031.1:0-16723 GCA_947084805.1 uncultured beta proteobacterium | reverse complement strand
GCAAGGACAAGCGCGCCTACAGCCGCGCCACGACCTCACAGCGCAGCGTGCGCGCCGGCGGCAAGCACAACGATCTCGAGAACGTGGGCTATACCGCCCGCCACCACACCTTCTTCGAGATGCTGGGCAATTTCAGCTTCGGCGACTACTTCAAGAAGGACGCGATCGCCTATGCCTGGGAACTGCTGACTGAGGTCTACAAGCTGCCCAAGGACAAGCTCTGGGTCACCGTCTACGCCGAGGACGACGAGGCCTACGACATCTGGCTCAAGGACATCGGGCTGCCCGCCGAGCGCATCGTGCGCATCGGCGACAACAAGGGCGGCCGCTACATGTCCGACAACTTCTGGATGATGGGCGACACGGGGCCGTGTGGCCCGTGCAGCGAGATCTTCTACGACCACGGCCCCGACGTCGCCGGCGGCCCGCCCGGCAGCCCCGAGCAGGACGGCGACCGCTACATCGAGATCTGGAACAACGTCTTCATGCAGTTCAACCGCACCGAAGACGGTGTGATGCACAAGCTGCCCAAGCCGAGTGTCGACACCGGCATGGGCCTCGAACGCCTGACGGCGGTGCTGCAGCACGTGCACAGCAACTACCAGATCGACCTCTTCCAGAACCTGCTGGCCGCGGCCAAGCAGGCGGTGGATGCGGCCGCGCCGGCGGGCAACGACTGCGACGCGAGCAGCCCCAGCCTGAAGGTGATCGCCGACCACATCCGCGCCTGCACCTTCACGGTGGTCGACGGCATCATCCCCGGCAACGAAGGCCGCGGCTACGTGCTGCGCCGCATTGCCCGCCGCGCCATCCGTCACGGCTACAAGCTGGGTGCACGCAAGCCCTTCTTCCACAAGCTGGTGGCCCCGCTGGCCGCCGAAATGGGCGAGGCCTATCCCGAACTGAAGCGCGAAGCCGTGCGTGCCACCGAAGTGCTGAAGGTCGAGGAAGAGCGTTTCTTCCAAACCATCGCCAACGGCATGCAGATCCTGGAGGACGCCTTGGCCGGGGGCGTGAGGCAGATCGACGGCGACACCGCCTTCAAGCTGCACGACACCTTCGGCTTCCCGCTCGACCTGACCGCCGACGTTTGCCGCGAACGCGGCGTGACGGTGGACGACGCCGGCTTCAACGCGGCCATGAACCGCCAGCGCGAAAACGCCCGCGCCGCGGCCAAATTCAAGGTCGCCGCGGGCCTGGCCTACGACGGCGATGCCACCCAGTTCCACGGTTATGCGCACCTGGTGTGTGAACACAGCAAGGTGGTGGCGATCTACGCCGAGGGCACGCCGGTGTTGAAGGCCCAGGCCGGCGACGACGTCGTCATCGTGCTCGACCACACCCCCTTCTATGCCGAAAGCGGCGGCCAGGTCGGCGACACCGGCGAGCTGCGCAACCCGCGTTCGCGCGTCGTCGTCGAAGACACGGTGAAGGTGACGGCCAGCGTGCACGGCCACCAGGGCCGTGTTGTCGAGGGTGAGATCGAGGTCGGCGACAGCTTCGTCGCACGGGTCGACGCCGAGCAGCGCGCGAAGACCGTGCGCAACCACAGCGCCACGCACCTGATGCACAAGGCGCTGCGCGAGGTGCTGGGCGGCCATGTGCAGCAGAAAGGCTCGCTCGTCAACGCCGAGCGCACGCGCTTCGACTTCGCGCACAACGCGCCGGTGACCGATGCGCAGGTGGTGCAGATCGAGGCCATCGTCAACGCCGAGATCCTGGCCAACGCGGCGACGCAGGCGCGTGTACTGCCCATCGAGGAAGCGCAGAAGACCGGCGCGATGATGCTGTTCGGCGAGAAGTACGGCGACGAGGTGCGCGTGCTCGACATCGGCAGCAGCCGCGAACTCTGCGGCGGCACGCACGTGCAGCGCACGGGTGACATCGGTCTGTTCAAGATCGTCGCCGAGGGCGGCGTGGCGGCGGGCATCCGCCGCGTCGAGGCCGTCACCGGCGGCAACGCGCTGGTCTACCTGCAGCAGCTGGAAGGCACGGTCAACGGCCTGGCCGGCGCGCTGAAGGCCACGCCGGCCGAAGTGCCTGGCCGCGTGGCCGCGCTGCAGGACCAGCTGCGCACGCTGGAGAAGGAAGTCACCGCGCTGAAGAGCAAACTGGCGTCTTCGCAAGGCGACGAACTGGTGGCGCAGGCGGTCGACGTCAAGGGCATCAAGGTGCTGGCCGCGATGCTGCAGGGTGCCGACGCCAAGGCGCTGCGCGAGACCCTGGACCAGCTGAAGAACAAGCTCAAGAGCGCGGCCATCGTGCTGGCCGTGGTCGATGGCGGCAAGGTGCAGCTGGCGGCCGGTGTCACCGCCGACCACATGGGCAAGGTGAAGGCCGGCGAGCTGGTGAACTTCGTTGCCCAGCAGGTGGGTGGCAAGGGCGGCGGCAAGCCCGACCTGGCGATGGCCGGCGGCACCGACGCCGCGGCACTGCCGGCCGCGCTGGCCAGCGTGGCGGCCTGGGTCGCCGAGCGCGCCTGAGCCGCTGCAGCCGGCCGCGAGGCCCGGCCATGACAAAGGGGGCCGAGGCCCCCTTTGTTTTCGATCGCCGGGCCCTGCGGTCCGTCGTGTTGCGCCTTAGAACTCGTAGCGCAGCGTGGCCTGCACGGCCCACTGCGATTCGCCGCCGGCCTGGCGCGTCACCAGGTCTTCGGTGGTGCCCAGGCTGTAGATGTACTTGCCGTTGGCGTCCAGGCCGGTGTAGTTCACGAAGCTGCGGTTCGACGGGAAGCCGATCTCGCTGATGCGGCCCCACTTCTTGTTCAGCAGGTTGCCGAAGTTCAGGAAGTCGAGCACGAAGCTGACCTTGTGGTCCTTCATGAAGCCGGGCAGTTCCTGGCTGAAGCGCACGTCGACGGTGTTGACGAAGGGGGCGAAGGTGTTGTTGCGCCCCACCACACCGCCCTTGGCCGCTGCCAGCGCCGGGTTGGCGTTGACGATGGCCCAGAAGCGCGCTTCCTCTGCCGCGCCGCCGCGGAAGCTGACTTCACCCGAGCCCGGTGCGGTCGGGATGTACATCAGGTCGTTGCCGCTGATCTGGTCGCCGTTCAGGTCGTTGATGTAGGTCCACGAATAAGGCTTGCCGCTGCGGCCTTCCCAGAACGCGCCGACCGTGGTGCGGTACTTGCCGAAGAAAGCCTGCGAGTAGGTGAGGTTGGCGGTGAAGCGGTCCCTCGTCACGTAGTTCGAGTTCTGCAGCGTCTCTTCGTTGGGGTTGAAGATGTTGCGGCCGTTCCAGTTCGAGTTCGAGGTCGAGGAGGTCAGCGGGCTGACTTCCTTGGCCACGGTGCGCGTGTACGACACGCCCCAGCCCAGGCCGCTCGAGACCGGGCGGTTCAGCGCCAGCGTGATGGCGTCGCCATAACCCTTGCTCGTTTCCTTGGCCAGGATGACGTTGGCGAAATTCGGGTTGCTCAGCGCGCGTGTGCGCGACTGGCCCGAGGGCGTGGCGCAGGCGCCGGTGGTGATGGTGGAGCCGTTGGCGTTCCAGCAGGCACCGTTCTGGCCTTCGCTGCGGTAGTAGATCTCACGCCCGTCGCTGCCCAGGCGCGTCGGCGCACCCAGGTTCAGGTGCTGGTAGTAGATGCCCTGGTTGGTCTTGGTGTGCAGCCATTCGGCGCTGGCCACCAGCGTGCCCACCACCGGCAGCGGCGGAAATTCGGTTTCGAAGGCCAGGTTGGCCTTCCACACCGACGGTTGCTCCAGGCCCGGCGACAGCGCGTCGACGGCGGCCGCGGGCGGCGTGCCGGTGAGGGCGGGCTGGGTGGCCGGGTTGGGGCTGAACACCGCGCCGGCCGTCTGGCAGGCCGTGAAGCTGGCGCAGTTGAACTGCGCCGTGGCCGCGCCCGTGTTCGAGAACGGGTTGCTCAGCCACACGTTGGCCGCGGCACCCTGGAACAGGCCGAAACCGCCGCGCACCTGGCTGCGACGCTCCAGGCCCGGGTTCCAGTTGAAGCCGATGCGCGGCTGGGCCAGGGTGTTGCCGTCCAGCGTGACGGTGTTATCGATGCCGAAACCGCCCGAGCCACGCGTGAACGTGGTGCCGCTGACCGTTCCAGCCACCTGGGCCGCGGCCGCGCCGGCGTTGAACAGCGGCTTGGTGGGCACCTTCTGCTGGTCCATGCGCAGGCCCAGCGTCAGGCTCAGCGCCGGGCTCACGGCCCAGGTGTCCTGCAGCATGAGGCCGGTGTTCGCGTAGCTCCAGGTGGCGGCACCGTCGGCCAGCGTGCGGCCAGCGCGCGGCAGTTGCACCGTGTAGGCCGAAGGCGTGCCGTTGTTGAAGTTCTCCAGCGCTGCCAGTTCGTTGGTCACCGAGCTGGCTGCGGCGCAACTGGTGGTGGCCAAGCCGGCCGGGGTGACCAGGGGCGTGGCGTAGGTGCGGCCGTCTTCGCAACGGAAGGTGTAGTTGCCGTTGACGTTCTGCAGGAAAGCGTTGAAGACGTCGTTGTTCGAGTAGTCGACGCCGAACTTCAGTTCGTGTGCGCCCATCGCCAGGTTGCCGCCGAAGTAGAGGTCGGTGGTCTTGGTCTCGAGCACGTTGAAGTGGCGGCTGAGCTCGGTGCCCAGGTTCAGGAAGCGTGTGCCCGTGGCGGCCGTGCTGCCGGTGGGCAGCACGCCGTTGAAGCCGATGCCGATGGCCGGTAGCTTGCTGCCGTTCAGCGGCGTCGGCGCGCTTTCGTAGTCGCGCTTGGAAACCTTGACCTCGGTGCTGAAGTTCGGCGTCCAGTCGGCAAACCACTGCCCGACCACGCTCTCGAGCTTCTTGTCCTGGTTGTACATCCACGAGCTCAGGCCCAGGCTGGTGGCGCTGAAGCCGACCAGGAAGGGTTCGGTCTGCTCGGTCTTGGTGTAGCGCAGGTTGGCGCGGTGGTTGTCGCTGATGTTCCAGTCCAGCTTCAGCAGCGTGTCCTTCACCGAGAGTTGCACGCCGGCGGGCACCGTGGCGGTACCGACGTTCATGCCCTTGGCGGTGCCGATGGCGATAGCGCGGTCGATGGCGGCCTGGCTGATGCCGACGTTGACGGTGCTGCTGCCCAGCGGCCCGAAGTCGGGCGAGGTACGCGAACTGGCCAGCTCTTCGTAGCTGGCGAAGAAGAACAGCTTGTCCTTGATGATCGGGCCGCCGAGCGTGAAGCCCTTGGTGTCTTCCTTGAACGCCGGGGCGTCGAAGTAGGTCTGGTCGGCGCGGTTGAAGCGCTTGCCCACCAGGTTGTCGTCGCGCCAGACGTAATAGACGCTGCCCTTGAACTCGTTGGTGCCGCTCTTCGTGACGGCGTTGATGTTGGCGCCGGTGTAGCCCTTCTGCGTCACGTCGTAGTTCGACAGGTTGACCTGCACCGACTGGATGGCGTCGATGGAGATCGGCTGCTTGGCCGTCGGCAGGCCGTTCGACTCGAGGCCGAAGGTGTCGCTGACGGTGACGCCGTCGATGGTGATCGAGTTGAAGCGTGTGTTCTGGCCGCCGGCCGAGATCTCGCCGCGTTCCTTGTCGGTCTGCGACAGGCGCGGGTCGGTGCGGGCGTAGTCGGCCAGGTTGCGCTGCACCGAGGCCAGCGCCGCGAGTTCGCGGCTGCCGATGTTGGTGCCGGCGCCCATCGCCGATTTGTTGAACTGGTCGGCAACACCACGGCCGGTGATGACGATGGTCTGCGCCGCCACGCCGAGCTGGGCGTTGACGGTGCCGCTCTCGGCCAGCGTCAGGAACACACCTTCGCGCCGGTCGGTCTGGCCGGCCTTGCTGATGGTGATGGTGTAGGGGCCGCCCGGACGCAGGCCGCGCGCGCCGTAGCGGCCGTCGGCGTCGGTGGTGACCGTGTTGGTGGAACCCGAGTCGAGGTGCAGGATGGTCACCGTGGCGCCGGCCACGGGCTTGCCGTCGGCGCCCGTCACCTGGCCGCCGACGGCGGCGGTGGTGTTCTGCGCCAGTGCAGGCGCGGCGGCCACAAAAACCACGGCCACGGCCACGGCCACGGCGGTGGGCGAAAAGACCATCCAGTCCCGGTTGTTCATCACTTGTTCGCCTTCAAGAAAAAAGTGAAGCCGCACCGCGTGGTGCAGCCTTGTAGCAAGACTATGCAACGAAGCCCTGCCACCGGAGCGGCAGGGCAGAACATTGCGCGTTGGAAGAAATCCGGCTTGACGTTGCCGCCCAGCTGTGGTGAAACACCCCGCAAGAAGCATGCCCCGCGATGATCCCGCCGCGTCATGCCATTTTGGTGACAACGCGGCCCGTGGGACACTGCGGTTGGCGTTTTCGCCACGCTCATTCGAGTGCCCCGTGCCCGACCTTGCCCCCGCAGCCGTCCTCGTGCGCCGTGCCCGGCCCGCCGACGCGGCCGATTTCGTCCGCATGATGGGCCAGGCCGATGTCTACGCGAACCTGATGCAGTTGCCCATGCCCAGCGAGGAGATGTGGCGCAAGCGCCTGGACGCCCAGAGCGAGCCTCACGCCGTCGACATGCATCTGGTGGCCGAGGTCGACGGCCGCGTCGTCGGCAGTGCCGGCCTGCACCCGGCGCCGCAGCTGCGCCGCCGCCACGTGGCGATGCTGGGCATCAGCGTCGAGCCCGAGGCCCAGGGCCAGGGTGTCGGCGCGGCGCTGATGCAGGCGCTTTGCGACTACGCCGACCGCTGGGCGCAGGTCCTGCGCATCGAACTCACCGTCTTCACCGACAACAACCGCGCCATCCGCCTCTACCAACGCTTCGGCTTCCGCCACGAAGGCACGCACCGCGCGTATGCGCTGCGTGACGGTGTTTTTGCCGACGTGCATGCGATGGCGCGCCTGCATCCCCGTCCCCCGCAGGCCGCATGGCCCGCCGAACCCCCGCCATGAACCCCAGACCGCCGCGCCAGAACTCCCCCGCCGAACTGGAAGCCTTCGACGCCGCCTGCGAACGGCTGGCCGGCTTCGAACCCGGCATCAGCTTCGAATGGGTCGACGGGTTCCTGGCCGCCCTGGCCGCCGCGCCGCGCCTGCCGCCGCCCGACGACTGGCTGCCCGCGCTGTGCGGCGACGCCTTCGAGCGCGCCTACGCCGACCCCGAAGACCACGAACGCGGCCTGCACGCCCTGCAGGTGCGGCTGAAGGTGCTGTGCGACCAGCTCGACCCCGAGGCGCTGATCGATGCACCCGACTGGCTGCGGCTGGACCCGCTGATCGCCGAGGTCACCGACGAGGACCGCCGGCAGATGGTCGAGCAAGAGGCCATGCCCGAGGCGCAGGCGGCTGCGTTCCAGACCGGCAGCCTGTGGGCCGATGGCTTTTTCGCCGGTGTCGAGGCCTTTCCCGACCTGTGGACCGAGCCTGCCGACGAGCAGGCCCAGGAGCTCTTCAGCCAGGCCTTCGACCAGGTTGCCGCGCTGTTGATGCCGCCCGACAGCGACGAGTGGAAGGCCCACGTCGCCAGCCACTACCCCAAGGGCGCGCCTGCACGTGACGATCTGTTGTCCGAGGCCTGCATGGCGGTGCAGGACCTGCGCCTGTTCTGGGTCGACTTCGCGCCCAAGCCCGAAACACGACGCGTCGAGCCGACGCCGGGCCGCAATGACCCGTGCCCCTGCGGCAGCGGCAAGAAGTACAAGAAGTGCCACGGAGCCTGATGGCTCCGGGGCCGCCGCGGCGACCTACGCGTAGCGCAACGCGGTGGCCTTGCCCCAGAACACGCGGTAGGAGAACACCGTGTAGCCCAGGATGGTGGGCACGGTGATGGCGCAGCCGATGGCGATGACCGCCAGGCTCTCGGTGGCGCTGGCCGCCTGCCAGATGGTCAGCCGGTCCATCACCACGTAGGGGAAGAGGCTGTAGGCCAGGCCGATGGCGCCGAGCAGGAACACCGACACCGTCAGCGTGAAGGGCAGCCAGCAGGCCTTGCCCAGCACCCGGTGCGAATTCAGCATCGCACGCGCGCCCACCAGCGCCGCCAGCGTCATCAGCGGAATGGGCAGCAGCGCGATGAACTCGGGCATGCTGAACCACTTGCCGCGCACCGTCTCGCTGACGACCGGCGTGGCCAGCGAAATCAGGCCCATGCCCACCACCAGCGGCGCCCACGCCAGCTTGGCCCACTTCACGGCCTGCCGTTGCAGTTCACCCTCGGTCTTCATGATCAGCCAGCCTGCGCCCAGCAGCACGTAGGCGGCGGGCAGCAGCAGCGCGATGGCCGCGGCGAACAGCATGTAGGGCCAGCCTTCCTGCAGCCCCGTGATGTATCGCCCCAGCATCCAGCCCTGCGACGCTGCGGCGATGCCCGAGCCGGCGAAGAAGGCGAAGTTCCACAGCGGCTTGTGCCCGTCGTGCGCCTTGACGCGGAAGTCGAAGGCCACGCCGCGCAGGATCAGCCCCACCAGCATCAGCGCCACCGGCAGGTAGAGCGCGCCCAGCACCATGCCGTGGGCCTTCGGGAAGGCGATGAGCAGGATGCCCACGCCCAGCACCAGCCAGGTCTCGTTGGCGTCCCAGAAGGGGCCGATGCTGGCGATCATGGTGTCCTTCTGCTCGTCGGTGGCCCGGTGCAGCAGCAGGCCGACGCCGAGGTCGTAGCCGTCCAGCACCACGTAGAGCAGCATCGAAAGGCCCATCAGCGCCATGAAGACGATGGGCAGCGCGGTGGCCCAGCTCATGCCGACGCTCCGAGCGGTGAAGCCGTGGGCGCAACATGCATGTCCACCGGCCTTTCGGCCATGTACTTCACCACGCTGACATAGGCCACGATGAGCGCGAGGTAGACCGTGACGTAGAGCGCCAGCGTGAACGCGATCATCGGCGCGGGCACCGCCGAGGCCATCTCGTCGACGCGCACCAGGCCGAAGACCATGAACGGCTGGCGCCCGACCTCGGTGACGTACCAGCCCGACACCGTGGCCAGCCAGCCCGAAAAGCTCATGCCTGCCAGGCCCCACAGCAGCGGCCGCGGCAGCCGCTCGGCCACCCAGGCGCGGCGCCGATACAGCCACAGCCCGGCCCAGCTGAAGGCCAGCATCAGCATGCCGGTGCCGACCATGATGCGAAAGCCGTAGAACAGCGGCTTCACGGGCGGGTGTTCCCAGCCCTTGGCGCCCTTGAACTCGTCGAGACCGCGGATCTCGCCGTCGGGGTCGTGCGTGAGGATCAGCGCGGCCAGCCTGGGGATGCCGATCTCGAAGTGGTTGCTGCGCGTGGTTTCATCCGGCACCGCGAACAGCAACAGCGGCGCGCCGCGCTCGGTCTTCCAGATGCCTTCCATCGCGGCCACCTTCTGCGGCTGGTGCTGCAGCGTGTTCAGCCCGTGCATGTCGCCGGCCAGGATCTGCAGCGGAATCAGCACCGCACCCACCGTCAACCCGGTGCGCAGCACCTTGGCGGTGGACGCATTGGCCTTGCCCTTCAGCAGCTGCCAGGCGCTGACGCCGGCCAGCACGAAGGCCACCGTCAGCCCCGAGGCCAGCAGCACGTGAACCAGGCGGTAGGGGAAGCTCGGGTTGAAGATGACGGCCGCCCACGACTGCACGAAAAACTCGCCGTTTTCGCGGATCACGTGGCCGGCCGGTGTGTGCATCCACGAGTTCAGCGCCAGGATCCAGAAGGCGCTCATCGTGGTGCCGAAAGCGACCAGGAAGGTGGCGACGAGGTGGGCGCGTTCACTCACCTTGCCGTGGCCGAAGAGCATCACGCCGAGGAAGGTGGCCTCGAGGAAGAAGGCCGTCAGCACCTCGTAGCCCAGCAGCGGCCCGGCGATGTTGCCCACACGTTCCATGTAGCCCGGCCAGTTGGTGCCGAACTGGAAACTCATCGTGATGCCGCTGACCACGCCCAGCGCAAACGTCAGCGCGAAGACCTTGGTCCAGAAGCGGTAGGCCATCAGCCAGGCGTCGTCGTGTGTCTTCAGCCAGCGCAGGCGAAAGAAGAGCAGCGTCCAGCCCATCGCGATGCTGATGGTCGGGAACAGGATGTGAAAGGTGATGTTGGCCGCGAACTGCATGCGGGCCAGGAGCAGGGCGTCCATCAGGCGGCTTCCTTCGCGGCGGGGGTGGTCTTGAACTTGCCGGTGAACTCGAGCACACGCTGCACCTTGGCGCCCATCTTCATCAGTTGCGACAGCGTCTGCTGGTCCAGCCGCTGCACGTCGTCGAACCAGCTCGTCATCAGCTCGATGAGGTCGTGCATGTCGCGCATGCGGGCCTGGGCGATGCGGTCTTCGTCGCTGGACGGGTGTTCGAGCAGCGCGTTGCGCAGCATCGACAGCGTGGGTTCGATCTCGCGCCGGCGGCGTTCGGCGGCCAGCGTCTGGAAGACCTCCCAGGCGTCGGCCGGGGCCTCGAAGTACTCACGCCGGTCGCCGGGAAAGTGGCGCAGCTTCACCAGTCGCCAGGCCTGCAGTTCCTTCAGGCCCATGCTGACGTTGCTGCGGCTGAACTCCAGCTTCTCGGCGATGTCGTCGGCGTGCACCGGCGCCGGCGCCACGAAGACCAGTGCGTAGATCTGCCCCACGGTGCGGTTGATGCCCCAGCGGCTGCCCATCTCGCCGAAGTGGCCGACAAAACTGCTGACGAGCGGGGAAAGCTGGGTCATGGCGGGGCCGGTGGTATGAGAGGAATTCCGCGGACGATATCGAAGTTTCAGTACTTACTGAAAATTGGCAAGCCAGAGCCTCAGCCGGTCGCGGGGGCTTTGCCGCGCGGCGACAGCCGCAGAGCGGCTGCTAGAGTCCCGCCCCATGTCCATCCCCAAGGCCCTGCAAGGCAGGCACATCGTCCTCGGCCTGACTGGCGGCGTGGCCTGCTACAAGGCCGCCGAGCTGACGCGCGAACTGGTGCGCGCCGGTGCCACCGTGCAGGTGGTGATGACCGACGCCGCGCAGCAGTTCATCACCGTGGCCACGATGCAGGCGCTGAGCGGCCGTGCCGTGCACACCAGCCAGTGGGACACGCGCGAGCCCAACGCCATGCCGCACATCAACCTGTCGCGGCAGGCCGACGCCATCCTGGTGGCCCCGGCCAGCGCCGACTTCATCGCCCAGCTGGCGCAAGGCCGCGCCGGCGAACTGCTGGCCCTGCTGTGCCTGGCGCGGCCCATCGACACCTGCCCGCTGCTGGTGGCGCCGGCGATGAACCGCGAAATGTGGGCCCACCCCGCGACGCAGCGCAACGTGGCGCAGATCGTCGCCGACGGCGCCGCCGTGCTGGGCCCGGCCGCAGGCGACCAGGCCTGTGGCGAGATCGGCGACGGCCGCATGCTCGAAGCCGACGAACTTCGCGACGAACTGATCGCCTTCTTCCAGCCCAAGTTGCTGGCCGGCCGCAGCGTGCTGGTGACCGCCGGCCCGACCTTCGAGCCCATCGACCCGGTGCGCGGCATCAGCAACCATTCCAGCGGCAAGATGGGGTTTGCCATCGCGCGCGCCGCGGCCGAGGCCGGCGCGAAGGTCACCCTGGTGGCCGGCCCGGTGCACCTGCCCACGCCGCGCGGCGTGCAGCGCATCGACGTGCAGACGGCGCAGCAGATGTTCGACGCCGTGCTGCCGCTGGCGCCGGCGCACGGCTTCTTCGTGGCCACCGCCGCCGTCGCCGATTGGCGGCCGTTGCAGGTGGCCGGGCAGAAGGTGAAGAAGGACGTCGGCGGCGCCGCGCCCACGCTGACGCTGACCGAGAACCCCGACATCCTGGCTGCGGTGGCGCGCCTGCCGGAGGCGCAGCGCCCCTGGTGCGTGGGCTTCGCGGCCGAGAGCGAGAAGATCGTCGAACACGCGCGCGCCAAGCGCCAACGCAAGGCTGTGCCGTTGATCGTGGCCAACCACGGCCCGTCGACCTTCGGCCGCGACGACAACACGCTGGTGCTGGTGGACGCGCAGGGCGAGACCGAACTGCCGCCAGGCGACAAGCTGGCGCTGGCGCGGATGCTGGTGCGCGAGATGGCGCTGCGTGCGCCGAAGCCGCCACGGTAGGCGGGGCCGAGGTGGCGCGCACGGCGCCGGCCGTCAAGCCGTTGCGCGGCGAGCTGGCTAGGCGACGCCCGTCGAGCCGAAGCCCCCTTCGCCGCGTTCGCTGGGCGCGGTGAATTCATCGACGACGAGGAACTCGGGCCGCACCACCGGCAGGAAGATCATCTGCGCGATGCGGTCGCCGGGGTTGATCAGGATGTCCTGTTCCGAGCCCGGCGGATTCCGGTTCCACGCGCTGATGAAACACTGGGCCGTGTAGTCGGCGTCGATGAGGCCGGCGCTGTTGCCCAGCACCAGGCCCTTCTTGTGCCCCAGACCCGAGCGCGGCAGGATCACGGCGCACAGCGCAGCCGAGTTCATGTGCAGCGCCAGGCCGGTGGGGATCAACACCGCTGCGGCCTGCGGCCTGAGCACGAGCGGGGCGTCCAGGCAGGCCATCAGGTCGATGGCGGCGGCCAGGGCGGTCTGGTACTTCGGCAGGCCCCACGCGTGCAGGCGCGGGTCCAGGATCTTGACTTCGATGCGGGGCGTCATGCGTGCGCGATGTGGCGGCGGCAGCGGCGCGGCCGCGCTCAGTGCAGCGTGCCCGGCGCTGCCGCCGGCGTGCCGGCCAGCACGCTGAGCGTCGAGCTGCCGAGGCTCCTGGCTTCGATCTCCTGCGGCGTCGCCTCGCGCACGTCGCGCACCTTCACCGCCAGGCGCAGCGACATGCCGGCCAGCGGGTGGTTGCCGTCGAGCACCACGTGCGACGGGTAGATCTCGGTGACGATGTAGACGTTGTCGGCCGGCATGTCGGGTGTCGCGTGGCCCTTGGGCAGCCCCTCGAAGGCCATGCCCGTCTCGAGCTGTTCGGGGAAGAGCTTGCGGTCCTCGAAACACACCAGCTCGGCGCGGTAGTCGCCGAAGGCGTGCTCGGGCTCCAGGTGCAGCTGCAACTCGGCGCCGGTGGCGTGGCCGGCCAGCGCCTCTTCCACCTTGGGCAGCAGGTCGTCGCCGCCGAAGAAGAACTCCACCGGCTCGGCCAGTTCGTCGATGGGGCGGTTCTGGCCGTCGCTGAGCGTCCAGCTCAGGCTCACCACGCAGGGGTCGGAAATGATCATGCGGGAATGATGGCACAGGGTCTGGCGGGTGGGCTCGCGGCCGCATCCGCCCTGCGCCGCAGGCACCGCGGCATGGGCCAGAATGGCGCGATGGACGTGAATGCCGCAACGCCGCTGCTCGGCGGCCTGAGCCCCGCCGCCTTCATGCGGCGGCATTGGCAGAAGAAGCCCCTGCTCGTGCGCCAGGCCTGGCCTGGCGTGGTGCCGCCGCTGGAGCGGCCGGCGCTGTTCGAACTGGCCGGGCGTGACGGCGTGGAGTCGCGCCTGGTGCAGTGCAAGGGCCCGCGGCCGCAGGACTGGCAGGTGCGCCACGGCCCGCTGCCGCGGCGTGCATTGCCGCCGCTGGCGCGCCCGGGCTGGACCTTGCTGGTGCAGGGCCTGGACCTGCACGTGCCGGCGGCGCACGAGATGCTCTCGCGCTTCCGTTTCGTGCCCGACGCGCGACTGGACGACCTGATGGTGTCCTGGGCCAGCCCCGGGGGTGGTGTGGGCCCGCATGTCGATGCCTACGACGTGTTCCTGATCCAGGTCCAGGGTCGCCGGCGCTGGCGTGTGTCGCCGCCCACGCGGGGTGGTGAACCGGCCTGGGTGGAAGGGGCGCCGCTGAAGCGCCTGCGCGACTTCGAGCCGAGCCTGGACTGGGTGCTGGAACCCGGCGACATGCTCTACCTGCCGCCCTACTGGGGCCACGACGGCACCGCGGTCGACGGCGACTGCATGACCTGCTCGGCCGGCTTCCGCGTGCCGGCCGCCGGCGAGCTGGCGCGTGAGCTGTTGCTGCGCCTGTCCGAAGACGAAGGCGCCCCCGGGCTGTACCGCGACCCCCGGCAGCCGGCCACGACCCAGCCGGCGGCCATTCCGCCGGCGCTGGAAGCCTTCGCCAGGCAGGCCCTGCAGCGCCATCTGGCCGACCCGCTGGCCTTGCCGCGTGCCTTGGGCGAGATCCTCACCGAGCCCAAGCCGAACGTCTGGTTCGACGGCCGCGATGCCGATGCCACCGACCCGGGCGCCCGGCTGCAGCTCGATCCCCGCACGCGCATGGCCTACGACAGCCGTCACGTCTTCGTCAACGGCGAGTCCTTCGTCGCCGCCGGCCGCGACGCACGGCTGATGCGTTGCCTGGCCGACGCGCGGCAGCTCTCGGCACGCGAGCGCGTTGGCCTCAGCGCCGGCGCTGCCGAACTGCTGCAGGACTGGCGCGCCGCCGGCTGGCTGCACGAGGTGGCGGCATGACGGCGCCCGCGCCGCCCGCGCTGCCCGTCATCGACAGCCGCCGCGGCTGGCATGGCGCACTGCAGTGGGGCTTCACGACCGCGATGGCGCAGGGCGCCCGCCGCATCGTCGCCGTCGACCCGAGCTTCGCCGACTGGCCGCTGGACGACCCGGCATTGCTGCAGGCGCTGACCGACTGGCTGCGCCTGCCGCAGCGCCGGCTGGTGCTGCTGGCGGCGCGTTTCGACGAACTGCCGCGGCACTGCCCGCGTTTCAACGCCTGGCGAGCACCCTGGGCGCATGCCATCGAAGGCTGGCAGGCGCCCGAGGAACTGGCGCGTGACCTGCCGACGCTGCTGACCTGCGATGGCGCGGTCAGCGTGCAACTCATCGACGCCCAGCATTGGCGCGGCAGGGTGGCGCTGGACGAGCGCCGCGCACGTCAATGGTGCGAAGAGACCGACGCGGCATTGCAACGGTCCGAGCGCGCATTGGCGGTCAGAACCCTGGGTCTCTAGGGATACCCCTTAGTTTCGCTATAATTCTGGGTCAGGTTCGCCGGGTGTCGGCCTTGCGAACCGAATTTGAGTATGGGTTGTCCCTGCATCGCAAGGGGTGACCCGCCAGACGTTTCGGTTCCCGACCCTCCACCACCATTGAAGACACCCATGAACAAGTCCCTCGCCATCGCTACCCTGGTTGCCGCCTTCGCCCTCGCCGCTTGCGGCAAGAAGGCCGAAGCTCCCGCGCCTGCCCCCGCTCCCGCCCCCGCCGCTGCCGTGGCTGACGCTGCTGCCAGCGCTGCCTCCGCCGTGGCTGACACCGCGTCGGCCGCCATGGGCGCCGCCAACGCGGTTGCCGCCGCCGCTTCGGCCGCTGCCAGCGTCGTCACGAAGTAAGCCGACACGCCGCAAGGCGTGTTTCGGGTCAGGAAAGGCCGCCGAAAGGCGGCTTTTCCCTTTGCTGGCGCCGCCGTCTCGGTGGCGTATGGCCATCAAGGCCTTGCGCGGATCCGGCTCCGCCGGTCCGGCTCGTCTCCCCTGGGGGGTAGCGAACGCAGTGAGCTTGGGGGCCCACGCTACGCCGCTTCGAGCCCGCTCTCGAAGTGGGCCTTCATCAGTCGCGCTGCGGCTGCCGCGTCGTGCGCCTCGATGGCCTGCATCAGCGCCCGGTGCTCGGCCAGCGACTCGGCCAGCCGCCCCTGCTTGAACAGCGAGTGGTGGCGGTTGAGCTTCATCACCTTGCGCAGGTCCTGCACCGTCTGCAGCGCCCAGCGGTTGCCTGCCACCTGCAGCAGCGTGACGTGGAAACGTTCGTTGGCGGCGAAAAACTCGTCGCGCCGGCGCACCTGCTTCTCGAGTTGCGCGTGCAGCGCGGCCAACTCGGCGCGCTGGTCCGGGCTGGCCTGTGCGGCCACCGTGGCCGCAGCGTCGCTTTCCAGCAGCGCCAGCAGGTGGTAGATCTGCGCCACGTCGTCGCGCGACATCTCGGTGACGTAGGCGCCGCGCCGTACCTTCATCGTCACCAGCCCTTCGGCGGCCAGCACCTTCAGCGCCTCGCGCAGCGGCGTGCGGCTGATGCCGAAGGCGGCGGCGAGCTTCATCTCGTCGATCCAGCCGCCGGGTTCGAGCTCACGCGCGAAGATCTGCTGGCGCAGGCGCTCGGCCACGTCCTGGTACAGGGCGCGGGGCGACAAGGGCGGGCGGGGTTCGGCGAGGGCGGACAAGGCGGGCGTGTCAGCTTGACGTGGGTTTTGAATTCATAATTATGCATAATCTGTCGCCACGCGGCGGGCAGGATGAGGAGCAGATGCATGAGTGAAGAAAAGAACGCGCCCGAGTTCGCGCAGCCGACGCTGGCGCAGTGGCAGCAGGCCGCCGCGAAGTCGGCGCCCGGCGGCGACGTCGCTGCGCTGGGCTGGCACACGCCCGAGGGCATCGCCGTCAAGCCGCTGTACACCGCGGCCGACATCGCCGCGCTGCCGCAGCCCGCGCTGGCCGACACGCTGCCCGGCTTTCCGCCCTACATCCGCGGCCCGCAGGCCACGATGTACGCGGTGCGGCCGTGGACGATCCGCCAGTACGCGGGCTTTTCCACCGCCGAAGACAGCAACGCCTTCTACCGTCAGGCGCTGGCCGCGGGCGGGCAGGGTGTCAGCGTGGCCTTCGACCTGGCCACCCACCGCGGCTACGACAGCGACCACCCGCGCGTGACGGGCGACGTCGGCAAGGCCGGCGTGGCGATTGACAGCGTGGAGGACATGAAAATCCTGTTCGACCATATTTCGCTGGACAAGGTCAGTGTCTCCATGACCATGAACGGCGCGGTGCTGCCGGTGCTGGCTGGCTACGTGGTGGCGGCCGAAGAGCAGGGCGTGTCGCCGGCGCAATTGAGCGGAACCATCCAGACCGCCATCCTCAAGGAGTTCATGGTCCGCAACACCTCCATCTACCCGCCCGCGCCGAGCATGCGCATCGTGGCCGACATCATC
>CAMTUD010000030.1:0-4102 GCA_947084805.1 uncultured beta proteobacterium | reverse complement strand
GACTGGAGTTCAGACGTGTGCTCTTCCGATCTGTCGAGCTCGCAGCGCGCGCCGGCCAGCGCCGCGCCCTGCGGTGTCACCACCTCCAGCTGCAGCACCTGCAGGGCGCCGCCGCGGGGCACCGTGGCGCAGCCCGCCACGACCAGCGCCACGCCCGCGCCCAAGCCCCGTGCAAGCCAGTGGCATCGCATCCTGTCCATCGCAGGCCCTCCTTGCCGAGGGCAGCCTAGCCTTTCGTCCTCATCGCGCGCTGCTCCAACTCAATGAACTCAGCCATGACCCCGCAGGAGATCGTCTCCGAACTCGACCGCCACATCGTCGGCCAGAACGCGGCCAAGCGTGCCGTCGCCATCGCGCTGCGCAACCGCTGGCGGCGCCAGCAGGTGCCCGGCGCGATGAAAACCGAGATCACGCCCAAGAACATCCTGATGATCGGCCCCACCGGCGTGGGCAAGACCGAAATCGCGCGCCGCCTGGCGCGGCTGGCCGACGCGCCCTTCATCAAGGTCGAGGCGACCAAGTTCACCGAGGTGGGCTACGTCGGCAAGGACGTCGACACCATCGTGCGCGACCTGATGGACGTGGCCGTCAAGCAGGAGCGTGAGCGCCAGATGCGCGTCAAGCGCGCCGCTGCCGAGGACGCCGCCGAGGACCGCATCCTCGACGTGCTGGTACCGCCGCCCCGCGACACACGCGACGAACGGTCACGCGCCATCGGCTTCGCCGCCGAGCCCGCGCCGGCCGAAAACACCGCCCGCCAGGTGATGCGCAAGCGCCTGCGTGAAGGCACGCTGGACGACAAGGAGATCGAACTCGACGTGGCCGAAGCCAGGCCGACGCTGGAGATCCTGGGCGCCCAGGGCATGCCCGGCATGGAAGAGATGACCGAGCAGCTCAAGGGCCTGTTCTCGCAGGCCGGCGCGCAGCGGCGCAAGACACGCAAGCTGAAGATCGCCGAGGCACGCACGCTGCTCGTCGACGAGGAAGCCGGCAAGCTGGTCAACGAGGACGAGATCCGCGCCGCCGCGCTGGCCAACGCCGAGGGCAACGGCATCGTTTTCATCGACGAGATCGACAAGGTGGCCTCGCGCCAGGAAACCCAGGGCGCCGAGGTCAGCCGCCAGGGTGTGCAGCGCGACCTGCTGCCGCTGGTGGAAGGCACCACCGTCAGCACCAAGTACGGGCCGGTGAAGACCGACCACATGCTCTTCATCGCCAGCGGCGCCTTCCACCTGGCCAAGCCCAGCGACCTGATCCCCGAACTGCAGGGACGTTTCCCGATCCGCGTCGAACTCAGCTCGCTCAGCGTCGAGGACTTCGAGGCCATCCTCACCAGCACCCACGCCAGCCTCGTCAAGCAGTACCAGGCGCTGCTGGCCACCGAAGGCGTGACGCTGGAGATCCAGCCCGCGGGCGTGAAGCGCCTGGCGCAGATCGCCTTCGAGGTCAACGAGCGCACCGAGAACATCGGCGCGCGCCGCCTGGCCACGGTGATGGAGCGGCTGCTCGACGAGATCAGCTTCGACGCGCCCAACCTCAGCGGTCAGACGGTGAGCATCGACGCCGCCGCGGTGGACTCGCGGCTGGCCGACCTGGCGCACAACGAAGACCTGTCGCGATACATCCTGTAGGCCCGCAGCCCCCGAACGTCATGTCGGGTCACCGATAATCGGGTGACCATAACAAGAAAAGAATCCGACATGACCTCGCTTCCCCTCTTCATTGCCCCGGCCCGCTTCGACAACGCCGAGGCCGCGCTGGCCCAGGTGCAGGCCATCTACCGCAGCAGCATCGAACACCTGCGCGACAGCCTGCGCCGCTTCGTCGCCGGCGAAGACGACGGCCAGCACGTGCGCGCCTGCTACCCCTTCGTGAGGGTGCGCACCGACACCGTGGCACGCGCCGATTCGCGCCTGAGCTACGGCTTCGTGGCCGGCCCCGGCAGCTTCGAGACCACGATCACGCGGCCCGACCTCTTCGCCAACTACTACCTCGAGCAGTTCCGCCTGCTGCTGAAGAACCACGGCGTGGCCATCGAAGTGGGCACCAGCGCGCAGCCGATCCCGGTGCACTTCTCGCTGGCCGAGCACGACCACCTCGAAGGCAGCATGGGCCATGAGCGGCGGCTGCTGATGCGCGACCGCTTCGACCTGCCCGACCTGGCGGCGATGGACGACGGCATCGCCAACGGCACGCACCAGCCGGCGCCGGGCGAAGCGCAGCCGCTGTCGCTGTTCACGGCGCCGCGTGTCGACTACTCGCTGCACCGCCTGCGTCACTACACCGGCACCGCGCCCGAGCACTTCCAGAACTTCGTGCTGTTCACGAACTACCAGTTCTACATCGACGAGTTCATCAAGCTCGGCCACGCCGTGATGGCCGACGCCGACAGCGAGTACGAGGCCTTCGTCGAACCCGGCAACCTCATCACGCGGCGCAGCGGCACCGGCGCGCGGCCGGGCGACGAGCTCGGCGTGGCGCCGCCGCGGCTGCCGCAGATGCCGGCCTACCACCTGCGTCGGCCCGACAACAGCGGCATCACGATGGTCAACATCGGCGTCGGCCCGGCCAACGCCAAGACCATCACCGACCACGTGGCCGTGCTGCGCCCGCACGCCTGGCTGATGCTGGGCCACTGCGCCGGCCTGCGCAACACGCAGCAGCTCGGTGACTACGTGCTGGCCCACGCCTACATGCGCGAGGACCACGTGCTCGACGAGGAACTGCCGCTGTGGGTGCCGATTCCCGCGCTGGCCGAGGTGCAGGTCGCCCTCGAGCAGGCGGTGGCCGAGATCACGAAGCTCGAAGGCTACGAGCTCAAGCGCATCCTGCGCACCGGCACGGTCGCGAGCACTGACAACAGGAATTGGGAGCTGCTGCCCAACGCCGGCCCCGAGCGCCGCTTCAGCCAGAGCCGCGCCGTGGCGCTGGACATGGAAAGCGCCACCATCGCCGCCAACGGCTTCCGCTTCCGTGTGCCCTACGGCACGCTGCTGTGCGTGAGCGACAAGCCGCTGCATGGCGAGATCAAGCTGCCCGGCATGGCCAACACCTTCTACCGCGAGCGTGTCGACCAGCACCTGCGCATCGGCATGCGCGCGGTGGAACTGCTGCGCCAGGAACGCCCGGGTGCACTGCACAGCCGCAAGCTGCGCAGCTTTGCCGAGGTGGCCTTCCAGTAGCCTGGGCATCGAACTGGCCGGCAGCCCCGGCCGGCGGCGAGATTTACGCAGCTTCATGCGGCAGCGCACAAGGCAGCAACGGCAGCACGCGCATCATGGCCTCATGCGCTGGATGTCACCGGGTTCGATCGTTTCCACTCTTGCCCTGGCCGTGCTGGGGCTGTCGGGCTGCGCCTCGCTGCAGCAGCCCGCACCGCTGGCGACGCCGCTGCCGGTTCCGGCCGGGTGGAGTGCCGCGGCGCCGGCCACGGGCGAGGTCGCGGCGCTGGCGCAATGGTGGCGGCGTTTCGACGAGCCCGTGCTGCCGCCCCTGGTCGAACAGGCCCTGGCCGGCAGCACCGACATCGCCGCGGCGCAGGCCCGCCTGCGCCAGGCACGTGCGCAGCGTGACCTCACCGCAGCCGGCCGCACGCTCTCGGTCAGCGGCAGCGGTTCGGCGCAAGCCAGCCGCACTGAAGGCACGGCCACCGCCCAGCGCTACGCCGCCGGCATCGATGCGCGCTGGGACGCCGACCTGTGGGGTGGCAGCGCCGCCGGCCTGCGCGCCGCCGACGCCAGCGCCGAAGCCAGCGCCGTGACGCTGGACGCCACGCGCGTGGCCGTGGCCGCCGAGGTGGCGCTGAACCTGCTGCAGTTGCGCGGCACGCAGGTGCGGCTGGCCAACGCGCAGCAAAGCCTCGCCAGCCAGCAGCAGACGCTGCAGATCGTGCAGTGGCGTGCCGAGGCGGGGCTGGTGACGCAGCTCGACGTCGAGCAGGCAAGAACCGCCGTCGAGCAGACGCGCGCGCAGGTCCCGGCGCTGCAGTCCAGCGCCACCCAGGCCATGAACGCGCTGGCCGTGCTGACCGGGCGCGCCCCCGGCGCGCTGGCCGACACGCTGCAGGCACCCACGCCGGCGCGCGCAGATCGGAAGAGCGTCG
>CAMTUD010000029.1:0-27579 GCA_947084805.1 uncultured beta proteobacterium | reverse complement strand
TGACTGGAGTTCAGACGTGTGCTCTTCCGATCTCACCTGCACGCTGCCGCCCATGCGCTCCATCAGCGACTTCACGATGGCCAGGCCGATGCCCGAGCCTTCGACGCCGTCGGCGCCTTCGCTCTGCCGCCCCAGCCGGTTGAAGGGCTCGTAGAGGTGGCGCAGCTGCTCGGGGCTCATGCCGCGGCCGGTGTCGGTGATGCGGATCCGCAGCGTGCTGCCGTCGGGCCGGGCCTCGACGTGCACATGCCCGCCGCGGTGGCTGTACTTGATGGCGTTGCCCAGCACGTTCAGCAGCACCTGGCGCAGCCGCGTCGGGTCGGCCCTCACCACGCCCGCCACGCCGCCGAGCTGCAGCTCGACGCCGTGGCGGGCGCGCAGCGCCTCCAGCATCGGCAGCGTCTGCGCCAGCAGCGGCGCCAGTGCCACCGGCTGCAGGCTGATGCGCAGTTCGCCGCTTTCCAGGCTGGACAGGTCGAGCACGTCGTCGATGAGCGCCAGCAGGTGCTCGCCGGCCGCGTGGATGTGTTCGACCTGACGGCGCCGGGCCGGTTCGTGCGGGGTGTCGACGCCGGGGTCGGCCTGCAGCAGTTGCGCAAAGCCGATCACCGCGTTCAGCGGCGTGCGCAGCTCGTGGCTCATGCGGGCCAGGAAGCGGCTCTTGGCCAGGCTCTCGCGTTGTGCCATCTCGCGCTCGCGGCGCGTGGCCTCGGCGCTGCGCTCGTCGGTGACGTCCCAGTTCACGCCGATGCGGCGGCGTGCGCCGCTGTGCTCGTCGCGGATCTCGGCCGAGCGCGACGCCAGCCAGCGCTGCTGACCGTCGGGCCAGATGACGCGGAACTCGTTTTCGAACGGCACGCCGCGCGCCAGCGCGTCGGCCAGCTGCGTGTGCACGGCGTCGCGGTCGTCGGGATGCAGGCAGGCCAGGCGCTCGGCTTCGCCCATCGCACGTGCCTGCGGCGCGCGGCCCCGCAGCAGCCACATCTGTTCGTCCCAGAAGGCGTTGCCGGTCTGCAGGTCGAGCTCCCAGGTGCCCAGGCCGGCACCGCGCGCGGCCAGCGCCACGCGCTCCTGTGCGTTGCGCAGGGCGAGCTCGGCGCTGCGGCGCTCGGTGAGGTCGATGACGACGCCGAACATCATCCGCTGCGCGCCGCCGCGCTCGATCAGCGAGTGCGTCGACAGGTAGCGCAGGCTGCCGTCGGGCCGCAGGATGCGCACGGGCAGCGCCAGGCTGTCGCTGTCGCCCTGCGCCCAGGCGGTGAACTGCCGGCGCACGGACTCACGGTCGTCGGGGTGGACATGGTGGCCCAGCCATTCGGCCAGGGTCGGCACCGGGGCATGCGGCGGCAGGTCGAACAGCGTGCGCAGCGCCGGACTCCAGGTGCCGCGTTGCTCGCCGTGCGCCAGCGCCCAGTAGCCGATGCCCGCTGCCGCGGTGGCGAGCTCGAAACGCCGTGTCATGTCCTCGGCGTGGCGCTGCTGCGCGTGGCGTTCGGTGACGTCGAGCGCCACGCCGATGAAGGCCCGCGGCTGGCCGGCGGCGTCGCGCTGCAGCACACGACGCGACAGCAGGTGGCGCCAGCCGCCGCCGGCGCGGCGGTAGCGGGCTTCCAGGTCGGTGGGGCCCTCCTGGACCATGGCCCGCTGCGCCCACGCCTGCACCTGTGCCAGGTCGTCGGGGTGGACGAGTTCACGTGTCTCGGCCAGTGACAGGCCCTCGGGGCGCGGCGGCATGCCCATCGCCTCGAAGGCGCTGGCGTTGTAGTGCACGCGGTCCGTGGCCAGGTCGTGGCGCCAGACGGCGATGTGCGCCAGCGACAGGGCCAGCGACAGCACCGATTCGGTCTCGCCCGGCGGGCCGGCGGAGGTGCTGCGCAGCGGCTGCAGCGCCAGCATCCAGCCGCCTGCGGCGAGTGGCTGCACGCCGAGCTCGACCTCGGTGCCGGGGCCGTGGCGCAGCGCCAGGTGGCGTGGGCCCGCCGTGGCAGGCTCGGGCAAGGCCGTGGCGGCCCCCTCGGTGAACAGCCCGCTCCAGGGCAGGCCGACCGTGGCCCCGGGCCCGCACAGCGCCTGGGCCGCGGCGTTGCAGCGCTGCAGCAGGCCGTCGGCGCCGACGTGCAGCAGCGCCACGGGGGCGGCCTGCAGCAGGGCGTCGGCGTCGGGCAGGGGGGCTGAGGTCATGGGCGGGTCAAGCGCATGCGTTTGAACCCGCAGTATCGCCGGCGCGTGGCTGCCACCGTGCGCCGGCCGCCGTCACAGCGGCTTGAAACGCCAGGCCCAGGCCTGGCTGACGGCCAGCGTCTCGCGGTGCTGGCGCAGGTGCAGCGTGATGCGGCCGAGTTCGTCGCGCTGGGCGCGGGCGATGGCGCTGGCGCGCACGATGGCGCCGCGGTGCACCTGCCAGAACTCCTCGGGGTCCAGCCCGTCGGCGATCTCGCGCAGCGGCTTGCGCACATGCGCTTCGTCCGTGGCGGTGACCACCCGCGTGTACTTCTCGTCGCTCTGGAAGAAGAGCACCTCGTCGATGGCGAACATCTTGATCGTGTCGCCGACGCTGGCGCTCAACCAGCGCAGCCGCGCCGGTGCCTCGCCGCCGGCTTGCAGCCGGCCGGCCAGGCGCTGCACCAGGGCTTCGAGGTCGGGCGCGGCGCTGTGGCCCTGCAGCCTGTCGCGCAGCCGCGCCACGGCCTGCGCCAGGCGGTCGGCCGCGATGGGCTTGAGCAGGTAGTCCACCGCGCCGGCCTCGAAGGCGGCCACGGCGTGGCTGTCGTAGGCGGTGGTGAAGACGGTGTGGCAGCGGCCGCTGGCGGCGCGTGCCACGTCCAGCCCGCTGCAGCCCGGCATGCGGATGTCGAGGAAAGCGACCTGAGGCGCCAGCGCCTCGATGGCCTCGACCGCGGCCGGGCCGTGTTCACACTCGGCCACCACGCGCAGCTCGGGCCAGGCCGCAGCCAGCATGCGCCGCAGTTCGGCGCGCGGCAGGTCCTCGTCGTCGGCAATCAGCGCGGTGGGGACGTGGGTCTCGGGGTGCGGCATGGGTTCACTCCGGTGGCAGGGTCAGCGTGGCGGCGACACCGCCGTCGGCGCGCGCCTTGAGCAGCAGCGCGGCCTGCGCGCCGTACATCTGGCGCAGCCGCTCGCGGATGTTGGCCAGGCCGATGCCGCTGCCGCCGGCGCTGGCGCCGAAGCCGGCGCCGTCGTCGGCCACCGTGACTTCCAGGCCGCCTTCGGCACTGCGCTGCGCCCGCACTTCGATGTGCACGGGGCCGATCTTGGGCTCGGCGCCGTGCTTGACGGCATTTTCGGCCAGCGAGATCAGCATCAGCGGCGGGCAGGGTGCCAGCAGCAGTTCGGGCGCGGCGTTCACGGTGTAGCGCAGGCGCGGCATGCGGGCGGCCATCAGGCCCAGGTAGGCGCGCACGATCTCCAGCTGCCCGCCCAGCGTGGCCTCGCTGCCGCCGCTGCTGCGCAGGCGCGGGATGGCGGCGCGCAGGTAGTCGACCAGGCGGTCGATCATCTCGCTGGCGCGTGCCGGGTCGGTGGCGATGGCGCTGCGCACGCCGGCCAGGGTGTTGAAGAGGAAGTGCGGTTCCACCTGCGCGGCCAGCACGCTGAGCTGCAGTTCGGCTTCGCGCCGCCGGGCCTGGGCCTGCACCAGTTCACGTTCACGCGCCAGCGCCGCCAGGCCGGCACGTTCGCGCCGCCAGCCCCACAGCGCCGCGCCGCCGCCGAGCCAGAAGCTGATGGCGATGCTGGCGATGGCGTTGCTCAAGCGCGTCTCGGCGCCGGGCTTGTCCATCGGCGTGCGGCCGGCTGCCGCCGACCTGGCCGTCTCCTCGGGGCTCTGCACCACGACGCCGATGGCCACCGACATGCGCTTGCGCTGGCCGCTGGGCTCGACCGCCCCGGTGAGCTCGGCCACGCGCTGTTTCATCGGTTCGGCCGCGAACTGGTGGAAGGCCAGTACCACGAGCACGGTGGCCACCACGGCGGCCACCAGCGCGGCGTACTCGTGTTTGTCGGGCAGGCCCAGGGCGCGCACGCGGCTGCCCAGCCAGGGCCCGAGCAGCAGCGGCAGCACCAGCTGCAGGCCCAGCTGCGCAAAGCTGCCCAGCGGGGTGCGGTCGAGCGGTTCGCCCAGCGCTGGACCCACCATCGCCGCCACCGCCAGCAGCACGATGACGCCGAAGGAGCGTGTGCGCAGGCGTGCCCAGGGCACGCTGAACACCGGGTAGCGCCGGTAAGTCGTGAACCAGCCGTGGCCGCTGCCGGTGAGGTCGGCGGGCAAGGGCTGGTCGAGGCTGGGGATGTGGGCGGGCACGGCGGTCGACATGGGCTGGCAGCCTAACCGCAGCCGGCACCCGCGTTGCCGGCATGCGACCAAGCCACCCCTGCCGGCGACCAAGGCCCCCGCGGGCCGCCCGAAGCTCGGCGTTGGCACCACCGCCGCGGCCAGCGCGGCGCGAAGACCACCGGCCACCGGGTGCATCGCGGGTGCGGTAACCTGCCGGCCCCGCGTCGGGACCGCACACCAAACGAGAGCGCACCCATGTTTCACACCGCCATCGCCGGCAGCCTGCCCAAACCCTCGTGGCTCGCCGAGACGGAAAAACTCTGGCCGAAGTGGAAGGCCGAGGGTGCCGAACTCGCGCAGGCCAAGCTCGACGCCACGCTGCTGTGGATCAAGGCCCAGGAAGACGCGGGCCTGTCGGTCATCGGCGACGGCGAGCAGAGCCGCCAGCACTTCGTGCACGGCTTCCTGGAGCAGGTCGAAGGCATCGACTTCGAGCACAAGGTCGAGATGGGCATCCGCAACGACCGCTACAAGGCCATGGTGCCGCAGGTCGTGGCGGCGCTGCAGCTCAAGGGGCGTGTGCACGCCGCCGAGGCGCGTTTCCTGCGCGCCCACACCACGCGCAGGATCAAGTTCACGCTGCCCGGGCCGCTGACCATCGTCGACACCGTGGCCGACCGCTACTACGGCGACCGCCGCGCACTCGCGATGGCCTTCGCCGAACTGCTGAACCAGGAAGCGCTGGCGCTGCAAGCCGACGGCGTGGACATCGTGCAGTTCGACGAACCGGCCTTCAACGTCTACATGGACGATGCGGCCACCTGGGGCGTCGAGGCGCTGGAACGCGCTGCCCAGGGCCTGACCTGCACCACCGCCGTGCACATCTGCTACGGCTACGGCATCCAGGCCAACATCGACTGGAAGAACACGCTGGGCCAGGAGTGGCGCCAGTACGAGAAGGTGTTCCCGGCGCTGGCGAAAAGCTCGATCCAGCAGGTGAGCCTGGAGTGTTTCCACTCGCACGTGCCGCCCGACCTGATGGCGCTGCTGAAGGGCAAGGACGTGATGGTGGGTGTGATCGACGTCGCCAGCGACACCATCGAGACGCCGGAAGAGGTGGCCGACACCATCGGCCGTGCGCTGCAGTTCGTGCCGCGCCAGCACCTCATCGCCTGCACCAACTGTGGCCTGGCGCCGATGAGCCGGGCCGTCGCCGAAGCCAAGCTGCGTGCACTGGCCGCGGGCGCGAAGCTGGCCGACGAGCGCCAGGCCGCGAAGTGAAGGCGCAGGTCTGAAGGCGCCGACGTGAAGGGCGCACGGTGAAGCTGGGCCGGCTGTGGCAGCCGCGCCGTCTGCTGTTCTGGCAGATGGTGATGTTCAACGTGCTGTCGTCGGTGTGCACCTGGGCCATGCGCGCCTACCCGCTGAACATGGCGGGGCTGCTGCTGGTGGGTTTCATCGCGCTGCTCAACGTCGGCTTCGGCCTCGTGGCCGCCTGGGCCCTGCTGCGCGAGCCCGCACCCGGCGAAGCGCAGGCTACAGAGGCTGGAAACCGCTCTTGCGAATGATCTCGGCCCAGGTGCGGGAGTAGGCCTGCTCGCGCGCGGCCAGCGCGGCGGCATCCATGAATTCCACCGCCAGGCCCAGGGCCGTCAGCCGCGCCTTCACCTCGGGCTGCACGATCACGCGGGCCAGCGCAGCGGCGAATCCGTCCAGCGTGGCCCTGGGCGTGCCGGCCGGGGCGAAGAAGCCGTAGTAGGGCTTTTCCTCGAAGCCGGGCAGGCCCAGTTCGGCCAGCGTGGGCACGTCGGGCAGCGTGGTCTGGCGTGCGCTGCCGCCCACGGCCAGCAGGCGGATGCGGCCGGCGCGGTGGGTCTCGATGAAGTCGGGCACCGAGCCCACGCCGGCGGCGATCTGGTTGCCCAGCATGTCGGCCAGCATGGGCGCGCTGCCGCGGTAGGGCGCGGGCACCAGGTCGAGCCGGTAATGGCCGCCCAGCACCTTGACCATGAACTCGGGTGTCGACGCCGGCGCCGGCACGCCCACCACGCCCTTGCCCTGACCGCTGGCCTTCACCCACGCGGCGTACTCGGCCATGCTGCGCGCCGGCGTGCCGGGTGAGACCGCGAAGCCGTTGACGAAGCTGGCAAAACCGGCCACCGGCACGAAGTCCTTCGCGGGGTCGAAGCCCGGTTGTTTCACCACCAGCGGCAGCACGCTGATGGTGTGGTCGTGGCTGAGGAAGACCGTGCTGCCGTCGGGCGGGGCCGACTTCAGCGCCTGCGCCGCGAGTTGACCGCCGGCGCCGGGCTTGTTCTCGACGATCACCGGCACGCCGAGCTCGTCCTTCAGCCGGTCGGCCAGCGTGCGCGCGATGGCGTCGGTGCCACCGCCGGCCGGGAAGCCGACCAGGATCTTCAGCGGCCGGCCCTGGGCGCTGGCGTCTTGCATCGTGCCGGCCAGCACCAGCGTGGCGAGACTGGCGAAGGCCAGGCCGAGGACGTTGCGGCGTGCATGACGGGGCATGGGACGGGCCTCCTGCGGTGTGGGGTGCGTTGGCGCTGCGGGCGCGGGCGTGGCTGTTACGGCACCGTGCCGTCGGCGGCCAGCACGGCCAGCACGTCGGAGTGGAACTCGCGCCGGTAGAGCACGAAGACGACGCCGGCCGTGCCGGCCATCAGCGCCCAGGGCGAGAGGAACCAGCCCATGGCCGCGAAGCTCATGTAGTAGGCGCGCAGGCCGTCGTTGAAGGCCTCGGCGGCCAGGCCCATCACGCGGCCGGCGCGGGTGGCGAAGGCGGTGCGCAGGGTTTCGTCGGTGTAGCGCTCGGGCAGCGGCGCCGCGCCCAGCAGCAGCGCGCCAAAACCGTACTGGCGCAGGCTCCAGGTGAAGCGGAAGAAGGCGTAGACGAAGATCGCCGTCAGCAGCAGGACCTTGAGGTCGAACACCAGCACCGAGGTGCGCACCGCGAAGGGGATCTCGCGCACGATCTCGCTGGCCTTGTCGGTGGTCGACAACACGGCCAGCAGCCCGCCGATGATCAGGATGGTGGTGCTGGCGAAGAAGGACGGGCTGGCCGACAGCGTCTGCACCACCGAGCCGTCGATGACACGCGTGTCACGCCACGTGGCCTGCAGCATCCAGCGGGTGCGTTCGCGGTTGGTCAGCGCCAGCAGCGAAGGTGTGGTCCGGGCCCGCTGGTGCGCAAAACGCGCGTAGCCGGCCCAGGCGACAAAGAACATCGCCAGCGCGACCCAGTCGGGCCAGGGCAGCACACGCCAGAGGGCGGCCAGGGTTTCCATGGCGTGCACTGTAGCTGCCGGCGGTGCCGCCGGCAGCGCCGTCGTCAGCCGCGCAGCAGGGCAGCGGCTTCGGCCACGCGCTGGCCGAAGGCCTTGGCCGTGGCGATGTCGCCCGGCACCATCTCGTCGGCCGAGGCGTCAGACGGCGTGGCCGTGATCAGGCCGCTGTAGCCGCCCAGGTTGTTGACGTCGTCGCGCGTGTGCTGCTTGGCGTTGGGGGCGTGCATGCCCATGCCGACCCACAACATGCCGTGCTGCTGGCTCAGCGTCATCAGGTACTGCACGGTGCTGAACTTGTCGCCGTTGAGGGTGGCGCTGTTGGTGAAGCCGGCGGCCAGCTTGTTGCGCCAGGTCTTCATGTACCAGGGCTTGCTCGACGCGTCGGCGAACTTCTTGAACTGCCAGCTCACGTTGCCCATGTAGGTCGGCGAGCCGAAGACGATGGCCTGCGCCGCCGCCAGCTGTTCCCAGCCGCCTTCGGGCAGGTTGCCTTCGGCGTCGATGGCCAGCAGCGTGCCGCCGCTGCCTTCGGCCACGGCCTCGGCGACCTTCTGGGTGTGGCCGTAGCCGCTGTGGTAGACGATGACGATCTTGCTCATGGGGTGAATCCTGTGGAAGGTGGCGGGTGCCGGGACGGGTTGTTCGGTGGGGCGATCGTGATCAGGGTGCAAGGTCGAAGACCAGCACCTCGGCGTCTTCGCCGCCTTCGAGCACCAGGCGGGTTTCCTGGTCCAGGCGCGCGGCGTCGCCGGCGTGCAGCTGGCGGTCGTTGACACGCAGGCTGCCGCGCACCAGGTGCACGTAGGCAATGCGCGCCGGGTCCAGCGTGAGTTCGGCGTCTTCGTCGCCGGTGAACAGGCCGGCGCGCAGCGTGGCGTCGGCGTGCAGCGTCACCGAACCCGGCTGGTGCTTGGGGCCAGCGGGCGAAGCCACCGTGACCAGGCGCCCACGCTTGGCGGCCGCGTCGAAGTGCTGCTGCTCGTAGCCGGGCTCGATGCCGGCCTGCGCGGGCAGGATCCAGATCTGCAGGAAGTGCGTGGTGGCATCAGAGGCATGGTTGAACTCGCTGTGGCGCACACCGGTGCCGGCGCTCATGCGTTGCACGTCGCCGGGGCGGATGACACCGGCCGCCTTGCCCGATGCGTTCGCGCCGGGTTCGCCGTTACCCATGCTGTCCTTGTGCGCCAGCGCGCCTTCGAGCACATAGGACACGATCTCCATGTCGCGGTGGCCGTGCGTGCCGAAGCCGGTGCCCGGGGCGATGCGGTCCTCGTTGATGACACGCAGGTTGCCCACGCCCATGTGGCGCGGGTCGTGGTAGTCGGCGAAGCTGAAGCTGTGGAAGCTCTTGAGCCAGCCGTGGTCGGCATAACCCCGTTCGGCAGATTTGCGCAGCGTGATCATGAGGTGCTCCTTGCAGTGCAGGCAATGTAGGTTGCGTTGCCGCGCCGGCGGGTGACACGCCTTGACGAGGCCGTTCAATTAAAGTGAAGCCATGGCCGACCGCAATAACGCCCTCACACCCGACGCCCTGGTGATGATGGACACCATCGCCCGCACCGGCAGCTTTGCCGCCGCGGCGCGTGAACTGGGCAAGGTGCCTTCGGCGCTGACCTACAGCGTGCGGCAGCTCGAAGAAGCCCTGGACGTGCTGCTCTTCGACCGCAGCTCGCGCCAGGCCCAGCTGACGGCTGCCGGCAGCGAGCTGCTGCACGAAGGCCGCCGCCTGCTGCAAGAGATGGACGCCGTGGCCAACCGCGTGCGCCGCGTGGCCAGCGGCTGGGAGACGCAGCTGTCGATCACCGTCGAGGACATCCTGTCGGTGCCGACCGTGTTCGAGCTGGTGCAGGCCTTCTGCGAGGTGCGCGTCGACGGCGCTGCCGACGGCCCGGCGACCCGCGTGCGGCTGCGTACCGACGTGCTCACCGGCACCTGGGAGGCGCTGGTGACGGGCCAGGTCGACCTGGCGATTGGCGTTTCGGCGCAGCATGCCAACCCGGGTGGCATCGAGCTGCGGCTGCTGGGCGAGGTGCCGTTTGTCTACTGCGTCGCGCCGCACCACCCGCTGGCGGCGGTGCACGGGCCGCTCAGCGACGCGCAGCTCGTGCACCACCGCGCCGTGGCCGTGGCCGACACCGCCCAGCGTCTGGCGCCGATGACGCTGAACCTGCTGCCCGGCCAGGACGTGCTGACGGTGCCCAACATGCGCATGAAGCTCGAAGCGCTGCTGCGTTGCCTGGGCTGCGGTTTCCTGCCCGAGCCTCTGGCCCGCCCCCACCTCGAAGCCGGCACGCTGGTGCAGAAGGAGACGGCGCGCGCCGCCACCGTGGCCAGCATGCATTACGCCTGGCGCGCCGAACGGGGCGGCACGCTGGGCCTGGGCCGTGCGCTGCAGTGGTGGCTGGCCCAGCTGGAGAGCCCGGCGACGCAGCGTGCGCTGCTGCAGCGGCACGCCGGGCCGCTCTGCTGAGCGCGGCCGTGGCCTACCGCGGCCGTTTTGCACCGTCCCCCACCGGGCTGCTGCACGCCGGCTCGCTGGTGGCCGCACTCGCCAGCTGGCTGGACGCGCGCGCCCACGGTGGCGACTGGCTGGTGCGCATCGAGGACATCGACACACCGCGCTGCGTGGCCGGTGCCGGGCAGGCCCTCCTCGCCCAGCTGGACGCCTGCGGGCTGCGGCCGGATGAGCCGCCGTGGTGGCAGTCGACACGCGGTGCGGCCTACGCGGCGGCGCTGCGCCAGCTGCGCGCCGCGGGCCTGGCCTACGACTGCGGCTGCACACGCAAGGACATCGAGCTGCACTGGCTGGCGCGCGGTGTGCCGCACGAAGCCGAAGCCGAACGTGTCTACCCCGGCACCTGCCGCCCTGGGCCCGGTGGCGGCCTGCACGGCCGGCCGTCGCGCGCGGTGCGCTTCCGCGTCGAGGGGGTGGTGCACTGGCAAGACCGCCGCCTGGGCGCCATGCAGCAAGACGTGGCCGCCACCGTGGGCGACTTCGTGCTGCACCGCGCCGACGGCCTGTGGGCCTACCAGCTGGCCGTGGTGGTGGACGACGCCGCACAGGGCATCACCGACGTCGTGCGCGGTGAAGACCTGGCCGACAACACCGCGCGGCAGATCCTGCTGCAGCGCGCGCTGGACCTGCCGACACCACGCTACCTGCACATGCCGCTGGTGCTGGCGCCCGACGGCCGCAAGCTCAGCAAGCAGAACGGCGCCACGCCGCTGGACCTGGCCGACGGCGCTGCGGTGTTGCGTGCCTTGCGGGCCGCCGCTGGTGTGCTGGGCCTGCCGCCGACGAACGCAACCCCACTTGCCGACTGGCTGGCGCAGGCCGTAGCGGCCTGGGCTGGCATCATCGCGGCCTTTCCATCCTCAACGGATCCCCCATGACCACCACCCCCTCGGGCCTGCAGTACGAAGACACCACCGTCGGCAGCGGCGACGAAGCGAAGGCCGGCCAGCGTGTGCGCGTGCACTACACCGGCTGGCTCTACGACCCCACCGCCGCCAATTCGCGCGGCAAGAAGTTCGATTCCAGCAAGGACCGCGGCCAGCCCTTTGCCTTCGGCCTCGGCGAAGGCCAGGTCATCCGCGGCTGGGACGAAGGTGTGCAGGGCATGAAGGTCGGCGGCACACGTGTGCTGACCATCCCCGCCGACCTGGGCTACGGCGCACGCGGCGCCGGCGGCGTGATTCCGCCGAATGCGACGCTCGTCTTCGAGGTCGACCTGCTGGGAGTTTGACCCCCAAGCTCACTGCGTTCGCTACCCCCCAAGGGGGCCGTCCGCCAACGGCCCGGCAGAGCCGGTTCCGTGGCGGGAAGCTTGATCCCAGACACCGACATGAAAAAAGCGCCCCGCGGGGCGCTTTTTGCTGGGCAGCTGAATCTCAGCGAGCCGGGCGCGGGCCGGCCTTGCTGAAGGTCTTGCCGGCGGGCTTGAAGGGCTTGCCGGCCGGGCGCGGGCCGAAGCTCTTGCCGGCCGGGCGCAGCGGGCGGTCGAAAGGCTTCGGCGGCTCGGCGCGCTTGGGTTCCAGGCCGACGATGGTGGCCACCGGGATGCGCTGCGTGGTGTAGCGCTGGATGCGGTGCATCATGCCGCTGTCGCGGCGCTCGGCCAGCGTCACGGCCAGGCCGGCGCGGCCGGCACGGCCGGTGCGGCCGATGCGGTGCACGTAGTCCTCTTCTTTCATCGGCAGGCCGTAGTTGATGACGTGGCTGATGCTCGGCACGTCGATGCCGCGCGCGGCCACGTCGGTGGCCACCAGCACGCGCAGGTGCTGGCTGCGCAGGCCCTGCAGCACGCGGGTGCGGCGGCCCTGCGGCATGCCGCCGTGCAGGCTGGCCACGCTGTGGCCCATGTCGTGCAGGCGGTCGGCCAGCCAGTCGGCGTCGCGCTGCGTGCTCGTGAAGACCACGGCCTGTTCCATGCTGCGCTCGGTCAGGATGTGGTCGAGCAGCGCGTTCTTGTGCTCGAAGTCGTCGGCCCAGTGCAGGCGCTGCTCGATGTCGGCATGGCCTTCGGTCTGCGAGCTGGCTTCGATGCGCAGCGGGTCGCGCAGCAGGTCGGCGGCCAGGCGGCCGACGGTGCCGCTGAAGGTGGCGCTGTACATCGCGGTCTGGCGCTGCTTCGGCGTGGCGTCCACGATGAGGCGGATGTCGTCGATGAAGCCCATGTCGAGCATGCGGTCGGCTTCGTCGAGCACCAGCATCTCGACGTTGCCCAGCTGGCACTTGCCTGAACCGAGGTGGTCGATGAGGCGGCCGGGGGTGGCGATCAGGATGTCCAGCGGGCCACGCAGTGCGGCAAGCTGGGCGCCGTAAGGCACGCCGCCGACGACGGTGGCCACACGCAGCCCCGGCACGAAGCGGCCGTAGTCGCTGGCGGCCTTGGAGACCTGCATGGCGAGTTCACGCGTGGGGGCCAGCACCAGGATGCGCGGGCCGCGGGTGGCGTTGCTGAAGGGCGTGACACGCGGGCCGTTGCCCGTGCCGTTCGCGGGGCCGCTGGCCTTGCGTTCGGCGGCGGCCTGCTCGCGCTGGGCCAGGATGCGTGTCAGCGCCGGCAGCACGAAGCTGGCCGTCTTGCCGCTGCCGGTGCGGCTGCTGACCATCAGGTCCTTGCCGGCCAGCGCCGCGGGGATGGCCGCGGCTTGCACTTCGGTGGGTTCGGTGTAGCCGGCGGCGCTCAGGGCGCGCGTCAGCACTTCGTTCAGGTTCAGGCTCTCGAAACTCATCGGTACTCTTTCTCTCGGCACGCAAAGGCGCGCCAATGCGTCCCACATGGGACACACAGGGTGAAGTCGCGTAGGTTTCCCGGCCCTGGATGTCAGCGTGACAGGCCGGAAGGTCGTGCGACGGCATCGCCGCCGACCCGTGAGAAGCGCACCGCAGCTGCGACCGAAAGGTCTGGGCTTGAGTGGCAAGAGGCCGAAGGGGATGAACGAAAGGCCTCGTTGCCAAGGCCAGCCTCACAGTATAGCCCGGATTCGGGTTAGTACCGGGAGATCTTCAAACGGTGGCGCGCTTGACACGCGGCGCCAGCACTTCCCACACCGGCTGCAGGCGGCCCGGCAGGTCGGGCAGGCTGCCCAGCTCGGTGCGGCTTTCGCCCGGCGCGTGGAAGTCGCTGCCGCGCGATGCGCACAGGCCGAACTCGATGGCGGTGTCGGCGTAGCGGATGTGCTCGGCGGCGCTGTGGCTGCCCGTCATCACCTCGACGCCGCGGCCGCCGTGGGCGATGAACTCGGTGAAGAGCGCGTACTCCTCCGTCGGGGTGAACCGATACCGGCCGGGGTGCGCGATGACGGCCACGCCACCGGCCTGCGTGATCCAGCGCACCGCGTCGCCGAGCTTCGCCCAGCGGTGCGGCACGTAACCCGGGTGGCCCTCGGTGAGGTAGCGACGGAAGACGCTGTGGGTGTCGGGGCAGACACCGCTCTCGACCAGGAAGCGCGCGAAGTGCGTGCGCGAGATGAGTTCGGGGTTGCCGACGTACTTCAGCGCGCCTTCGAAGGCGCCCTCGATGCCCACCCGGGCCAGCCCTGCGGCCATGTCGTGCGCACGCTGCAGGCGGCCGCCGCGCGTGGCGGCCAGGCCGGCGTTCAGCGCCTCGTCCTCGTCGTCGAAGCCCAGGCCGACGATGTGCACGGTCTGGCCCGCGAAGCTGACCGAGATCTCGGTGCCGGTGAGGTAGTCCATGCCCAGCGCCAGCGCCGCATCGCGCGCACGGCGCTGGCCGGCGAGTTCGTCGTGGTCGGTCAGCGCCCAGAGTTCGACGCCGTTGGCATGTGCGCGCTGGGCCAGCGCTTCGGGGGTCAGGGTGCCGTCGGAGACGTTGCTGTGGCAGTGGAGGTCGGCGTTGATCAGGTGCACCCGCCGATTGTAGGAAGCGGCCCCCGTTGCCGTGCAGCCTGACCTGGGCGACCCTGCGGCCGCCACAGCTTCAACGTGAAAGGTTCAGCGTCGAACCGCAGCGCGCGGCCAGCGCGTGGTCGTGCGTGACGACGACAAACGCCGTGCCGTTTTCGCGCGCCAGCTGCAGAATCAGCTGGAACACGCCGTCGGCGGTTTCGCGGTCGAGGTTGCCGGTGGGTTCGTCGGCCAGCACGCAGGCCGGCTGCGTGACCAGCGCACGGGCAATCGCCACGCGCTGGCGTTCACCGCCCGACAGCTGCGCCGGGTGGTGGTTCACACGTGAGGCCAGCCCCACCTTGGCCAGCATCTGGCGCGCCTGTTCACGCGCCGCGCCGGTTTCCATGCGGCGGATGCGCAGCGGCATGGCCACGTTGTCGAGTGCGCTGAACTCGGGCAGCAGGTGGTGGAACTGGTAGACGAAGCCCAGGTGCAGGTTGCGCCAGCGGCCCTGCTCGGCGGCGTCCAGCGTCGTCAGGTCGCGGCCCATCAGTTCGACCCGGCCCGAGGTCGGCGCGTCCAGGCCGCCCAGCAGGTGCAGCAGCGTGCTCTTGCCCGAGCCCGATGCGCCGACGACGGCCAGCGTCTGCCCGCGGTGCACCTGCAGGCTGACGCCGCGCAGCACGGTGACGTCGAGCGCGTCTTCACCGCGGCCCTCGACAAATCGCTTGTGCAGGTCGAAGGCGGCCAGCACCACCGAGGACGATCCGGCTTCGCCGTCCGGCTCGCCCGCCACGGGCGGTGGCGCAGGCGAGGCCACAGCCCGGGGGTCCACGTCATTCATAACGCAGCGCCTCGGCCGGGTTGACGCGGCTGGCGCGCCAGCTCGGGTAGATCGTGGCCACGAAGGACAGCAGCAGCGAGATCACCAGCACCGGCACGATATCGGCCGCCATCGGCTCGCTGGGCATGCGACTGATGACGTAGATGCTGCCGGGCAGGAAGGCCACGCCCAAAGCGCGTTCCAGTGCCGGCACGATGACGTCGATGTTGAAGGCCACCAGCAGGCCCAGGGCGCAGCCACCGAAGGTGCCGATGATCCCGGAGGTGGCACCCTGCACCATGAAGATGCCCATGATCGAACGCGGGCTGGCGCCCAGCGTGCGCAAGATGGCGATGTCGGCGCGCTTGTCGGTCACCGTCATCACCAGCGTGCTGACGAGGTTGAAGGCCGCCACCGCGACGATGAGCGTGAGGATGATGAACATCAGTCGCTTCTCGATCTGCACGGCGTCGAACCAGTTGCGGTTGGTGCGTGTCCAGTCGCGCACGATGACGTCCGGGCCCAGGCTCTGCGTCAGTGCTGCGGCCACGGTGCGCGCGGCGTGCACGTCGGCCAGGCGCAGCTGCACCCCGGTGGGGCCTTCGACGCGGAACAGGCGCGCCGCGTCGTCGACGTGGATCAGCGCCAGCGCGCTGTCGTATTCATAGTGCCCGGCCTCGAAGGTGCCCACCAGCGTGAGCTGCTTCAGGCGCGGGATGACTCCCGCCGGCGTCACCTGGCCGCCGGGCGCCACGATCGTGATCTTGTCGCCGATACGGGCGCCGATCAGCCGCGCCAGTTCGGCGCCGACGACGATGTTCCACTCGCCCGGCTTCAACAGCGCCATCGTCGCGGCCTGGGTGCGTGCCAGGTCGGTGACCTTGGCTTCTTCGGCGGGTTCGATGCCGCGCACCACGGCGCCGCGCAGTTCGTCGCCGCGGCCCACCAGCGCCTGCGCCGCCACGTAGGGCGCAGCGCCGATGACACGGGTGTCGCGCTGCGCCGCGGCGGCGGTGGCGCGCCAGTCGGGCAGCGCGCCGCCGGCGGCGTCGAAGACCTCGATGTGGGCGATGACGCTCAACATGCGGTCGCGCACTTCCTTCTGGAAGCCGTTCATCACGCTCAGCACGATGATCAGTGCGGCAACGCCCAGCGCGATGCCGAGCATCGAGACGCCGCTGATGAAGCTGATGAAGCCGTTGCGCCGGCCCGCGCGGCCGGCGCGTGTGTAGCGCCAGCCGATGTGCCACTCGTAGGGCAGGTTCATGGGGGCGTGGAGGTCATGGGTCGCGCATGCTAACGGACGGCCTCGTGGCGCCCGGTGCGCTGCCGAACCGACCGCAGGCGGGTCAGGGCCGGCGAGCTCGGCCCTGGGGCGCCGGGATAATGCCGGCATGCACCTGCTGATCCCCTTCGCGGCGCCGCTGTCCGAAGCGGGCCACCAGGCCGCCGCCACGCTGGCGCTGCCCCACCTGCGCTGGCTGATGTCGCGCTGGGCCGAGGTGCAGCGCGACAGCGCCGACGAGTGGAGCCTGTCGCCACCGCACGAACGTGCGCTGGCACTGGCGCTGGGCTGGCAGGGCGGCAGTGGGCAGCTGCCCTGGGCCGCGCGCGCGGCGCGGGCCGACGGCATCGCGCCCGACGACCTGGCCTGGGGCCTGATGACGCCCGCCCACTGGCACCTGGGCACCGAACAGGTCAGCCTGCTCGACCCGACCACGCTGATGCTCGACGACACCACGTCGCGTGCGCTCTTCGCCGCCGTGCTGCCGCTCTTCCTGAGCGAGGGTTATGCGCTGCACTACGGCGCGCCGCAGCGCTGGTACCTGGCGCACGAGAGCCTGGCCACGCTGGCCACCGCGTCGCTCGACCGTGTGGTCGGCCGCAACGTCGACGCCTGGCTGGGCAAGGACCCGGCCGCGCGCCAACTGCGCCGCCTGCAAAGCGAGGTGCAGATGCTGCTCTACACCCACCCGCTGAACGACGAACGCGCCGCGCGCGGCCTGCTGCCGGTGAATTCCTTCTGGCTGAGTGGCTGCGGCCCGGCGCAGCCCGAGGCCGGCGTGGCGCCGCAGGTCGACGAGCGCCTGCGTGGCCCCGCGCTGGCGGATGACTGGGCGGCCTGGGTGAAGGCCTGGGACACGCTGGACGCCGGCCCGCTGGCCGCGCTGCGCGAGCGCGCCGCCCAAGGTCAAGCCGCTTCGCTCACGCTGTGCGGCGAACGCGCCTGGGTGCGCCTGGAGGCGGCCCCCGGCGGCCTGCTGCGACGCGCCCGCGCGCTGCTCCGGTCGCCTGACCCGCTGGCGCTGCTGGCCACGCTGTGAGCACCGGCCCGCAACTGCTGCAGCGCGACGTGCCGCCGCGCGTGAGCTACGCGCTCGAGCAGGCCGGCGTGCACCCGCTGCTGGCGCGCCTGCTCGCCGCACGGGGTGTGCGCGAGCCCGACGAACTCGACGACAGCCTGGCCCGCCTGCTGCCGCCGGCCACGCTCAAGGGTGCAGCCGAGGCCGGTGTGCTGCTGGCCGATGCGATGGCCGCCGGCAAACGCCTGTGCGTGGTGGCCGACTACGACAGCGACGGCGCCACCGCCTGCGCCGTGGCGCTGCGGGGCCTGGCGCTGCTGGGGGCCGCGCCCGCCACGCTGGGCTACGTCGTGCCCGACCGCGCCGTGCACGGCTACGGCCTCACGCCGGCCATCGTCGACCTGGCGCGGCTGCACCGCAACGGGCCACCCGAGGTGCTGGTGACGGTGGACAACGGCATCGCCAGCCACGCCGGCGTGGCGCACGCCCGCGCCTGCGGCATGCAGGTGCTGGTGACCGACCACCACCTGCCGGCGCTGCTCGACGGCGTGGTCTCGCTGCCCGACGCCGACGTCATCGTCAACCCGAACCAGCCCGACTGCGGCTTCGCCAGCAAGGCACTCGCCGGCGTCGGCGTCATGTTCTACGTGCTGCTGGCCACGCGTGCCGAACTGCGCACGCGCGGCGCCTACGCGGCAGCGCCGCAGCCCAAGCTCGACACCCTGCTCGACCTCGTCGCGCTGGGCACGGTGGCCGACGTGGTGAAGCTCGACGCCAACAACCGCCGCCTCGTGGCGCAGGGCCTGAAGCGGGTGCGCAGCGACCGCATGCAGCCCGGTGTGGCGGCGCTCTTCCAGGCCGCGGGGCGCGACCCCGCACGCGCCGCCGGCTTCGACTTCGGTTTCGCCCTGGGCCCGCGCATCAACGCCGCCGGGCGCCTGGCCGACATGACGCTGGGCATCGAGTGCCTGATCACCGACGACCCCGCGCGCGCCGCCGAACTGGCCGCGCAGCTCGACACCATCAACCGCGAACGCCGTGTCGTCGAAGGCGACATGCGTGAACTGGCCGAACGCACGCTGCAGACCTTTGCGGCGGCCGACGGCAGCGACGACGCGGCCACCGTGCCGCCGGCCGTGACGCTGTTCGACGAGAGCTTCCACGAAGGCGTGGTCGGCATCGTCGCCGGCCGCGTGAAGGACAGGCTGCACCGCCCCACCTTCGTGTTCGCGCGCGGCGCCGACGGCCGCCTCAAGGGCTCGGGCCGCAGCATCCCCGGCTTCCACCTGCGTGACGCGCTCGACCTGATGGCCAAGCGCCATCCCGGGTTGCTGCTGCGTTTCGGCGGCCACGCCATGGCCGCAGGTTGCACGCTGGGTGACACGGAAGAGGCCGGCGACGCGGTGGCCACCTTCGGCGCCGCGCTGCACCGCGTGGCCGAGGAGTGGCTCGACCGCGCCACGCTCACCCGCACGCTGCGCACCGACGGCCCGCTGGCGCTGGAGTGGTTCAACCCGCAGACCGTGGCCGTGCTCGACGCGCAGGTCTGGGGGCAGGGCTTCGAGGCGCCGGTGTTCTGCGACGACGTGCAGGTGCTGCAGCAGCGCCTGGTGGGTGAAAAACACATGAAGCTGAAGCTGCGCCACGCCGGCCAGGAACGCGACGCCATCTGGTTCGGCCATGCCGAGGCGCTGCCGGCGCAGGCGCGGCTGGCCTACCGCCTGACGCTGGACGAGTGGAACGGCAGGCCCCGTGTGCAGATGGTGGTCGAGGCCGCGGCTTGACCCCACCGCGGGTGCGGTGCTTGCATCTGCTTGCAGCATGCCGCCGGGGCTGCGTGAAGATGGAGCGATGGACATGACACGAACGACGACGATCCTGGCCGTGGCCGTGCTGGCTGCCTGCGGGGGTGGCGGTGCTGCCGACGAGGCGGGTGCCGCCACGCCGCCTGCGGCCTCCGCCGGGCCGCTGCGCACCACCACGCTGGCCAGCGGCCTGGTCAACCCCTGGAGCCTGGCCTTCCTGCCCGACGCACGCATGCTCGTCACCGAGCGCCCGGGCCGGCTGCGGCTGGTTTCGGCCGACGGCCTCACGGTGTCGCCGGCCATCGCCGGTGTGCCGGCGGTGGCCGCCGCGGGGCAGGGCGGCCTGTTCGACGTGGCGCTGGCCGCCGACTTCGCCACCACGCGCCGCATCTTCCTCAGCTACGCCGAGCCAGGCAGCGGCGCTGAGGCCGGCCGCAACGGGCTGGCCGTGGGCACGGCCGTGCTGAACGCCGAGGCCACGGCGCTGACGGGCTGGCAGGTCATCTACCGCCAGGCGCCCAAGGTGGCGAGCAGCGGGCATTTCGGCGGCCGCATCGTCGTTGCGCCGGGTGGCTTGCTGTACATCACGCAAGGCGACCGCCAACTCGACGGCGAACGCGGCAAGGCGCAGGACCTGGCCCTGGGCCACGGCAAGGTCGTGCGCGTGCGCAGCGACGGCAGCGTGCCGCCCGACAACCCCTTCGTCGGCCGCAGCGGCGCGCAGCCGCAGACCTGGTCCTACGGCCACCGCAACGTGCAGGGCGCGGCGCTGCACCCGACCACCGGCGAACTCTGGGCCACGGAACACGGCCCGCAGGGCGGCGACGAACTCAACCGCGTGCAGCGCGGCGCCAACTACGGCTGGCCGCTGGTGAGCTACGGCTGTGAATACGGCGCGCCGGTCGGCAATTGCGCACCGGTGGGGGGTGCCAGCACCGGGCCGGGCTTCGAGCCGCCGGTGTCTTGGTGGGTGCCGACCTCCATCGCCCCCAGCGGCCTGGCCTTCTACACCGGCAGCCGCTTCCCCGAGTGGCGCGGCCAGCTTTTCATGGGCGCGCTGGCCGGCCAGGCGCTGTGGCGCATCGAACTCAGCGGCAACACCGTCGTGTCGCGTGAAGCGCTGCTCACCGACCTGCGTGAACGCATCCGCGACGTGCGCCAGGGCCCCGACGGCTGGCTCTACCTGCTGACCGACAGCGGCAACGGCCGCATCGTGCGCGTGGAGCGCTGACGGCGCAGCCGGCGGCGCGGCCCCTCGTGCGCCGGTGTCAGGGTGCCGACGCAGCCGCGGCTGGCGTGGGCGCCTCCACCACCGGCAACTGCGGGTAGCGGCAGGCGACGGAAAGGCGGGTCACCGCGACGATGCGCTGCGAGTTCCGGGTCGCCGCGGCGTAGGCCACGGTGGCGTCCTGGATCTCGCGTCGGATGGCTTCGTAGACGGCGCCCAGCCGCGACGCCGACACCCCCTTCTGCTGCAGCGTGTATTGCGCCGCGTTCGCGGCGCCCGATACACCGCCCCAGCCGGCGATGGCCGACCTGGCTGCGGCCGTCTTGGCCGCCAGCGCCGGCACGATGACCGAGCCGGCCACGATGCCGATCGACGCGATCGTGAGCTCGGTCTTGCCCGAGCCGTAGAAGGCCTCGCGCATCGCCGACATCTGCGTGTCGCACTGTTCGAGCGCGCGCTGGAAGTCGGCCTCGAGTGCCGCCTTGGCGGTGCCGGAACTGTCGCTCGCGCGCTCGCTGACGTCGAGTGCGTTGAACGCCGCGGTCGGCGGCTGGATGGACGAGCAGCCTGCCAGCAGCAGGCCCAGGATGGCGACGCAGGGACCGGCTTTCATCGTTCAGCGCTCCTGTCTGGCTTCGATCCGGGCGGCCCGGCAAGTCGGCACGGTGCGCGCACGGGTCGACATGGTAGGCGCGAAGCCGTGGCCTGGCCAGACGGCCGCTTCGCCGCTTGGGCTGGCGGGGCGCTGCAGGGCGGTCAGCCCAGGCCGAAGAACTGCCGCATGCGCTGCAGGATGTCGGCGCGGTGCGCGGCAGGTTCGTGCTGTTCCTTGCGGAAGGCCTCCTGCGTTTCACCGTAGGCGTGCTGGCGCTGCGCCAGGATCTGCGCCATGCTTTCGGCGATGGCCTGGCGCTCGTGGATGATGTCCTCGAAGCTGGCCTTGTCGAGCCGGTAGCACTCGGCGTCGCTGCCCGCCACCACCGTGGCCGCACGCGGCGCCCCGGTCATCAGCCCCATCTCGCCGAAGATGCTGCCCGGGGGCAGGCGCGACACCAGCCGGCGCTCGCCGCCCGGCGCCTGCCACCAGACCTCGGCCTCGCCGCTGACGACGATGTACAGCCAGTGCGCCGTGGCGCCCTGGCGGGTCATGACGTCGCCGCGCGCAAAGGGCGCGTAGACCAGGCGTTCGGCGATCTTGCGCCGTTCGGCCTCGTCGAGCGCAGCGAAGAGTTCGATGCCGGCCAGCGCCTTCAGCCGCCGCGCCAGTTCACGCTGCCGCACGGCTTCCTGGTGGGCCTGGTCTTCCTGCACCAGGTGCACCGACTGGTCGGGCACGGCGATGCGCCAGCCCTTGCGCTGCAGCGTGGCCAGAACGTGGCAGCGCACGGCCGAGTCGGTGGGGTCGTCGTCGCGCGGGTCGATCAGCCAGTAGCGCAGTGCGTAGCGCACCGAGCCCGGCGCAAACTCCATCGCCACGCACGAAGGCGCCGGCTCGCGGGCGACGTTGGCGATCTCGGCCTCGGCCAGGCCCTCGGTGACGGCCTCGATGACACGCGACGGGCTGACGCCGTAGTCGATGTGGAAGCCGATCCAGCGCCGCCAGGTGCCCGCGCTGCCGTTGCCGCTGCCGCTGCCGATGACGACAAACTTGCCCTTCATCAGCTGCGCGTTCGGAATCACCACCTTTTCGCCATTGCGCGTGACGATGGCGGTGAAGCGCCACTGGATCTCGACGACGCGGCCCGCCAGATCGTCGACCTTGACCCAGTCGCCGATCTGCAAGGAGTCGTCGAGTTGCAGCGCCAGACCGCCCAGGATGTTGCCCAGCGTGTCCTGCATCGCGAAGGCCAGCACGGCGGTGATCACCGCCGACGTCGCCACCAGGCTCGACAGCTCGACCCCGGCGTAGGACAGCCGCACCATGCCCCACAGCAGGTAGCCGCCGATGACGACGATGTCCTCGAGGATGCGGGGTGTCTGCACGTGCAGCGCCGGCAGCAGCACGCGGAACAGCGCCAGCCCGGCCAGCCGGATCAGCGCCACGCCCAGGCCCAGCAACGCGGCCTGGTGCAGGCCGGCGGCGACGTCCAGCGCGCCGCGCGCGGCGAACACCGCCGCCACGGCGTCGAGCAGCAGCCAGAAACCGAAGAACAGCAGCGAATGTTTCAGCGTCGTGCGGCCCGTGGCCAGCCCGCGGTAGAGCACCAGTGCCAGCGCCAGGGCGGTGGCCAGCAGGTAGGGGGTTTCATCGCGCCACAGCGCGGCGATCAGCGCGTTCATCGTCTTGGCGAAGCGCAGCGCCTGACCGGGCCCGCTTCGCTTCAGGCCTGACCGTTGCGCACTCGGCGTTCGCGCTGCCAATCTGGCACGCCGGCCTGGCCACGGCGTTGATCCACGTCACTTCTGGCGGCGGCAGGGCGCCGCGGTGACGCGCCAGCGCGCTTCAGGCCACGCGGCCGAACCACCACAGCGACAGCGTCGCCGCCACCACCGCCAGCAGCGCGCCCAGGGCGGCGAAGAGCGCGGTGATCTCGGTCTCCTTGCGCTCGACGACCATGCGCGAGCTGAGCGACTCGTAGACCTTCTTCAGGTCTTCGGCCGTGCCGGCATAGAAGTACTCGCCGTGGGTCAGCACCGAGATGTTCTTCAGCGTCTCTTCGTCGAGCTTGACACGCATGCTCCAGCCCTCGAAGCCGATGATCTCGCCGCTGGTGGTGCCGATGCCCACGGTGTAGACGCGGATGCCGCGTTCGGCCGCCATCTTGGCGGCGTCCAGCGGGTCGGGACCGGTGGTGCGCTGGCCGTCGGTGAGCATGATCACGGCGGCCGAGTTGTAGGAACCCGCCGGCACCGGCGTAAAGGGCTTGGCCTCCTTCTTCGCGATGCTGCTGCCGCCGCTGCCAGGGAAGTTGCGCTGGCCGGTGACATGCTGGATCTCGATGCCGTCGTCCGGAAACAGCGTCGCCAGGCTCAGGATGATGCCGCTGCCGGTGGCCGTGCCGCGCTGCAACTGGAAGCGGTCGATGGCCTTGAGCACGTCTTCGCGGCTGTCGGTCGGCGCCTGCACCACGGCGGCAGTGCCGGCGAAGGACACCACGCCCACCCGCACTTCACGCGGCAGGTTGTTGACGAAGGCCTTGGCCGCTTCCTGGCTGGCGACCAGGCGGTTGGGCTTGACGTCCTCGGCGCGCATGCTGCCCGAGACGTCCATCGCAAGCATGATCGTGCGCTCGGCCAGCGGCAGCGTCAGGATGGCGGTGGGCCGCGCCACCGCCAGCAGCAGAGCGGCCAAGGCCAGCAGCAGCAGCACGGGTGGCACGTGGCGGCGCCAGCCTGGCCCGCTGCCCGCGGCCAGCCGGGCGACGTTGATGCTGGCCAGACGCACGGTGCTCTTGCGCTTGCGGCGCAGCACCCAGAAGTACAAGCCCACCAGCACCGGCAGCAGCGCCAGCAGCCACAGCATCGTCGGCCACACGAAGCTCATGGCGTGGCCTCGGCGAGCAGCGCCGCGCGGCGCAAGGAGGCCGGGAAACGCAGCGGCGTCTTGGCGCGGGCACGCTGGCGGCGCAGGTCGGCAAAACGCATCAGCGTTTCCAGCAGCTTGTCGTCGGTGGCGAGTTCCAGCACATCGGCGCCGCTGTGGGCCAGACTGTCCATCAGCGTGTTCTCCTGTTCTTCGGCGATGGCGGCGTAGCGCTCGCGAAAGGCGGGGTCGGAGCCGTCGACGAACACCTGCTCGCCGGTCTCGGCGTCCTGCAGCGTGACGAGCCCGATGTCGGGCAGCGTCATTTCCAGCGGGTCCCACAGGCGTACGGCGACCACGTCGTGGCGGCGCGCCAGGCGGGCCAGTGCGTCTTCCCAGCCGGGCTGGCTGATGAAGTCCGAGACCACGAAGACCAGCCCACGGCGCTTGATCAGGCCGTCGGCCGCCTTCAGCAGGTCGGCCAGCGCGGTGCCGGTGCCCGGGGGCTGCGGCGTCTGCGGCGCGCGCATGCGCTGCAGCAGTTCCAGCACGTGCAGGCGGCTGGCGCGTGGCGGCATCATGCCGTGCACCGCAGAACCGTAGAGCAGCGCGCCGACGCGGTTGCCGTGGCGCGTGATCACGCGTGCCAGCGTGGCGACAAGGCCCGCCGACACGCTCAGCTTGGTCGTGTCGGCGCTGCCGAAGTCGACGCTGCCCGACAGGTCGAGCAGGAACCAGGCGTTCATGTCGCGGTCTTCGTGGAACTGGCGCACGTAAGGCTGCTGCAGCCGCGCGGTGACGTTCCAGTCGATGTGGCGCACGTCGTCGTGGGCCTGGTATTCACGCAGGTCGGCGAGGTCGACGCCGGCACCCCGCCACAGCGTGCGGTAGTCACCCTGCAACAACCCGTCGAGCTTGCGGATCACTGTCCACTCCAGCTCGCGCAGTAGCTGGTCGGGCGGGGTTGCGGCTTCGCTCATTGCGCGTCGGCGTTGGACCAAGGCCTTGCGCGGAGCCGGCTCCGCCGGGCCGCAGCAAGAGCCCCCCCGGGGGGTGGCGAACGAAGTGAGCCTGGGGGCTTCATGACTGCAGGGGTTTGTCCGGCGCCGGCAGCTTCTTCAGCAGCCGCTGCACCAGCGCGTCGGGCGTGACGTTCTCGGCCAGCGCCTCGTAGCTCAGCACCAGCCGATGCCTGAACACATCCGGCACCAGGTCGACCATGTCGTCGGGCAGCACGTACTTGCGGCCGCGCATCATCGCCAGCGCCTTGGCGCCCTCGATGAGGCCGATGGTGGCGCGCGGGCTGCAGCCGTAGGTCACGTACCGGGCCAGGTCGGCCATGTCGTACTTCGCCGGCCGGCGTGTGGCGCCCACCAGCTTCACCGCGTACTGCATCAGCGAAGGGTCGCAGAACACGGCGCGGCATTCGCGCTGCAGCGCCGCCAGTTGGTGCGTGTCGGCCACGGCGTTGATGTCCACCGGGGCACCGGTGACTCGCTCGGCGATGACGAACTCTTCCTCGTCGGAGGGGTAGTCGACCAGCACCTTCATCATGAAGCGGTCGACCTGCGCTTCGGGCAGCGGGTAGGTGCCTTCGGTCTCGATCGGGTTCTGGGTCGCCATCACGACAAACGGGTCGGGCACCTTGTGCGTCTCGCCGGCGATCGTCACCTGGCGTTCCTGCATCACCTCGAGCAGCGCGCTCTGCACCTTGGCCGGCGCGCGGTTGATCTCGTCGGCCAGCAGCAGGTTGGCGAACACCGGCCCCAGGCTGGTGCCGAACTCACCGCTCTTCTGGTTGTAGATGCGTGTGCCCACCAGGTCCGACGGCACCAGGTCGGGCGTGAACTGGATGCGCTTGAAGCTGCCACGCACGGTGCGCGCCAGCGTCTTGACGGTCAGCGTCTTGGCCAGGCCCGGCACACCTTCCACCAGCAGATGGCCCTGGGCCAGCATGGCCACGAGCACACGCTCGAGAAAGCGGTCTTGCCCGACGACGACACGCTTGACCTCGTAGAGGATCTGCTCCATCAGCGTGGCGGTGGATTCGGCGTGCTCGGACATGGAAGGCTTTCTCGGGGACTCGACGTTGCTGGGCAAGGTCAGAACGGCGGCATGCCCGCGGCGTTGGCGGCGTTTTCGATCGGCACCGCGAAGCCGATGCCGATGAAGGTGCGCTGTTCCGACGGGTTCAGGATGGCGGTGACGATGCCCACCACCTGGCCGTCCATCGTGACCAGCGGCCCGCCGCTGTTGCCGGGGTTGGCCGCGGCGTCGAACTGGATCAGGTTGGACAGCGGCTTGGCGCCGGATTTGTCGTCGTCGGGTGAGCGGAACTGGCGCTTCAGGCCCGAGACCACGCCGTAGCTCACGGAAGGCCCGATGCCGAAGGGGTGGCCGACGGCGATGACATGGTCGCCAGGCCGCAGGTCGGAGGTGCTGCGCATGGTGGCGGCTTCCAGGTCGTCGGGCAGGCTGCTGGCGCGTAGCACGGCGAGGTCGTTTTCGGGCTGGGCGCCGATCATCGTGGCGTCGCTTTCGTGACCGTTGGCGAAACGCACCCGGATCTTCCTTGCGCCCGTCACCACGTGCAGGTTGGTCAGGATGGTGCCGTTGTCGATGATCACGACGCCGGTGCCCAGGCTGCGCTCCATCGCGCGCTGCTCGGGCTTGTCTTCGCCGTCGTCCTTGTCGTCGAGCAGGCCGACGACCCGCACGACGGAGGGCAGGATGGCCTCGTAGGCCTTGGCGGCGGCCGAGGGCAGGGGTTCCTTCTCGAGCGACTGGCGCACGGCGACGTCGATGTCGTCCTGCGTGATGGGCCGCTGGCCAGGGCGCAACTGCAACAGGCCGAGCAGCAGCACGGCGGTCATCAGCGCGCCCCCTGCGGCCCACAGCGCAGCGCTCAGGCGCGAATGCCGGGCAGTTGCACCGGCGGGCGCGGCGGACGGCGTGTCTGCGGTGGGCTCCGCAGGCGCCGGCGCCGCCGGCGGCGGACTACGGCGCGGCGAGCGGCTGTACAGCGGGGCCTTCTTCATGGCGTCGTGGGCATGTGCAAAAGCACGGTATCACGTTGCGTGACGTGCTGCATCGACCGGCGCGCAAGCCGGGGCATCATCGCGCCATGGGCACCACCTGGACCGACACCCACTGCCACCTCGACGCCCCCGAGTTCGACGCCGACCGCGCCACCGTGGTGCAGCGCGCGCACGACGCCGGTGTGCGGCGCCTGGTGCTGCCGGCGGTGGCGGTGGCGCACTTCGACGCACTGCGCGCCATGGCGCAGCGCTTCGACTGCGCCTACGCGCTGGGCATCCACCCGCTGTACGTCGACCGCGCCGACGACGGCGACCTCGACCGCCTGGCCGCCGCGCTGCACGCCCACCGCGACGACCCGCGCCTGGTGGCGGTGGGCGAAATCGGCCTCGATCACTTCGTCGAAAGCACCGACCGCAGTCGCCAGGCGCACTTCTACCGCGCCCAGCTCCAGCTGGCCCGCGACGCCGGCCTGCCGGTCATCCTGCACGTACGGCGCTCTGCCGACGCGCTGCTGGCCGGGCTGCGGCGCATCGGCGTGCCCGGCGGCATCGCCCACGCCTTCAACGGCAGCACCGTGCAGGCGGATGCGTTTGTCGGCCTGGGCTTGCGGCTCGGGTTTGGCGGCACGCTGAGCTTCGAACGTGCGCTGCAGATACGCCACCTGGCGCAGACGCTGCCCGAAACCGCCCTGGTGCTGGAGACCGACGCGCCCGACATCCCGCCGCAGTGGCTGTACCGCAGCGCCGAACTTCGTCGCGAAGGCCAGGCGCAGGCCCGCAACGAACCCGCAGAGCTGCCGCGCATCGGCGCCGTGCTGGCTGCGCTGCGCGGCTGGACACCCGACGAGACGGCGCGCATCACCGGCGCCAACGCGCTGGCGGCGCTGCCGCGGCTGGCCGCGCTGGCGCTGCCTTGAAGCGCACCGAGACGCCGGCGGCAGTAGCGTCCGCCGCTGCCGCACCCGCCG
>CAMTUD010000028.1:0-78633 GCA_947084805.1 uncultured beta proteobacterium | reverse complement strand
GATCGCCGCCGCGACGAAGACCGACGAGTAGATGCCGAACAGGATGCCGATCGTCAGCGCGACCGCGAAGTAGTGCAGGGTCGGGCCGCCGAAGACGAGCATCGACAGCACCATCATCTGCGTGCTGCCGTGGGTGATGATGGTGCGGCTCGTCGTGCTCGTGATCGCGTGGTCGATCACCTGCTCCGTGCTCATCTTGCGAAAGCGGCGGAAGGTCTCGCGGATGCGGTCGAAGATGACCACCGACTCGTTCACCGAATAGCCCAGCACGGCCAGGATCGCCGCCAGTACGCTGAGCGAGAACTCCCACTGGAAGAAGGCGAAGAAGCCCATGATGATGATCACGTCGTGCAGGTTGGCGATGATGCCGGCCACCGCGAACTTCCACTCGAAGCGCACCGACAGGTAGGCCATGATGCCCAGGATGGTCACCAGCAGCGCCAGGGCGCCGTTTTCGTAGAGCTCGGCGCCGACGCTGGCGCCCACCGCCTCGGTGCGCTTGAGCAGGAAGGGTTCGGCCTCGCCGGCCGTGCACGACGGGCGGCTGACCTGCTCACCCTGCGCCGACAGGTACTGCTTGGTGGCCACCGTGCCCTGTTGCGCCTGGCACAACACGGCAAAGACCCGGGTGGAGACCTCGTTCTGGTTGACGTCGCCGCGCAGCGGCAGGCGGATGAGCACGTCGCGCGAGGTGCCGAAGTTCTGCACCTGCACGTCGCCGAAGCCCAGGCTCTCGACCGAGCTGCGCACCTTGTTGATGTCGGCCGTCTGCGCGTACTCCACCTCGATCAGCGTGCCGCCGGTGAACTCGATGCTCAGGTGCAGGCCGCGCGTGGTCAGGAAAAACACCGCCAGGACGAAGGTGACGAAGGACACCACGTTCAGCACCAGCACGTGGCGCATGAAGGGAATGTCTTTTCTGATGCGGAAAAATTCCATCTAGATTCCTTGTCAATTCAAATGGAATTCTGGGGAGCGCTCATGTGCGCGAAGCGCACGTGATGCGCTCACCAAAATTTCCATGGTCAGTCTCCGGATCAGGCTTCGGTGGGTTCGACGGGCGCGGCCTTGCTGCCGTCAGGTCGCCAGATCTGGCCGATGGACACCGACTTCAGCCGCTTCTGGCGTCCGTACCACAGGTTCACCAGCCCGCGCGAGAACATCACCGCCGAGAACATGCTCGTCATGATGCCCAGGCAGTGCACCACCGCGAAGCCGCGCACCGGGCCCGAGCCGAAGGTCAGCAGCGCCAGGCCGGCGATCAGCGTCGTGACGTTGCTGTCGAGGATGGTGCCCCAGGCCTTCTCGTAGCCGACGTTGATCGCCGTCTGCGGCGGCGCACCGTTGCGCAGTTCCTCGCGCACACGTTCGTTGATCAGCACGTTGGCGTCGATGGCCATGCCCAGCGTCAGCGCGATGGCCGCGATGCCCGGCAGCGTCAGCGTGGCCTGCAGCATCGACAGCACGGCCACCAGACACAGCAGGTTGAAGGCCAGCGCGATCGACGAGAACATGCCGAACAGCATGTAGTAGGCGCACATGAAGACGGCGATGGCGATGAAGCCATACAGCACGCTCTTGAAGCCCTTGTCGATGTTGTCGGCGCCCAGGCTGGGGCCGATGGTGCGTTCCTCGATGATCTCCATCGGCGCGGCCAGCGCACCGGCGCGCGTCAGCAGCGCCAGGTCGGCGGTTTCCTGCGGCGTGAAGTTGCCGGTGATCTGGAAGTCGGTGCCGAACTCACCCTGGATGGTGGCCACCGACAGCGCCTCGCCCTTGCCCTTTTCGTACAGCACGATGGCCATGGGCTTGCCCAGGTTCTCGCGCGTGACGTTGCGCATGCTGCGCCCGGCGATGTCGTCCAGCCGCACGCTGACGGCGGGGCGCTGGTCCTTGTCGATGGTCGCCGAGGCGTTCTTGAGCTGGTCGCCGGTGGCGATGACGTCGCGTTTCAGGCCGACGTTCGTGCCCTGGCGGGTGGGTACCACCTCGGCGGCCGTGGCCGTGTCGGGCTCGACCAGGCGGAACTGCAGCGTGGCGGTGCGGCCCAGGATGTCCTTGGCGCGCGCCGGGTCCTGCACGCCGGGCAGTTGCACGACCACGCGGTCCAGGCCCTGCTTCTGGATCACGGGTTCGGCCACGCCGAGCTCGTTGACGCGCTTGTGCAGCGTCTCGATGTTCTGCGTCACGGCTTGCGTCTGGATCTCGGTGATGGCCTTGGGCGACAGGCGGCCGACGATTCGCACCGAGGTGCCGTCGGCTTCCTGCGTCCAGGTCAGCGCGGGCATGCGGTCGAACAGCAGGTCGCGCGCCTTGGTGGCCTCGGTGCCGTCGGGCAGCGTCACGATCACGCCGTTGGCTTCACGCGCGATGCCGGTGAAGCGCACCCGCTTCTCGCGCAGCGCGCTGCGCGCATCGCTGCTGTAGGTGTCGACGGCCTGCTTGAGCGCGCCGCGCATGTCCACCTGCATCAGGAAGTGCACGCCACCGCGCAGGTCCAGGCCCAGGTACATCGGCAGCGCGTGCAGCCGGGTCAGCCACTCGGGCGTGCGCGACACGAGGTTGAGTGCCACGATGTAGCGCGCGTCGGCCGGGTCGGGGTTCAGCGCCTTGAGCAGCGCGTCCTTGGCCTTGATCTGGGTGTCGATGTCAGGGAAGCGCGCACGCACCGAAGCGCCGTCGAAGCGCACGAAGTCGGCGTTGATCTGGGCCGCGGTGAGCGTCTGCTGCACACGCGGCACCATGTCGGCGTCGACCTTCACGGTCGACTTGCCCCCCGAGACCTGCACCGCAGGCGCCTCGCCGTAGAAGTTCGGCAGCGTGTAGAGCAGGCCGATCAGGAAGACGACGCCGAGGATGGCGTACTTCCAGAGGGGGTAGCGGTTCATGACGGGTTCCTTGGGCGGGCGGCGGGCGGGGTGCGGCCGTACGCCGCGCCGCCGGGTCGGTCAGCAAGGCCGCCGCGCTCGCGCCAAGACGGCGCGGCGGCAGCCGAGAGCCGTTTACTTGAACGTGCCCTTGGGCAGCACCTGCACCACGGCGCCGCGCTGCACCTGCAGTTCGACGCCGTTGGCGACCTCGACGTTGAGATAGCTGTCGCCGAGCTTGGCCACGCGGCCCAGCACGCCGCCGGCGATGACCACCTCGTCGCCCTTGGCCAAGGCCTCGATCATGGCCTTGTGTTCCTTCTGCTTCTTCATCTGCGGGCGGATCATGATGAAGTACAGCACCACGAACATCAGCACCAGCGGGAGCAGGCTGAAGAGGGTGTCGGTGCCGCTGGCGGCAGCGGCGGGGGCGGTTTGGGCGTAGGCGGTGGAGATGAACACGGTCTGAAGTCCTCGAAGGCGGGCGCCCGGTCTCGCGCGGGCGGAACCCTTTATTCTAGGCGGCCGACAAGGCCCCTGGCCCGATGCGCCCGCCCGGCGGTCTGGTGGCGTCCGTGCCCGCCAGTGCCCGACAGCGTGGCGCCCGTGGCGCTGGCCACCACCCCCGCCAGATGCCGCCCGGGCCCGGCGCGAGATGGGCAGCCGGCCTGCTAGGCTTGGACCGACATGCATGCATCCGACGAGCTCGTCCGCACCCGCCTTCTCTGCACGCTCGCCATTCACAGGCCATCAGAGCGGCAACATCGCACGGCACCCGTGACTGCGGGCATGGTCGGCCCCGACGTGAATGCCAGCGCACGGATTCGCTACTCGGAGGGCCGAGAACATGCCCCCTGAGCCTTCGCATCCCACCCGTCGGATCTGGCTGGCGTCACTGGCGGCTGCGCCGTTCATGCCCGCCTTCGGCAAGATCCCGCCGCAGGTACGCCGCGTGGGACCGGGCGAGCAGTACAGGACTTTGGCGGCCGCGGTGCAAAGCAGCGCTGCCGGGGATCACGTCGAGCTTTCGGCCGGGATCCACATGGGCCAAACCGCTGTCGTCGACCGACCGCTGGTGCTTCGCGGCCTGGGACAGGGCGCCGTACTCGCGGCGAACGGCCAACATGCCATGGGCAAGGGCACACTGGTCGTGAAGGCCGATGTGGTGGTCGAGAACATCGAGTTTCGCGGGGCACGTGTGCCCGATGGCATTGGCGCGGGCATCCGCATGGACAGCGGCAACTTGCGGGTACGCCGATGCAGGTTCATCGACAACGAGATAGGGCTCCTGGCTTCAAACGACCCCACGGTGACGGTCGACATTGAAGACAGCGTCTTTGCGGACGCCCCACGGCACGCCGGGTCACTGCACCACCTTCTCTACGCTGGCGCCATTGCCAGCTTGTCGCTGACCGGCTGTCGCTTCGAGAACGGGTGGCGCGGCCACTTGGTGAAGTCGCGCGCCCGCGTCAACAACATCTCGTGCAACTTGCTGCGTGACGGTCCACTCGGCGGTTCATCCTACGAACTCGAACTGGCCCACGGCGGGCTCAATGTCGTCAGCGGAAACATCATCGTGCAAGGGCCGTTGACGCAGAACCCGACACTGGTCGCCATGGGCTATGACGCCGACCCGGCGCTCAAGCACAGCCTGGTGTTCTCGCACAACACGCTGGTCAACCTGGGGCCGGCGCGATCCACCTTTCTGCATCTGCAGATGCGGCGCATGCCGCGCCTGGCTTTGCGGCACCTGGCTCACAACCTGCTGGTGGGCCTCGGGAGACCCGGCTGGGCCCCTGAGTCCGAAGGCGGGCCTTCTGCACATGTCGGCCTGGACGAGGTCTCCAACGCTGCCGCAGACGACTACCGCGTTCGTGGAGCCTGCCGCCCGTCATCGCTCGCCAACGGCACGGCCGTCCCTGCCTGGCAGCCAACACGCGTGATCACGCCGCCTCTGGGTTCGCGTGCACTGAGCGGCCGACCGATCAGGTGCATCGGTGCCTTGTTCGACGACCCTTGAGGCGCACCGACCGCAGGCACACACCGGGCCGGCCGGCCCCCGGCCTACGCCAGCGGCCCCTCGAAGCGCCAATCGGGCTGATGGGCGCGCAGCCACTGCTCCAGCATCATCAGAACCCAGACCAATTCACCGTAGTAGTTGGGGTGCTCGGGGAGCAAGTCTTCGAGCAGCGTATTCACGAACTCGGGCCGCACCACACCGCGGGTCGCGAATGAACGCACCGAGTCTGTCGCCAAGGCCTTCAGGCCTGCATGGCGCGTGGCCCACACACCGAACGGCAAGCCGAAGCCCTTCTTCTGCTTGGTAATGATGCTGTCAGGCAGGAAGTCTCGCAGCGCTTCCTTGAAGAACCAGCGCAACTTGTAGCCTCTTACCTTGTATGAAGCAGGCAGCCGCATCGAGAAATCGGTGAGAGCGTCATCGAGCATGGGGTAGCCCACCTTGATGCCCGCCAGCGCGCAGGCACCGCGCACCTTCGGCAAGTCCGACTCGGCCAGCGTGTAGCGCCAGTCGTACGCCAGCATGCGATCGATGTCGTTGTCAGCCGACGCCAGCGACCAGACCCGGCGCTGTTGCTCGAACACGGATTCGGGGCGCACGGACTCGAGGAACCCCTTCTGCATCACGACATCGGCACCCAGCCGCAGCAACAAGTTGTAGTGGTGGAAGCGGTCAGGCAGGCCGAGCTTGGCATCGCGGACGTAGTTGAGCCCCTTGCGCAGCACTGGCACGTGCCGGGATCCAGGCAAGGCCAACAACGGCTCGATCAGCCCATTGCGGACGATGGCCGGAACCTGGTCCCACAGGCCATAGACCTTCTGCGTGGCATATCGAGCGTTGCCGCCGAACAACTCGTCGCCCCCATCGCCGGCCAGCAGCTTGCCGACGCCATCTTCTCGCGCCCTGAGCGCACAGCAGAACGCCGGCAGTGCAGACGAGTTCCCGAACGGCTGGTCGAAGCCGGCAGCCACCTCGGGTATGTGTCGCACGAGGTCGTCGGCCGTGACGTAGTACTCGTGGTGCGTGGCGCCGAAGTGCCGCGCGGCAATGCGCGCGTACTCCATCTCGTCAAAGCCCTCTGCATCGAAGCCGATGGAGTACGTGTGAACCTCGCCCGCCACTTCCTTGATGTGCCCGGCGATGGTCGAACTGTCGGTGCCCCCACTCAGGAAGCAGGCTGGCGTGCCGGCCTCCAGTTCAGCCGCCACCGCGCGTCTGAGCAGATCGCGGAACTCCGCCTTGAGCGCCTGGAACGACGGCTGCGGGTTGGGCCGGAACTCATTGACACGATATGCACTCGTGCGCGCCGGGCCGGCGCCGACCGCCACGCAGTGCCCCGCCGGCACACGCTGTACGCCACGGAAGATGGTGCGCGGCGCTGGAATGACGTGGAAGAACAGGTAGTCGTAGATGGCCTGAAGATCGAGTTCACGGGCACCAAAGGCATCGGCACGGCCAGCAAACCGGGGCTTGCCGCCTTCCAGGCTCCAGCACAGGGTCTGGCGTGCGAAGCGATCGACTGCCAGCACGCTGCTGCCGTCGTCAAGTGCCGCGCCAAGTGCGAATTCGCCGCTGCGCTCTGCGGCGGCCTGCTCAAGGCCGACCCGGCGGACACTGTTCTGCCACTCGGCATGGTGGGCGGCGCTGGGATCGAAGGGCTGGGGGTTCATTGCGAAGGCACGAAGTGAAAGCGGCGCGGGGTCGCGTCAGCAAAGCACGATAGTGTCACTCGGCTGCGCTTCGGTCTGCCCTGCGAACCGCCGCCAGCCGTTGACGATTGCTCGCGCGGGCCGAAGACCGCAGCGCCTCGTGGTTCGAGTACATCCGTCACGCAAGCAGGCAAGTCGCAGGGTGCACGACGGATATCATGACTTCGCATCTTTGGCCTGCTGTGTCTGAGCGGCCACAGGGCAGTGCCATCGATGGCGGCGAGTCGGTCGCCGCTCTACTGTCAACGGACTCCGGTTTCCTCTCCATGCTCCACTTCGGGCGCCCCTCCTTCGAAAGACCGCGGTTGCGCGGTGACCGGGCATGATCTCGCTCGCCCATCAGGTGCTCATCAGCGTTGCCGCGCCGCGGCGGGCGGCCCTGTATCAGCTGATGAAGCTGCGAAGCACATGGAACGCGGAACGCATACAGCAGTTCCAGGAACAACGGCTGCGCGAGCTCATCGCCTATTGCTGGGAGCACGTGCCCTTCTACCAGCAGCATTGGCGAGGCGCCATCAAGGGCCCTGACGACGTTCGCTGCATCGCCGACCTGGTGCGCCTGCCCCTGCTGACCAAGGATCAGGTTCGCGATCACCTGGACACGCTGACGACCACCGACAAGTCGGTCAAGAGCACGATGGCGCGCACGGGTGGCAGCACCGGCAGACCCGTCATCTTCCGCATGACGAAGTCCGACGAACAACTCGCCTGGGCGCAGATGTACGTCGGGTGGTCCTGGGCCGGTTACCGGATGGGCGACCCGTTTCTTGCCGTGGGCGGCGAGTCGGTGGGCGTGGGCTTGAGCGACAAGCGCACGCTGAGAGACAAGGTCATGAACCGCTGGGTCAGCAGCGGGTCGAACCTGACGCTGGAACGTACGCGCGTGCTTGCGGCTTCACCGCACTTCCACCGCCTGCGAATGATCTACGGCTACCCCAACTCGATACGCGAGCTGTGCGAATTCCTGGATCAACTCAAGGCACGCCCTCGCTCGCTTCGGGGTGTCGTTTGCACGGCCGAGGTCATGCGGCCCGAGGTGCGTTCCCGAATCGAGCAGGTGCTCGGTGTTCCGGTCCTCGACCAATACGGCCTGAACGACGGCGGCCTGCATGCGTGCGAGGGCCCGGAACAGGACGGGCTGCACCTGTCCTTTCATCGCGGCATCCTGGAGATACTCGACGATGAAGGAAGCCAGATTCGCGCGCTGAAACACACGGGTCGGGCGATTGCCACGCTGTTCTCGAACCGCGCCATGCCGTTCGTGCGCTACGAAACCGGCGACCGCGTGCACTGGCACAGTTTCGAGCCGTCTCCGTCGGGGGTGCAATGGCCGCGCATCGGCCCCGTTGATGGGCGCACGGGTGATGTCCTGCACTTCCCCAGCGGCCGCAAGGTGCCGATGCCAGGCCTGACCCTCGTCATGCGCTGGATTGAGGGCCTGGTCAGCTACCAGTTCATCCAGACGGACGCCGCTGCGGTGACGGTGCGCCTGGACCGTGGCCCGGGTTTTGGCTGGTCCGACGACCAGGTGCTCGACTACCTCCGCACGAAGATCGGCGACGAGGTGCACTGGACGATCGTCTGGGGTCCGCCCGAGCTCACCAAGGGCGGCAAGCTGCTGATCATCCGCAACGAATGGCTCGCGCAGCGGCGCGGTGCCGAGGACGCGGGGCTGCGCGTTGCCTGAGGACTGGACCCTGGGGCCAAACTGGGTCGTGGCCGACCGCGCTGGTGCCTTGAGGAGATCGACCTGAGCACCTCCGCCGCCCCCTCGGGGCCGCCTGGCGACCTGGTTGTCCAGATCACCCGCATCGACGACCTCGTGGCCCTGGAAGGCGAGTGGCGTCAACTCGAGCAGGATGCGCAGGCCTCGTTCTTCCTGTGCTGGGACTGGATCGGTTCGCTTCTGCACGCCGTGCCGCCCGAAGCGAGGCCCTCGCTCGTCAGGGTGCGGGCGCAGGAGCGTACCGTCGCCCTGAGCCTGCTCGGAAAGAGCACGGTGAAGCGCAGGGGCGTCATCCGGTCGCGCGCGATGCACTGGAACGAGACGGGGCAGGCCACCTGCGACGCCATCACCCTTGAACACAATGGGCTGCTCGCTGCGCGCGGCGCTGAGGCGAATGCCACCCGTGCCGTCCTGCGTTCACTGGCAGGCAGAGACGACTGGGACGAACTCTTCATCAGCGGCTTGACCTCGGAGACCCACGCCGGTTGGGAAGCCGCCAGCACACACGCAGGCCTGCGGCATGTCGTGCGATGGGAGCATGCCTACCACTACATCGACCTCGAACACATCCGATCACAGCCCGGTGCATACCTCGGCAGTCTCAGCGCGAACACACGTCAGCAGATACGTCGGGCGACGAAGCTGTATGCAGCACGCGGGCCTCTGCTGTTCGAAAGGGCCGACTCGATCGAGGTGGCACGCGACTGGCTGCGTGAGCTCACGCTGCTTCATCAGGCACATTGGTCAGGCCGGGGACATGCCGGCGCGTTCGGCAGCGATTTCGCCCGCCGGTTCCACGACGGCATGCTCGAGAGGGGGTGGCCGCGCGGCTCGATCGAGATTTCGCGCATCGTCGCGGGCCCGTGGGTCCTCGGCTATCTGTACAACTTTCGCAAAGGCGAGACGCTGCACAACTACCAGTCCGCGTTCGCCTATGAGGCCGACGCGAAACTCAAGCCAGGACTGGTTTGCCATGCACTGGCGGCGGAGGACGCAGGGCAGCGCGGTCTGGATCGATACGACCTGCTTATGGGCGGTGGGCACTACAAGAAGCGACTCGCCAACGCCGAGGGCCGCATGGTCTGGTGCGTGGTCCAGAAGCGGCGGCTGATGCTCGGGTTGGAGAACGCCATGCGCGAACTCCTGGCAGCACATCGACAGCGTCTGGAAGCGCGCAAGAAACCAGCGAACGGGGGAGACGTGTCGGCTGAGGATCGCGACCCCGCCTCGCCGGCCTGACGCGCAAGTGGCAGCGGCGCTTGATGCCGCTGGACCGTTCGTCTTTCAGAGCGTGGAACGCAGGCCTCGCCAGAGACCCCGTGCATTGGTGCCCAGCACCGACATGGTGGATGGTTGCCACGAGAGCAGCGCGCTGGGTTCGCGCCGCACACGCTCGGCAGCAGGTCCGAACTGGCGCACCGAGCGGTCGACGATGTCGTTCCAGATCTGGGCCGCGAGAACAAGCACCGCCTGGCGGGTCTCGGCGTCGCTCGCGTGACGCTCGATGAAACGGGTCATCAACTCCGTGATGAGCCCCGCCAATGCGCGCAACTCGTCCAGCGACTGCTGCGGAAACTTCTCGATCAGCCCGTTCCAGATGCGCCAGCCCTCGGGCTCATCGACCGGGCGCTGCAGCATGCGCTCGTAACAGGCCGTCATGAAGGTCATGCCATTGCGCGACATCTCTTCGCGGTGAACAGTGCTGTTGTTGGCGACATGGAGCCGGTAGCCGACAAGAGCGTCTGAAATCATGCCGAAGCGACCTAGCTCAACGATGCGGCTGAACAGTTCGAAGTCCTCTGCGTAGTGGTACTGCTGCCGGAAGTACAAGTCGTGGTCGACCAGGAACTGACGCCGCACGAACATCGACGAATAGGTCGTGTTGTGGCGCCCGAAGTAGACAGCGAAGTGAATCAGTACCGGGTCGGTGAGTGTCGGCATCGGATCCTCGGAGCGCTTGCCGTCCTTCAGCACGTACACGCGGCAGGCCACCGCCGCATCATGAGGGTGCTTGTCGAGGTGATCCAGTTGCCGTCGGAGCCGGTCCGGTTCACTCAGATCGTCCTGATCGGTCGTGGCGATGAAGCGACCGCGCGCCAGCGACAAGGCCAGATTCCGGCTCGCACTGATGCCCAGGTTCGACTCGTTGGGCACAAGGCGGATGCGCGCATCGTCGTAGCTCCGGATCAGCGCCAGCGTGTCATCACGTGAACAATCGTCGACGATGAGGAACTCGAAGTCGGCCAAGGTCTGCCGCAGGACGGAGTCGATCGTCTCGCGCAGGAAGCGCGCGCCGTTGTAGGTGGTCATCACGACGGAGACGAGCGGCGCTGGCGATGGCATGGGCTGAGTCGGCATCTGATGGTTCAGGAATTGGTTAGACATGCCGGCGGCGATTCAAGACCGCTCGTTGCCGGCGCTGCCGGCACCTTTGCGGATTTTGGCGGCCAAACGCTCGCCTACGTTTCGCACTTCTTCCCACAGAGGCAACCGCAGCAGGTGCATACCTGACAACCAGGCCGCCAGCGTGAAAAGCGCCCCACCGACGGCCCAGGCGACGAAGTTGCCCTCGTCGGCCGGCCACCACCACGCAAGCGCAGCCAGGGGCGCGGCTGTCAGCAGCGCGAGTGCCGCACTGCCGCGCACGCCGGCAACGACACCCAGCACGGTGAGCCCGATCGAAAGACGCAGGTGCCACTGCGAGAGCACGACCCCGACTGCGGCGGCACCCACCAGGCCCCACGCCGCACCAAGCAGCCCGAACGGAACCCCTACCAGCAGACCGATCACCTGCACCGCGACAAGCTGCATTTGCAGCGCATTGGCGCGCCGCGCGTCGCCGCGGGCCATCAGCGCCTCGCGCGAGAGCACATGGACCACATCGATGGCCATCGCCAGGCACAGCACCTGGGCGATGGTCACGGCACTGAGCCATTGCGTGCCGTAGACGATGCGGATCGCGGGGTACGCCGCGACCGCGACGAAGCCGAGTAGCGGCCAAGCGGCTGAGGTCAGCAGCGAGACGCTGCCGACGTACGCGGGTGCGAGCTCACCGCCCTCGCGGTGACTGCGCGCGAAGTAGGGCATGCAGATCTGCATCACCGGGCGCATCAAGAGCCGGTTGACGATCTCCACCAGCCCATTGGCGCGGCTGAAGAGGCCGACGTCGGCGACGCCGCTCGCGCGCCCGATGATCAGTTCAGGGGCGCCCTTTCCGAGCTGTGCCACGATGTAAATGCTGCTGGCGAACTTGGAGAAGTGGAAGACCTCGCCAATGCCCCGCAGCGACGGCATGCGGGGAAAGTCGGCAGGGCGAAACCACACCGCCATTGCCACGCCGACCAGGATGCCCGCGAACGACGACCAGGCCAGGCTCATGTAGCCGTAGCCGAGGACGGCCATGACGATCGCAACCCCGAACGAGGCGATGCTCGACAAGGCATTGCAGACAACGATCGGCACATAGTTCAGCTCGCGGCGGAACCACGCCAGCGTCACGGCCCCGAAGGGGACCAGCAGGAAGTTCAGGGCCTGCACGAACATGACGTCGCGTACGCCCGGCTCGCGATAGAAACCCGAGACGGCGGGTGCCGTGAGGGCAAGTGCTGCGGCCATCATCCACGAGACGGCAATGTTCAGTGCCAAGGTGGCGCGGATCTTGTCCCGCGTGAGGTCGCGTTCCTGAATCAGGTACTCGGCGACGCCGAAGTCACGAAACATGCTCGCGAGCCCCGCGAAAACCGCAGCGATCGCGAACACGCCCACCTCGGCCGGCGTGAGCAGGCGCGAGATGACCACCGCGCTGCCGATCTGCAGAACGATGGCAAGGTAGCTGTCAGCGAGCGACAGCAGGAAGGACTTGCGAACAGCGGTCACGCGCCGGTCAAGGCCGGGGCGCCTGAACAGCGCGGCTGCGCTTGGGCGGCGGCGGCGCTTCCGACAACTTGCGAAGGGCAGAAAGCAGATCAGGTTGCTCGGGCACTTGAGCGAGGCCGGCCTTCAAGGCCTCGACGGCGACAGCGCGCCGCCCAAGCCTCTCGTTGACCTGCGACAGTCCCTGGTAGGCCGGCCAGTAGTCAGGTTTTAGCTCGCGCGACTTTTGGAAGTGATCAATCGCATGCCAGGGCTCGTTGAGCTCGACGTAAAATTGGCCTACGCGGAAGTAGATTTCCGGGAGAAGAATGAAGTCAGGAGGGGAGTTTTTAATCACGTAGTACGAATCGGCCACAGCGATCGTATATAGGTGCTTCCGTTGATCGGCCGACAAGCCGGCCGTCTTTGCGCGGTAGGAATCGATCAGTGCCCAGCAATAGTGGTGCAAGTGCCAGAATCCACTGCCCAGCAGGTCAGCCCATGGTTTTTGCGCAGCTGTGGGAATGCCCACGGAGTAGGTGCCTTGGGCAAAGGTCTGCGTGTGTGGGCAATACGCCGGAATCACGGCCATCTCGCCCGGCGTAATATTTTCCGGCGCTGCCAGCACGGCAGCAGGAAAAATCAACCCGCAAGCAAAATTCAGAGTGGTGCGCCACATGGAAGAAACCCGAAACTTGATACGCCATGGGCGCTTTGCTGCGCTGGCGCCTCAACACCTGATTATAAGAACTGCGTCACCGCAGGGGCGCGCGCGGGCTCCAGCGAACACGGAAATGCGACGGGCTTCACGCCACGGTGCCGGCGATCGCGCGCGTCGCTACGCAGCGAGGTACCGGCCCTACTTCCTGGGCGGCCCGATGTATTGTGTGGCCGCGGTTGCGTACCCTTGTTCGAAGTCCATTCGGTAAGGCGCTGGCACCGTCCCGCCGTGGTACCAGTCGATCCACAAGCCCTGAACGCCGAACTCCGGGTGGCGGCGCCACCGGAAAGTAGACTTGCTGTAAGCAAGGAGGCCGTTCAGCCACACCTGATAAATGCCGTCCGGATTGGCGGTGGTGTAATTACCGTCCGCATCACGCGCGCCACTCATCGAGTTCTGCCTGCAACGTATGTCTACCCAGAAGCGCACGCCCTTGCGGATGAGGATGTACTTGAACAACTCGCCGGGCGGGAAGGCGCCCCCCTGATCAAGGTTGTAGGGGTAGAGGGCAATCGCGAACAAACCATCGTAGGCCGACTGGTCCGCAGGACGCCGGCCCATCAGCATCCGGATGCTGTGACCCTGGTACTCCCAGCCCCCCAACCGCGCGTTCCAGACCTTCAGTCCAGTGCCGCGTTCACCGCCGTTGCCGGTGGTGTTCTGCCAATAGCCAGACCCGACTGTGCTCCAGTACCCGAACTGCACGCCCACGCCGGGCAGCTTGTTGCCGTCGGTGGAACTGCCGTAGTTGTCGCCCAGCTTGAACCAGTAGCGCGCGTAAGCCTCTTCGCGCACCACGTCTGGCGTGCCGCCAGGCCCCGTGCCCTTCGACAGATCCGCCCGCAGATCGGCCGCGAGAAAGTCACCTTGGCCAAAGTAGGTTGCTGCGTAGACACTGCCGTCGGTGTCGGTGCGGCGATCGACCGGGTTCGGGTAGCCCCGGTCGGCCCAGCCGGGGGATCGCATGTCGCTGTTGAACAGCACGCTGGGATGGGCGCCCATTTGCGCATAGTTGAGGTCTGCCCCAATGCCGTACGCAGGCGAGGGAACGTCGTCAGGCACCACAAAGGTCGGCGGGTCCGCCTCCAGAACATCAATGACTGCGCCGGTCCTTTCCTGGCCGGTCAAGGTCAACGCCAGCGTCGCGCTGACGAAGGTACCGGTAATGCCCGACAGGTCGAACTGAACGATGGCCGGCTGCAGGCCCTGGCTCAGGCCGAAGGTGTCGCTGGAACTGATCACCTGCGAAGTGCTGACATTCCAGCATGCGTTGCAGCGGGCCACACGCTCAACCGTGCCGCTGCTCGTCACCACCCGCAGCACAGGCCGGGTGGCGGGGGCGGCGGCAGTGCGGCCTGCGAAGCTAAGTGGGAAGTCGCTCAGACGCGCGCGCAAGTAGAAGCCCTTGTTGGGTTGGCCACTCAACCAGCGCGACACCAGACTGGTCACCGACAGCTCGAACCGGCCAAGCCCCGTGAGCGGGGCTGAGGTCGCATACGCCCGGCTGCCATTGACCACCCGGTCGGCGTCGATCCAATCGCCCAGAAACCCGCGCCGCCAGGGCAAAGACAAGACGGTGTTCCAGTTGTCCTTCGTCGGCGCGCTGGTGTTCTCCACATTGCCGACACGGTCGCCGTCGTGGCTGATGAACTGAACGATGTTGCCGAAGGGCAGCGGAGCGGGTGCGGGTGCGGGTGCGGGTGAAGGTGCTGGTGCTGGTGCTGGTGCTGGTGCTGGTGCTGGCGAAGGAGCGGGCGATCCCGCCGCAGGCTCCGTCGTCGCCGATCCGCCACCGCCACCGCCACCGCCGCAGGCACTTAACCACGGCAATGCCGAGAGCCCCAACGCCGCACGGCACAGAAGCAGGCGTCGCTGGATCTCCGGGATCGCGGGTGAGGACAAATCGGGTGACGGCACACGGCCCTTATCGTTCATTGGTTTTGTCGACATAAATTCCTCAAGTCGCGCGTGTCATGGAAAGGCCGGGACGCAGCCAACAAGGACCGGCGCACAGGCGGTGCGATCGACAGCACCTCAGGTTCCGCGTGGACGGTAAACGTACACCACGTCGGCGGCCGACGTGTCGCTTCCGACACTGGCGATGTAAACGATGGCCTTGACGCGCCGGTTGTACTCCCAGCCCTTGGGCCAAGTACCGCCGCGCGCCCAAGCGATCGACTGGCCTGCCGGGAACGGCACACGCGTGCAGGGCCAGGTGCTGGCCAGGTCTGCCGGAATCTCGATCTCGTAGACGCAGTTCTCATCACCCGACACCGCGCCGACGATGAGACGGTTGTTTTCCGCGCACCAGCACACGTGGATCGGGTGGCCATCGCCTCCACCAGCGGCGTAAGAAATCGACGCGCTGAGTGCGCGCGGCGCTGACCAGGACGGGTTGTTGTCATTCGGGCCCACCGGCATCGAGTTGACGCGCAAGTTCTGGCTGGTGTCCGTACCGAAGTACAGCAGCAAGTTGCGCTCGGGCACATGCACCAGTGATACGGAATTGCCACCGCTGGCCGTGACCGTCTTTCCAGACCCAGTGCCAGCCTTGTAGACCTTGGTTGCCAGATTGAACCAAACCGGCTGGTGGCTTACCTTGCCTGTCTCGATGTAGATGCGCTGCTGCGCGGGCACGAATCTGGAGCTGTACGGTGGCTCGCGACTCATGATGGCGGTAAACGATGCATCGTCCGACACCCGGCGCCATGCGTAGGCGCCGGTGCCGCCGGTGCTGTTGGGGAAGTCGGTGGCATGTGCCGCGATGAACGTCGTGCGGTTGCCGGCTCCAGCGTTGTCGCCGCTGTAGGTCGCGACGGACTGCACGACCTTGTAAAGAGAGCCGCCCGCGCCTCCGCCAGAGCCCGGGCCCACGATATCTAGCGCGTCGTAGCTGTGCGGCGCCGACGGCACGCCCACCTGCTGCACGCCGATGCCTTCAGGGCCGCCGATCAGCGCTTCACCATAGGTCTGATCGCAGTAGACGCGCGGGGAGCCGCTCTGGCCGGCGTTGTTCGCCTTCGTGGTGCTGTCGGTGCCCGTACCAAAATAGGGTGTCGGGTTGACCAGCCGCTTGAACGACATGCCTGTGCTCGTCAACTCCAACCCCCACACGCTGTTGTCGTTCGTGCTGGAGTGCCCGCCGCCGAAACCGACCAAGGCGCCGTACTGGCCCCAGTACAGATTGACTCGAGCGCCGCTGTAGTCGTTGATGGCCTTGACGGCAAAAAACGGCTCGTAGTAGGGCGCAACGACGTCGCGGTAGTTGTTCGCCAGCACGCCCTGGCCCTGCGTGATGGCTCGCACCTGGCCCGGCTGCGGAACCCAGGTCGGCAGCGGTCCGATCGGCAAGTTCGGTTCGGGTTGGGGCGGTGTGATCGGGTCGACCGGCGCCGGCGCCGGCGGGGGCGGTGGCGGTGGAGGCGGTGGGGGTGGTACGGACGGTGCAGGTGGTGAAGGCGCGGTTGGTGCGGGCGGCGCGGGGGGACTCGGCTCGGGCGGGCTGGGCGCCAGTGGGCTCGGCGGCGGACCCGAAACGCCCTGCCGCGATTGCGTGGCTTCGTCGCCACCGCCGCCGCCGCAGGCGCCAAGCAAACTCAGCCCTGCCAGCGCAGAGAAGGACCTGGCGACCATGGCGCGTCGGCTCAGGCCAGCATCGTCAGGCGACTGGGTGACGCCGGCAGGGTCAGGGAGGTCGGAGGGATTCATAGGGTTGGCGACGCGGTGATGGATTTCGATCCGCACAAAGTCTCGTTCCCGTCCTTTCGGTCGAAAGTCTGGGGGGTTGATGCTGGCATTGGTGCCACTTGTCAGCAATTGCAGGTCTGCTCGGATTTCACGGTCGACGCTAGCGATGCATGGGCCCGATGTAACGACGCGCAACCACGATGTTGTCGATGAACAAGTACAGGTCGGCCGGGGCGACCGCGGTTCCCCCATGGAACACATTCATCCACACCTCTTCTATCCGGATGTCGGGCCTGTCGCGAAGCCGCAGGTCTTCTCTCGAAAACGCCAGCCGGCCGTCGATCCACACCTGCAGCACACCGTCTTCGAGCCCGGGCGTGTTGAGCTTCAGATGTTGCTCGATGGCGTACCAGCGGTCTGGTTCAATGAGGCCAGCCAAGCCCGAGCCGATCCAACCCAGGCCTTCGCCGTAGCCTTCCGACTTCGCGTGGTAGGCGTAGGTGCCTATCAACACGCGACCGTGCGTGGCGTGTCCGGCCGGCTGTGGGCGGCCGAAGAGGCCCCGCAGAGACCAGCCTGCCTGGCCGTCCCAGCGCCGGCCGCCCCAGCCAGCACGGCCGTAGGTGCCGGCGAAGCCGGGCAGCTTGCCCCCGTCGGACGCCAACAGCCAGTCCGCCGTCAGACGCAGGTGGTAGCGGAAGTAGGCCTCCTCGGGTTCGCGGCCATGGTGATCTCGGAAGCGATAGCGCAGGTCGAGCCCAAGATCGCCGCCGCGAGGGATCCTGACTCTGAGTGCACGACCGTCCAGCGGCTCGAACCGACGTTTCGCGTCCTCGTCGAGGATGTCGTAGGGTGCCCCCATGCCGGGTGACCAGCGCGCATCGGCGCGCCTTGTTTCGAACCGGTCCTGGAAGAAGACATCCGGGTCGGCGCCGATACCCTGATCACGCGGGTAGCGCGCGGCGATGCCACTCTCGTGCAACGGCTGCTGCTCGCCAAACGGCGCACGCAACGCGAAGACCTGCAGATTGACGGGCCCCGGCTGAGGGTCTGCCGTGCGGATCAGCATCAGTTCTGCCTTCACGGGCGGCGCGGGCATCGAGAGTTTCGCCGCCGTGAGGTCGAAACGCAGCGCCAACGGGCTGTGCGACATTGCCACGAGCGTGGGCAGATGCCCCTGGCCGCGGTAGGTGGAGCAGTCCAGCGCCGCATCGGCTGCCGCCTCGACGAAGCGGCGCCGGCCGTCGGCCGTCTGCAGCCGCAACTGTGGCCGCAGCGTCGGGTCTGCGGCTTCGCGCGAGTGCACCGTGAAAACATGCCCGAGTTGCAGGCGCAGCAGCAATCCGTCAGGCGGCAATTTCCCGGCCCACCAGGCGGCGACGATGGGCGTGACATCGATCGCCTGCACGAGCTTGCGGTCGCCCGCCTCCACCCGGTACACCATGAAGGGCCGGGCGCCGTCGGATTTCCCATCCGCGTCGGTCCAGCCGGGGCGCTTTCCTGGCCACGGCATCTGCAAGGCGACGTCGTAGAAGCTGCATGAAACGCCTTCCTGCTGATCCGAAAACGGCAGTGGCAGCTTCTGCGCAAACCCCGAGCCGGTCAGTGCGACCGCTGCGGCCAGGGCAAGCAGCACCCGCCAGGAACGCGGTGCAAGAGAGCAGGCTGGTCGTTGCGCGGCCATGCAACGCGGCCGGAGACTCAGGTGGGGTCGGAAGTGGCCGCTGGCAGGCGTGCCGTCACGAAGTCGACCAAGCTGCCGACGCTCTCAAAGGCATCGCCGCTGATTTCGTCGTCACCGATGCTCATTCCGAAGCGTTCCTCGATCGACGATATGAGGGCAACAACCGCCATCGAGTCGAGTTCGGGAAGCGCGCCGAGCAGCAGGGTTTCGCGGGTGAAGGCCGTGGTCCTTCCACCGAGACTCAAGGCCTCTTCCAGTACGCGGAGGACTTCGCGGTAAGCGTTCATGAAGAAGCCTGCAATCGTTTCGAGCCGGCGAGTATAGGCAGCGGCAGCCCCGCGAGCCGGTCCGACTTCACACCTGCAGCCGCCCGGCGAGAGGACTTGCGCCCGGCTTGCTCAGCGGGGTGGCGTCAGGTCCAGCGTCGGCCTGCCACGCAGGCCCCAGGACACCGCCAGACGGGGTCGGCCGTCGCTCCACATGACCTGAAGCGGCCCCAGCAGAAGGAACACGGCGCGCCTGGTCGGCGTGGCGCCCAAGCGGGCATGCGACTTGATCGAGCCCGAGTTGTACATGGAAATGCGACTGAACGACCATTGCACGCCCTCGGTGAGCATGGCCACGTCGACGTGGCGCCACAGGCGTGCCATGGTTCTGCCGAGTCGAAAGCGCGGCGCAACCCAGAGGTCAAAGTCCCACACGGCAGTGGCGGCGGGCAGTCGGTATCGGCAACGGACCTCGTCGTCGTCGACCGTGCCCCGCTGCAGCCAGATCTGTCCGGCAAGGACGCCACCCACGCTGGCCGCGTAGCAGAGGTTGCCGGCATCCCACCGCGCCGACAAAACTTCCGGGGCGCGCGGAATCTGCGCCACCAATTCATCGCCGGCGAGCAATCGGCCCACCCACACGGCAGCATCGGGGCGCAGCGCCGCAGTCTCCTGGCCAAAGGGCTGCGCGACGAACACGTAGGGCAGCAGTCGGGCCCGAGAGCCACTCACGGTTTCCAGCACCCGGTGGCAAACGAACATCATGGCCACGGGCCAGCCCAACTCGGCCGCCATCGACCGCACGACCTTCAGGAACTCCATCACCGCCTCGCCATCACCGTGCCCTGGCAGCACGTCGCCCTAAGCGCATGCAGTCCACTCCGAATTCTAGGCCGGCGACCTTGCTCGGCCCGTGCGGGGCCCATGTGCACGGCGATGTGTTGAGCCCAAAACGTCACGCGCGCTCGCCCTGCGCGGTCGGTTCGCGCCCCGGCCCCACAGGGCTGCGGCATACACTGGCCCCTTCCCTGGTGCAACCTTCGTTTCATGGCCGAGCCTGACAGTGTTCTCCTGCACGAACTGATCCGCTGTGCCGCGTGGCGTCAGCCCGATGCGAAGGCACTCAGCCACGGCGAGCGTCATCTCAGCTATTCCGAGTTGCAGACTCTCGTCGACGGGTTCGCCTCCGGCCTGATGGGGCTGGGCCTGAAGCGCGCAGCAAGGGTGGGCGTCTACCTGGAGAAGAGCCCGGAGATGGTGGCCTCGTGCTTCGGCAGTGCTGCCGCGGGCCTGGTGTTCGTGCCCATCAACCCGCTGCTGAAGCCTGACCAGGTGGCCTACATCCTGGCCGACTGCGGCGTCCAGGTGCTGGTGACCTCGTCGGAACGCCTGGCCCTGCTTGCCGACGCGCTGAAGACCTGCCCGCAGCTGCGGCACCTGGTGCTCACCACCGACACTGGAAACCTGGCCACGCCCCTGAACGCGTTGTCGTGGAGCGCCCTCATCGGCGCGCCGCCGAAGGCGGGCCATCGGACCGTCGACGCCGACACGCTGTCCATCCTGTATACCAGCGGCAGCACGGGGCGGCCCAAAGGGGTGGTGCTGTCTCACCGCAACATGGTCACGGGCGCCAAGAGCGTGGCGGGTTATCTTGGCAACCATGCCGGTGACACGCTGCTGGCCGCCCTGCCCCTGTCCTTCGATGCCGGTTTCAGCCAACTCACCACGGCCTTTCACACCGGCGCGCGGGTGGTGCTGCTGAATTTCCTGCTGCCGCGCGACGTGCTCAAGGCCATGACGCGCGAGCGCGTGACCGGGCTGACGGCGGTGCCGCCGCTCTACATTCAGCTCTCGTCACTCGAATGGCCGGCCTCCATCGGGGAGCACCTGCGCTACTTCGCCAACACGGGCGGGCGTATGCCCCGCGAGACACTCACCGCACTGCGCCAGCGTGTGCCCGCGGCCAAGCCTTTCCTGATGTACGGCCTGACGGAGGCGTTTCGCAGCACCTACCTGCCGCCCGAGGAAGTTGACCGCAGACCCGACAGCATCGGCAAGGCCATCCCCAATGCCGAGATCCTGGTGCTGCGGCCAGATGGCACTGAATGTGACCCCGGCGAGCCCGGCGAGCTGGTTCACCGGGGCGCGCTGGTCGGGCTGGGCTACTGGGGCGATGCCGAAAAGACGGCCGAACGCTACAAGCCCTTGCCCGCTGGTGTGGCCGCGCGAGACAGCGGCCTGCAACTGCCGGAGATTGCCGTCTTCAGCGGCGATACCGTCAGGCGCGACGAAGAGGGTTTCTTCTACTTCATCGGCCGGCGCGACGAGATGATGAAGACGTCGGGCTACCGCGTCAGCCCCACCGAAGTGGAAGAGATGCTTTACAGCACCCAGCTCGTGGGCGAGTGTGTCGCCTTCGGGGTGGATCATCCGACGCTCGGCCAGGCGATCCAGGTGATCGCCACCGCGCCCGATGGCAGCTCGTCCTTGGCAGTCGACCGACTGCTGGCAGAGTGCCGCCGCGTGATGCCCGCCTACATGGTGCCGCACGGCATCGAACCGATGGCCGGGCCGCTGCCGCGCAACCCCAACGGCAAGATCGACCGCAAGCTGCTGGCCACCCGCTGGGTGGAAGCCCACCAGACCACCGACGAGCCGCGCTGAACTGCGGCGGCATGCACCGATGAGCGAAGCACCTGCCAGACCCAGACACGAGCCCATGGATCAGTTCGCCGTTCACGACGGCGAACTGGTGGTCGGCGGCATGAAGATCACGCAACTGGCGGCCCGCGTGGGCCAGACGCCGTTCTTCGCCTACGACCGAAGCCTGTTGCGTGCGCGCGCAGCGCAGCTTCGCACTGCGCTGCCCGCAGGCGTGAAGCTGCACTACGCGATGAAGGCGAACCCCATGCCGGTGCTGGTGGGCTTGATGGCCACACTCGTGGACGGCATCGATGTGGCATCGGCAGGCGAACTGAAGATGGCACTGGACGCCGGCGCCGACCCCGCCGAGGTCAGCTTTGCAGGCCCTGGCAAGCGCGATGCCGAACTGCGGCAGGCGGTCGCCAGCGGTGTGCTGGTGAACGTGGAGTCGATGCGCGAACTGCCGGTGCTGGCCGCGGCCTCGCAGGCCCTGGGGCTTGCGGCACGCGTCGCCATCCGCGTCAACCCGGACTTCGAGCTCAAGGGCTCGGGCATGAAGATGGGCGGCGGGCCCAAGCAGTTCGGCATCGACGTCGAGGCGGTGCCCGACATGCTGCAGTGGCTTGGGCGCGAGGGCCTGGCCTTCGAGGGCTTCCACCTGTTCGCTGGTTCACAGAACCTGCGCTCCGAAAGCATCTGCGAAGCACAGCTCAAGAGCTACGAGTTGGCGGTGCGGCTCGCCGAGCATGCTAGGACACCCGTGAGGTTCCTCAACCTGGGCGGTGGCTTCGGCATCCCCTACTTCCCCGGCGAGCAACGGCTGGACCTGGCGCCCATCGGCGCCAATCTGGCCGCGCTGCAGCACCGTGCCAAGGCCGACATGCCCTTGGCGAGTTTCGTGATCGAACTCGGCCGCTACATGGTGGGCGAGGCAGGGGTCTACGTCACTCGCATCACCGACCGCAAGGTCTCGCGCGGGCAGGTCTTCCTCGTGGCCGATGGCGGGCTCAACCACCACCTCGCGGCCAGCGGCAACTTCGGCCAGGTGCTGCGCAAGAATTACCCGGTGACCATCGGCAATCGCGCCGGCGATGGGCCCCGTGAAGTGGCTTCCCTGGTCGGGCCGCTGTGCACGCCCCTGGACTTGCTCGCCGATCGCATGGACCTGCCCGTGGCCCAGGTGGGCGACCTTGCCGTCGTGTTCCAGTCGGGCGCCTACGGGGCCAGTGCCAGTCCGCAGGCTTTCCTGGGCCACGCAGGCTGCGCCGAGGTGCTTGTCTAGGTTCGGTCCGGCCTGCCTTCACATCGCAGCACCGCATAGAGCTGCAGCAGTTCGGCCACCGTGTGTTCGATGCTGAATTGATCGCGCCAGCGCCGTTGCGCTGCCTGGCCGAGCGCGACCCGGAGGTCGGGGTCTGCGACCAGTTCGGCCAAGGCGGCGTGCAGGCCCGCCACGTCGCCAGGCATCACCAAACGACCGTTGACACGGTCTTGGATCACCGTGGGGATGCCTCCGACCGAGGTGGCCACCACCGGCAGCCCGGCCGACATGGCTTCAAGCATGGCGATCGGCACGCCCTCGGCATGGGAGGGCAGCACGAATGCATCGGCCGCTCTCCAGCAGGCCTGCTTGGCTGGGCCGCGCACCGGTCCCAGCAACTTGACGCGCGCCTGCAGGCCGCGCGCGGCCGCCAAGGCCTCGATCTCGCGGGCAATGCCGATGTCGTCTTCCCCACCTGCGAGGTCGAGATGCACGTTCTCAGGCAGGCCCGACAGCGCCTCAACCAGTTCCAGTACGCCCTTGCGACGGCTCAGGTTGCCGAGAAACAGCAGTGTGAAGCGCTCGTGCGGCGTGGCGGCTTCCGCTTCAGGCACCGCGGGCGGCACGCCGTTGCGAACGATGGTCAGGCGGGCCCCTTTCAGGGGGCCTGCCAGCTTCTCCCGCCACTCTGGCGACAGCACCACCACCCGGTCGGCACGCCGGGCCACGCCCTGCGCAAACCACTTCAGCGGCGGCGGCAAGCCCGCCAGAAACTCGTCGAAGCGCGCGCCGTGGATGTGCAGCACGGTGACGCAACCACGCCATGACGCCAGCCACAGCAAGACGCTGTCCATGAAGTAGCTGAAGCCACTGCAGGTGTGAATGTGCACCAGTGGCCGCGGCACTGCCCCCACCGCTTGCCACCACCGACCCAGCAGCGTCAGGCGGGCCCAGATGCCGCGCCACAGCGGGCGGCCCGGCGGGGTCGTCTTGCCCGTATTGAACTGCCGCAGGTCGACTCGCCCCGCGAGGCTGGACTGGGCCAGGTCGCCGATGATGGTCGCCATGCCACCGACCGCCGGCGGCAATGGCCCGGCGAAGAGCACCGGCGGCAGTGGCTCCTGGGTGGCGGCGACCGCCATGCGGGTGAGCTGTATCGGGATCTCGGACATGCTTCAACGATCGGCGGCGTCTAGGCCGCGGTGACTTGGTCGTAATGGGAGCCCGTGATCCGTGCGTGCATCAGGCGCCCGAGCCACCGCGCCCCATTGCGGTCCCAGGGCGTGAATCGAGGCAGCTGAAACGGGTCGGCCTTCGAGCTTGCCACGCCTTGCGCCGTGCTCACCGCGCCGCGAAAGCCCAGCCTGCGCACCATGGCGACGTGGCGGGCGTCATAGTCCTGCATGGGGCGGCCGTTCGGGTAGGCAAACACATCCACGGGCGCGCCGGTGAGTTGCTGCAGGCGCGAGCGCCCCTCGGCGATCTCGGCCTCGGCCTCGCTGTCGGGCAGCAGGCGGAGGATGGGATGCCGCACCGTGTGCCCGCCGATTTCCATGCCGGCATGGTGCAGCTGCTTGACCTGGTCAGAACGCATCATGAGGTTCGTCGGCAGGGTCGGGTTGCCAGCGGCCTCGATCAGCTGCGCCAGGAACTGTTCTCGCTCTTCCAAGGGAAGGTACTTCGCTTTGGGCAGCAAGGCGTTGATCACCGACCGTCGCTCCAGGGCGCTGGTCAGCGGGCGCGAGCCGAGGCCCCAGCGGGTCAGGTCGATACGCTCGACGCGGGCCGCGCGCAGACACTCGATCACGGTGTCGTTGAACATCCGACCCCCGTCGAGGAAGCCCGTCGTGATGAAGAAAGTGGCGCTCAGGCCATGACGCTGCAGGATGGGCAGGGCCACCTCCGCATTGTCGGCATAGCCATCATCGAAGGTGATGGTCAGTGCGCGCGCAGGCAGATCTCCAGCCGCGCGGCGCGCGACGGCCTCACCCAGCGGCAAGACCGTGAAGCCGCGCGCGACGAGCCGCACCATCTTCTCGAAGCGGGCGGCGTCCACCTCTTCCGGAAAAAGGGGGTCTGGCGCTGCCAGCACGCGATGGAAGATCAGCGTGGACAGGCGGGTTCCGGTCAAACCATCGGCAGCAGAGGCACACCAGCCAGCCGCGCGTGTGAGCCAAGAGTCGGCCGTGCTCATTTCGGGTTCACGCGGGGCCCCTGCCCAGAGCTGGCCACGGCGCCGCCGGCCGCGGCGGAAGTCGAGAACCGGTTCGGCGCGAAAGCAGCTTGCGCGGAGCGGCGACGCAGCAGCGCCTCCGAGAGCACGACGAAACCCATGATGTAGTACGGCAGGTCGAGGTAGGCCAGGCTCAGGAAGGCCCCGCCGACGGCATAGCCCACGAGGCTGACCTGGACCATGCGCATCAAGTTCGGCATCCAGCTTCCGAACTCCGGGTCGTCGCGCGATTGCCGGGCCACCCGAGCTGCGCTGAACCAGGTCATGGCGCCGAGCGTCAGGAACAGGCCCAGCCCCACGAAGCCGTGCTCGCCGAGCATCTGGAAATAGATGCTGTGCGCGACATAGGCCCGCCCGGCGAAGATGGCATAGGCGCCGTCCAGCGGTGCATAACGGCTGAACACCGCGTCATTGTCGGCAACAAAGCCTGCGCCCAACGGGCGGTCCACTGCCACGTTCCACAGCGTGTGCCAGGTCCAGATGCGCGACATCGCGGAGCCGTCCTCTTGGTAGGTCTGGATGGTCTCCATGCGGTTGGTCCACGAATCGGGCATGAACGTCACCGCAACGACCACGACCACAGCCAGGCCGAGACTCGTTCTCACGGGATGCTGGCCCTTCAGCCCTAGGAAGAACGCAATCGACAAAGTCGCGAGCAACGCGCCACGCGACTGACTGCCCAAGATGGAAAAGGCAGTTGTCACCATCGCAAACAGCAACGCCAATCGGACCCAACGCCTGGCTTCCGTTTCACGCAGGAAATACAGCATCGGCATCAGCATGACCAAGCCGATCGCGAGCGCATTGTTGTCCTCCAGCATGCCGCCGCCGGGCCCGTGAACTCGCCCACCCCCGCCAGTCATCAAGGTATAGATGCCGCCCTTGACACCATAAAAGACGACCGAGAGGGTGACCACCCACACGAGGACGCGCAATTGCTTGGCGTCAACGACCAACATCCATGTGACGAGAAGCATGAAGATGATCTTGGCCGATTGCAGCCAACGGTCCAGCACGAGCCTCGTGTCGGCGATCGCGAAGAAACTGGTGAATGTCATCCATGCGAACATGAACAGCAGCACCCAGACCAAGCCTGATGACGGCAAGGGCTGGCGTTTGCGCGTGGCGACGAACGAGACCAGGGTGACCAAGGCCACGATCTGAGCAAACGGCAATGAGAAGGCAAAGCCGTAGGTCAACTTGTGGGGGTTCATCAGCCCCAGCCAGGCCCACATGTATGCCCCAACGACAGGATGCTTGAACACAAAGGGCAGCAGCACCGCGAACACGGTGACCAAGAGCAGGTCACGCATGACACCACTCGCTGGCAGGCGACACGCATGCGCCGCGGTCACGGTAGGCATCGGGGTCCCATGGACCTCGTCCCGCTCCGCCCCGGACGAGACTGATGCAACCGCCGCCGAAAGCGACTGGTGCCCGCACGGGCAGGTGGTCCATCATCGACCGCCCGCCCGGCCGGCCGTGGCGGCGCCCTCGGCGGCGGGCCGCGCTCGACCACGCCACAGCAGCGCGCCCAGCAGCAGCGCGCACCCCGCGCCCCCCATCACGCCCGCAGCGATCACGCGCGACCGCAAGCTGCGCATGGCCGCGCGCTGCGCTGCGTTGGCCGGCTCGGCGAGCATGCGGACTTCCGGCTCCATGCCCGCCAGGATGGAGACGCCCTGCTCGAGGGCGCGCGAGACCCCACTGAAGACCCGCGTCGGCCAGCCCGCATCAACCGTCTGCACGTCATTGCCCCAGGGCGCGTACCACTGCGTGAGCCCACGTTCGTAGTACGCCCAGGCTTTCGCCTCGATGTCGTAGGCACGCGCTCTGGGGTCCAGTCGCTTCAGGCGCAGGCCCTCGTGCCCCGTGGCCAGGGCACGCTTGACGTCGAGTGCTGAGAGCGGCACCCCTTCGGCCGCGACGAAGTAGTGGTTGTTGAACACATCCAGCAGTTGCCAGCGCGCCAGCTGCCGGTTCCAGACCTCGGCCCAGATGTGCCCATGCCCGCCGAAACCATCGAACGCGAACGACCAGGGACGCACCGTCATGCCCGCCGCGTTGGCGGTCGCCATGAACACACGCACGAAGTCGCCGCAGTAACCATCGCCGCGTTCCACGATCATGGTGTAGGTGCGCCGCAGGTCGCTCTTGGCCGGGCCACCGTTGAGTTGCGGCGCACTGCTGAGCAGGTGGCGGCTGATGGCCACTGCGCGCGCCCAGTCGTCGGGCATTGCCGACAACGCGAGCTTCTCGCCCACGGCGGAGAAGAAGGGGTCGACAAGTCGTTCGCGCCGGAAACCCGGCGGGAAACGATCCGGGGTCCAGTCATCGGCCATGCTCAGGTCGGGACCCAGCGAGAGCGCGTTCCGCAACCGTACCAATTCCGTCCCGCTGAACAGGTGGGGGGCCAGCAACAACGCCGCCGCAAGGACCAGCGCGCCCCCGATGGCGCCCATCGCGCGCCATCCTGTGCGGCGTGCCCAAGGGCGGCGGAACGTCACCAGCAAAGCCCCAAGACCTGCGAGCCGAGCACAGGCTCAGCGGCCACACCCACGAGGTCCAGCACCACCTGGGCTGGCCGAACCATCGTGGCCAGCGCCCCAATGACCGTGGGACTGCTGCTGCCGAGAACGAGCACATCGCACTCCGCGACCACCTCGGCAAGTTCGGGCCTCAGCATCATCCCGATGTGCGGCAAGTGCGCCTCGATGAAGCTCTTGTTTGCCCCCAGCAAACGCGCCAAATGCACCTCGGGGTCGTAAATGCGCAATTCATAGCCCTTGCCAATGAGCATCTCGGCCAGGCTGACGAGGGGGCTTTCCCGCAGGTCGTCGGTGCCGGTCTTGAAGCTCAGGCCGACGAAGCCGATCTTTCGCTTTCCGGTGGCCACCACCTTGTCGAAGGCCGCCTCGAGATGGCTCTTGTTGCTGGCGAGGATGTTGGCCAGCATGGGAATCTCGACGTCGTGCGACTTGGCCAGGTACGCCGTGGCCCGCAGGTCCTTGGGCAGGCAACTGCCGCCAAACGCGAAGCCCGGCCTGAGATAGGCCTTGCTGATGTTGAGCTGTGTGTCCTGGCACACCAGGTCCATGACCTCGAACGGGTCCACACCCAGGGCCGCGCACAGGCGCGCGGTCTCGTTGGCAAAGGTGATCTTCAGCGCGTGGAAGTTGTTGCAGCAGTACTTCATCATCTCGGCGCTGCGCACCGAGGTCCGCAGGTACTTGCAGGGCAAGTGGCCGAACAGCGCCTGCAGTTTCTCGTGCGCAGGTTCCGCGTTGGCGCCCACGACGGTGAAGGGCGGCTTGTCGTAGTCCTTGATCGAACTGCCCTCACGCAGGAACTCGGGCTGGAAACAGAGGTGGAAGTCGACGCCGTCCTTCTTGCCCGATTCGCGCTCGACGATCGGGCGCAACACGCCTTCCACCGTGCCCGGCACCAGCGTGCTGCGAAACACGACGACATGCGGCACGGTCTTCCTGGCAAGTGCGCGCCCGAGGTGCTCGGCCAGACGGAGGATGGCGCCCTGGTCCTGGCTGCCGTTGGGCGCGCTGGGGGTGCCCACGCAGACGAGGCTGATTTCGCTGCCGAGCACGGCTGCCTCGGCGTCGGTGGTGACGCTCACGTGGCCGCTTGCCGCCACCTGCTGCATCAGCGCGACCATGCCTTCCTCGACCACGGGCGTGTGGCCCGCGGCAATGAGACGGAGCTTGTTCTCGTCGATGTCGACACCGATGACGTGGTGGCCGTCGCGCGCCAGGCAAGCGAGCGAAACGGCACCGACGTAGCCGAGGCCAAAAATGCTGATGTTCATGCGGGCGTCCGGATGGGGGTGGAGTTCTTCTGGGCAAACTTGCTGACGCAAGCTTCGATGATGCCTTCCAGGCGCTGCATCGACCGCGACCAGGCGTGGTGGCTGAGCATGCGCTCGCGGCCGGCCTGGGACAGGCGCGCGCGCTCGACCCCGTCACTGGCAATTCGCAGGATGGCCGTGCTGATTTCTTCCGGCGTGTCTGCAACGAGTAGGTGCTTGTCGGCCTCGGCGTCCACGCCACCGGCAGCGACACGGCTGGTGACCACGGGCACGCCCATGGCCATGGCTTCGAGTATCTTGTTCTGCGTGCCACGCGCGATGGCCAGCGGCGCGACCATCAACGCCGAAGCCCGGATATAAGGCCGCACATCGGGCACGCTGCCCGTCACCGTGACACCGGGCAGCGTGCCCAGCGCCTTCATCTGCGGCGAAGGATCGGCGCCGACGATCAGCAGCTTCATTTCCGGGCGCCGCGCGCGCACGAGCGGCCATACGGTCTGGCAGAAACGTTGCATGCACTCCTGGTTCGGGTAGTAGTCCATGCGGCCGATGAAACTGATGGTGTCGGCGTCATAGGCACCGCCCGCAGCGGCATCCGGGCTGAAGAATTGCGCGTCCACCCCGTTCGGGAACCAGTCGGTGACGGCACCCGTGCCGTAATCCTCCAGGGTTTGCCACTCAGCCCGCGTGGTGGCGGTGCAGACGTCGAAACGACGGGCCAGCTGCTTTTCGGCCCGCAACATCTTGGTGCCCTCGAGCGTGTAGCCCATGGACAGCGGAAAGGGCTTGTAGTTCGCGTACTCCAGCCACTTCTGCGAGTCCATGTCGCCGAAGTCGAGGATCTTGGGCACATCACGCACATGCGCCACGTACTGCGCCACGGAAGAACAGTGGACGAAGATCAGGTCCCAGTGCCGACTGGCGAGCTGGCGCCGCACCTTGGCGGCGAGGTCGGCGCTGTAGAAGTAGCCCATCGACGATGGCGTCAGAAGGGGCAGACGCGCGATCATGCGCGCCCACTGCACCGGCTCATTGACCAGCCCGACCTCGAATGCGGCGCAATGCGGCGCAATGCCACGCCCTTCCTCGGCTTCGGCCGGCGAACGCGCCGGCGAGCAGACCGTGACCTCGTGCCCTGCAGCCTGAAGGTGCCGAATCATGTTGAACGGGCGGATCTTTCCGCCGCGCTTGGGCGGGTATGGAAAGCGGTGGCAGACGTAGAGGACGTTCATGCCGCCGCCTTCAACTCTGGCCCGGCTAGGCGGCGAAGCTCTTCGGCCACATCACCCGGCTCGCGGCGGTCGAGGTAGACCCGGCTCCAGACCTCGAGGTTCAACAAGGCCAGAAGCGCGTCGGTGCCGTCGCTGCGGTTCGCCTCGTGGTCGTCCAGCAGCGCGGAAACGGCTGCAGGATTGAACAGGCCGCGCTGCCTGACGACAGCCGGTGACAGCAGCTCGCGCACAACCGCCAGCAGTTCCTTCTTCAACCAGGCCCCCATCGGCGTGCCGAAGCCACGCTTGGCGCGATGCAGGATGTCGTCGGGCAAGGTCGTCGTGAGCGCCGCCTTCATCAGGTGCTTCAGCCGGCCGCCCTTGACCTTCAGCGCCCCCGGAATGGACGAAGCCATCTCGACCAGCTCGTGGTCCAGCAGCGGTACGCGGCACTCCAGCGACACGGCCATGCTCATCTTGTCGGTCAGCAGCAGCAGGTCATCGGGCAGCTGCGTCTCGGCGTCCACCGCGAACATGCGATTGAGCTCGTCGTCGCGCCCCGCCATGGCGAAGGCTGCGGCCAGGCGGTCGTCGCCCGGGGGTGGCGGGGTCAACATGAGCGACGCCACCGTCTGGCGTGTCAGCACCTGCAGGTAGCTTCGGTAACGCTCGTCGGCGTCCATCTCGGCGCTGGCCACGAAACCCTTGGCCAAGCGAGCCACGTTCAGCCACTTGTTGTGCCGGTCGGCCGGCAGCCGCTGCGCCGTTGCGCTGGCCACGCGACGGGCCCAGCCCGGCAGGGCGTTGAAGCGCTGCGCGTAGTGCCCGCCCAGGTAGCGGCGGTAGCCGCCGAACAACTCGTCGCCGCCCACGCCCGACAGGATGACCTTGACGTCGCGGCGAGCGAACTCGCTGACGAGATAGGTCGTGATGAAGGCCGAGTCGGCGATTGGCTCGTCCATGTGCCACACGAGCTTCGGCAGCAAGCCGACGACATCGGGCCTGACGACGATCTCGTGATGCTCGGTCTTGAACATCTCCGCCACACGGCGCGCATGGGGCAGTTCGTTGTAGAGCCGTTCGGCAGCGCCGCCTTCGAAGCCGATGGCATAGGTGCGGATGGGCTGGTCGCTGTGGCCAGCCATCGCGGCGACCACGGCGCTGGAGTCGACGCCGCCCGAGAGAAACGCGCCGATGGGCACGTCGCTCACCATCTGCGCATGGACCGCTCGATCGATGCCCGCGCGGATGCGCTGCACCCACTCGGTCTCGCTGGTCTGGTGGTCGATCGTGGTCGGCATGCGCCACCAGCGCCACTCGCGCGTGCGGCCGCCTTCGACGGCCAGCAGCGTGGCCGGCGGCAACTTGCGTATGCCTTTGAAGATGGACAGCGGTGCAGGCACGTAACCCAGGTGCAGGTAGTCGGGCAGCGCGTCGCGGTTGAGCTCGGTGCGAACGTCGGGCAGCTGCAGCAGCGCCTTGGCCTCGGTGGCGAAGGCGAGGCGCCGACCGTCCTGCATCACGTACAGCGGCTTGACGCCCAGGCGGTCGCGGCCGATCAGGAGCCGGCGCCGGCGCGCGTCCCACAGCGCGAAGTCGAACATGCCGTTGAGGTGGTGCACGACCTCGTCGCCCCAGGCGTCGTAGCCGTGCAGCAGCGTCTCGCTGTCAGACCCGGTCTTGAAACGGAAGCCCTTGGACTGCAGTTCGGCGCGCAGTTCCCGGTAGTTGTAGATCTCGCCATTGCAGACGACGGTCAAGCTGCCGTCGCCATTGGAAATGGGTTGGTGCCCGCCGGACAGGTCGATGATCGACAGGCGCCGCATCGCGATGCCGCAGTCGCCGTCGATGTGCTGGCCCTCGTCGTCGGGCCCTCGGTGCTGGGTGACGTTGCCCATCGCCGTGAGCCAGCGGGACTCGACCGGCTTGCCGTCGAGGTGAATGAGGCCGTGGATGCCGCACATGAGGGTTCAGTCGGTGGCCAGCGTCGCGGGCACGGCGCGGCCGCGACCGAGCAGCGCGCGGCGGTAGACCTCGGCGTACCTGGCCACGCTGTGGGTCCAGGTGCGTTCCCGCTCCACGTAGCGTCGGGCCTGTTCGCGTATCAGCGGCCACTCTGGCGCGCGCGCGAGCACGTCGTCGAGCGCCGTCGACAAGGCCGCCGCGTCGCCGGGCGGGCACAGGAAGCCGGTCTCGCCATGGCGGATCAACTCGCGGTGCCCGCCGACGTCGCTCGCCACGAAGATGCGGCCCTGCGCCATGGCTTCGAGGGGCTTCAAGGGGGTCACCAGTTCGGTCAGGCGGATCGGCAGCCGCGGATAGGCCAGCACGTCGATCAGCTCGTAGTAGCGCTGCACCTCGTTGTGCGGCACGCGCCCGGTGAAGATGACCTCTTTCTGCAGCCCGGCAGCCGCAACCTGGGCCTTCAGGGCCTCTTCCTGCGGCCCACCGCCCACCAACAACAAGCGCAGAAGCGGGCGCCGCGGCAGCATGCGGGCGAAGGCCTCCACGAGCAGGCTCAGGCCCTCGTAGCCATAGAACGAACCCGCGAAACCGAGCACGGTGCAACCCTCCAGCCCCAGGCGCTGCCGAAGCGCCGCGTCGGCCGGCATGCCGAACTTGAAGTCGGCGACATCCACCGCGTTGGGAATGACGGTGACCTTCGCGTCGGGAATGCCGCGTACCGCGATGTCGCCACGCAGCCCCTCGCAGATGGTGGTGACCTGGTCGGCGCGCTTCAGTGCGAAGGTTTCCATCGCCCGCGACAGCCTGTAGCGCGCGCTTCCTTCGGCGGTGGTGCCATGGTCGACCGCGGCGTCCTCCCACGAAGCACGCATCTCGTAGACCACGGGCAGCTGCAGCGACCTGCGCGCCCACAACGCCGGCAACGCATTCAGCACCGGCGAGTGGGCGTGAATCAGATCGGGTTTCTCGGCCCGCGCCACTTCGGCAATGCGCGCGGCCGTCAGTCGCATCTGTGTCGGCAGGCCGACGCCTTCGATGCTCGGCGTACGGTAAACCTTCAGACCGTCCAGCGTCTCCTCACGCGCCGCGCCGGGGCCCTGCTTGGGCGTGGTCATCTGCACCGTCTCCCAGCCAAGGCGTCGCTGCTCGCGCAAGATGGCCAGGGTGCGGAACGTGTAGCCGCTGTGCAGCGGGATCGAGTGGTCGAGAACGTGCAGGATGCGCATCGGTACAAGCTCAGGCCACGGCCTCGGCCGTGGTGGGACGGGCTGGCATTGTCATGACACGGTCATCGATGCCCTGTCGAAGAAAGGCTTCGAACATCAGCAGGGTCCACAGCGGCGCGCTGTAGTCGTGGCGGCCGCTCTGGTGGGCGTCCACGAGATGGCGCAGGTAGCCTTCGTTGAACCAGCCTGTGCCGAGCAGGCGATCGCCGAGGACGGCATCGCGCACACGCTGCCTCAGCGGCCCGCGAAACCAGCGCGCCAGCGGCACGGCGAACCCCATCTTGGGCCGGTACAGGATGTCGTCGGACAGTGCCGGTTCCATCGCCTTCTTGAGCAGGAATTTGCCCTCCGACCCACGCACCTTCAGCGAGGAAGGCAGCGTGGCAAGCCACTCGATCAGCTGGTGATCCATCAGCGGTTCGCGCACCTCGAGCGAGTGGGCCATGCTGGCGCGGTCGACCTTGGTGTTGATGTCGCCGACGAGATAAGTCTTGAGATCGAGGTACTGGATTCGGGCCAAGGGGTCGTCGGTCCGCGCTTGGAGGGCATGGCGGTCGAACACCTGCTGCGCGTCGTAGCCGCCGAGCGCCCGCTTGAGCTTCGGGCTGAAAAGCTGGTCGCGCATGGGGCGGCGGAAGATCGACATCTCGTGGAAATAGGCCTCGACCGCGGTGCGTGCCATGCCCTCGAAGGTGCTCTTGGCACGGAAGACCCGTGGCGCCCAGTCGGCCTTCGGGTAGAGCCGCCCCAGCGCGCCGAACAGGGGTCGGCGCAGCCCGAAGGGCAGTGCGGCGCGCATGCGCTCTTCGGTCAGGTGCCTGCGGTAACGGCTGTAGCCGCCGAAGGCCTCGTCGCCGCCGTCGCCCGACAGCGCCACCGTCACGCGCTGGCGCGCCAGCTGGCACACGCGGTAGGTCGGTATCGCCGAACTGTCGGCATACGGTTCGTCGTACAGATGCGCGAGCGTGTCGATGAGATCGAAGTCGTCGCTTTTCACCGTCTCGACGTGGTGGTCGGTGCGGTAGCGATCGGCGACGGTCTGGGCAAAGGCCGCCTCGTTGAACTTCGGGTCGTCGAAAGCGATGGAACAGGTGCGCACCGGCGCATCGGACAGGCCGGCCATGGTCGCGACCACTGCGCTGCTGTCGACACCGCCAGAAAGGAAGGCGCCGAGTGGCACCTCCGAGATCAGGCGCAACTTCACTGACTCGCGCAGCCGCGCGCGCAGTTCGTCGCAGGCGTCGTCGACGCCGATCTGATGACCGAGCGAAAACTCCACATCCCAGTAGGAACGCGGCTGCGGTTCGGGTTGACCCCGCCGCCAGGTCAGCGTGAAGCCCGGCGAGAGCTTCTTCGCCTGCGTGAAGATCGTGCGCGGCTCGGCCACGTAACCGAGCGCAAAGTACTCTTCGATGGCCAGCGGGTCCACGTCGCGGCGCAAGCCACCATGCGCCAGCACCGACTTCAGTTCCGAGCCGAACAGCAGCAGGCCGTTGTCGAGCAGGCCATAGAAGAGCGGCTTGACGCCCAGGCGGTCGCGCGCAAGGAACAGGGTTTGGCGGTTGCGGTCCCACAGTGCGAAGGCGAACATGCCACGCAGCCGCTTGACACAGTCTTCGCCCCAGGCCTCCCAGGCATGGACGATGACCTCGGTGTCGCTCTTCGTTCGAAACACGTGGCCCAGCGCCTGCAACTCGGGCACCAGGTCCTGGAAGTTATAGATCTCGCCATTGAAGACGATGCAGACGCTGCCGTCTTCATTGAAGAGGGGCTGCTGACCCGTGGCCACGTCGATGATCGACAGCCGGCGGTGGCCCAGACCCAGACCCGGCTCCACATGCAGGCTGCCCTCGTCGGGGCCGCGGTGGTGCTGCGAGTCGTTCATGCGCGTCAGCGCGGCGCGGTCTACCTGACCGGCGCCCTGCGTATCGAACAACCCGGCGATTCCGCACATGCTGGTCAGGCCGCTTCGGGACGAGCGAGCAGGCGGTCGTACAGGCTGCGGTACGACGCGACCATGGCCTGCATGCTGAAGCGCGCTTCGGCATCTGCGCGTCCGGCCCTGCCCATGGCAGCCGCGCGCTGCGGGTCGGCCGCGAGGCGGACGAGCGCCAGCGCCAGCGAATGGGGATCTGCAGGAGGCACCAGGTCGCCGGTGCGCCCGGCGTCGACGAGTTCATGGTTGCCACCGACTTGCGTGGCGATCACGGGCAAGGCGGCCGACATCGCTTCGAGAACGACGTTGGAAATTCCTTCCGAGATCGACGGCAACACGAACGCGTGCAGGCCTCGCATCACGTCGGCGACATCGGTACGCTCACCGGGCAGCCAACAAAGGTGCTCGACGCTTGCGGAGCGCAGCACGTCGACGACCTGCGGCATCAACGGGCCGTCGCCGACCAGCACCAGGCGCATGCGTTGCGCCAGCGCAGGCTCGAGTTCAAGGGCGCGTACAAACGCCCTGGCCAGCGTGACCTGATCCTTCACGGGCTGCATCCTGCCGACCGTGCCCACCAGCCAATGCTCGCGCGGCGAGAACGGGCAGCCAGCGATGGCAGGAACGAGACCCTGGGCGGGCGAGAACTTGTCGCAATCGACGCCGTTGTGGACCTGGCTCAAGCGGTCTGGCCGCACGTGGACCACATCGCGAAGGTAGTTCTTGAGCTCGCTCGAAAGCGCGACGTAGTGGCTGACGAAGGGCCGATAAAGGCGCCGAACGCGGTGATAGGGCGAGCGCGCGCCGTCGAGGTCGATGCCCTCGCGCCCGTGTTCGCTGTGCACGCGCGCGGGCACGCCCGCCGCCCAGGCCGGTACCACGGCCTCGAGCGCTGCAAGGTTACGCGTGTGCACCACCGCCGGCCTGAACTGGCGGAACAGCCGGTACAGGCGCGGGTAGAGCCAGAACCCATGACCCGGAGCCTTGTTCAACGCGACGATGGGTACGTCGAGCGCGCGGATGCGCTGGCTGAAGTCGGTGACATCGGTCAACGAGACCACCGCATGGCGGTAGGCGTCCGCCGGCATATGATTGATCAGGTTCACGACGCCGTTTTCCAGCCCGCCGACGGCCAGCCTGAAGATGACGTGCATGACCAAGGGACGCTCGTCCGGGATCGTGCGCCTGGAAGCGGGCGACAAGGCCGCGGCGGGCATTTCAACCAGAGGCCGGCTGCCGCCGCGCAACAACGACGGTGTACGGTGTCAGCATCTGCCCGAGAAGGCGCAGCGGCGGGAAGCGGCGGATTGCACCCACGACGAGCCTTGCCGCGGCCGACTTGCGCTCGAGGCGCATCACGTCGAAGCGGTCCATCGCATCGAAGCCGCGTACGGAGAGAAAGCGTCGGAGCTGATAAAAGCTGAACCAATGCACGGCGGGGTACTTTGCGTGACTGACAACGTGACCCCAGTCGTCGAGTGCACGGCGGACAACGTAGCGCTTGACGAACGCCGGATACCAACTGTAGCCAGGCAGGCTGAACTCCTGCTGCACAGGGCACAGCCAGTTGCTGGTGCTGATGTAAAGGATGCCCCCCGGGCGCAGCACGCGAGTGCTTTCGGCCAGGCAAGACTTCCAGTCTTCGATATGTTCGAGCAGTTCGGGCAGCACGCAGACGTCAAAGCTGCCGTCGTCGAAGGGCAGCTTCGTGGCTGAAGCCACGTCGAACCGAGCGCCATCTCCGCGGCTCGCGCTGCGTTCACGCGCCAGGTTGATCAAGGGTTCATTAATGTCCAAGCCGTGGTAGCGATGCCCGTGCTGCGTCCAGAAGCGGTACTGGGTTCCCGCGCCGCAGCCAATGTCCAGCACACCGAGCGCACGCGGCTCTCCTGCCCCACGAGCCACCCGCAGCACCACGTCGGCGATGTCGGCGAATCGCTGCATCGACTGTGGCGACTCGCTCTGCTCCTTGTAGTAGTCGAAGAAGCCACGGTGCGAGCTGGTGTCGAAGCCCTCCGGCACGGCGGGCCGGTCAACGGTGGAGTCGGGAGGCTTCATTGGCAGAGGCGGGCGGCGCTATGCAAGTGGTGGAGGAGGCGATCACGCACAGCGGCAAGACGATCGCCGCTGTGGTCGGTCAGCAGGCCGTAATTGTGGCGCGTCCAGGTCTTCTGGGCCGGGACACGCGCGCATCGCTCACCATATTGCGCCGAATTGCTCACGCCGCCCACACCCGGTGGTAGTGCCTCCATACGAGGGTCAGCATCCGGTGGGGGGTACGCGGTATACCCGCGCCGGCGCCGGGTCGGCCAGCGCCTGAAGCTTGGCGACCAGCCCTGACCCCCACGCGGGCAGGGCGCGCGCCGCAGGCAGCGCGACATGGTGCAGCAGCCATACACCGGCGCCTTGGGCCGTACCCCGGATCTCTTCGACGGACTCCCAGCAGGTCGGGATGTCCTGCGGTCGCGCGAACGGGCGCGAGCCGTCCCAACGGAAGGTTTGCTCGTCGACGACGGCCAGGCGTTCGGTCATCGCGCCTTGGAGTGGTGCGACGCTCCCTTGCACCAAGGCCTTGGTCGACTCGAGCAAGCGGGGGGTGAGATCCGCTCCGCCTATCTGCTGCTGGAAGGCCGCTGCCTGCGCTGCGTTGGTCATGACGTGGAAGCCCGCCGTCGGGTGATTCTGGATGTAGCTGAGCGTGGCAAAGCTGTTGGCGGTGAACACCGTGATCGACGCCTGCAGCAACATCGCAAAGACGATGCCCGTAGCGACCGCGGTCGCGGCCGCAGCATGGCCCAGCCGGGCAGGCAGTCGCGACAACGCGTAGCCCCCCATCACGCAGAACGGGGCCACGAAGATCAGCATGTAGTTGGTCTGCTTCGGCACGAATATCAACGGCCGAAGCGACACCGGCAGCAGCGATAGGATCAGCAACAAGCCCACGCCCCACAGCAGGAGGAAGCCCGCGCCCAGGCGCCCTTCGGGTTGTCGACGTGGGCGCGCCAGCGCGGCGACGCCGAGCAGGGCGAGCGGGCCGAGCAGGCCGGTGTGGTACAGCTTTGCGAACAGGAAGATCAAGTAGTAGTAAGGGTCGTCAGCCATGCCGCCGGCGCCGATGCCCTGCTCGAGATAGCCGCTCTGGCGGCGCTCGCGAATCGTCTCGAACACGAACCAGAAGTCGCCGGTCAGTGCCGCCATCAGGGCCCCGTTCGCCGCCATGGCCAGCAGCACGCCCAGTCCCATCCACAGCCACTGGCTGTTCCAGCGCCGGACGATGAGCGGATAGGCGAGCAGGACGCCGAACACGAACATCGTGACCGGCTTGACCCAGAAGCTGAAGCCAGCGCAGAGACCGGCGAGGAAATAGCCCAAGGGCCAGTTCCGCCGCTCACCCTCGAAGAAGAGCACAAAGGCGCCGGTGATGGCCAGGCAAAGCGCGGGGTCAGCAACGATGCGCCCGGCCGTGTGCACGTGGCCGGGCAGGCTGGCAATCAGCAGCCCGGCGAAGAGGGCCACCCGGCCGCCAAACATGCGGTGAGCCACATAGACGACCAGGCCCACCTCGGCGAGCGAGGCCAGATAGCCATAGGCTGCTGCAGCCAACTCGCCGCGCCCGAGCAGCCAACCGAACCCGGCCATCGGCAGATTCACACCCAGGCGGCTGGCGCCAACGTAACGATCGACCGTCCAGTCGCCGTCAAGAATGCGAAATGCGCTCTGGAGGTAGATGACTTCGTCAGACCCCATGAAGCCCGTGTAGCCGAACCAGCGCAAGGTGGCCGCCAACACCAGCACGCCCAACAGCACCGGCCCCAGGGCCAGGCCGGCGACGCGACCGTTGTCGACAGCGACGGAAGGCGGTGCCACGGTACGTCTATAGCACCGACAAGACGCCCTGGATCACCTCGACCTGCCGGTCCTCCAGCCCGGCCCACAAGGGCAGGCGGACAAGCCGGTCGGAGATGTCGTCGGTGACCCTCATGTCGCCGTGGGCGCGGGCGTACTTCCGCCCCGCCGGCGCGCTGTGCAGCGGGATGTAATGGAACACGCTCTGGATGCCGGCGGCCTTGAGTCGCTCGATCACAGCCGTGCGACGCGCCAGGTCTGGCAACAGCACGTAGTACATGTGCGCGTTGTGCGTGCAGTGTTCGGGCACGATGGGCCGCCGCAGCTTGCCTTGCTGCTCGGCGGTGGCAAACCACTGGTGGTAGGTGTCCCACATCGCCAGCCGCCGCTTCGTGATGGCATCAGCCTCCTCCATCTGCGCCCACAGGAAGGCGGCGATGATCTCTCCCGGTAGGTAGGAGGAGCCGACGTCGACCCACGTGTACTTGTCGACCTGGCCGCGGAAGAACTGGCTGCGGTTGGTGCCCTTCTCTCGAATGACCTCTGCGCGCGCCGCCATGGCTTCGTTGTTCACTAGCAAGGCCCCGCCTTCGCCAGAGATGATGTTCTTCGTCTCATGGAAGGAGATGGCGGACATGTCGCCGATGGCACCCAGCGGGCGGCCGCGATAGGTCGACATCAGCGCCTGCGCGGCGTCTTCGATGACGATGAGTTTGTGCCGCCCTGCGATGGCCATGATGGCGTCCATTTCGCAGCCGACTCCAGCGTAGTGCACGGGGACGATGGCGCGGGTCTTGTCGGTGATCGCCGCCTCGATGAGTTCTTCGTTCAGGTTCAGCGTGTCGGGACGAACATCCACGAACACCGGGACGGCGCCCCTAAGCACGAAGGCGTTCGCAGTCGATACGAAGGTGTAGGACGGCATGATCACCTCGTCGCCGGGCTCGACGTCGGCGAGAAGCGCCGCCATCTCCAGCCCCGCCGTGCAGGAGTGCGTGAGCAGCGCCTTCGGCGAGCCGGTCCGCTGTTCGATCCAGCGGTTGCACAGCTTGGTGAAACTGCCGTCACCGGCCAAGTGGCCCTTGGCATGGGCTTGGGCGATGTACCAGAGTTCCTTGCCGGTCATGAACGGCTTGTTGAAGGGGATCAGAGTCATGGGTGCTCCGCAAAAGTCAATAGTCTCAGGCGCGCGATATGAGAACCAAGCCGAACATAACCAGCAGCGTGCCGAGCACCTTTGGCAGATTGACTGTCTCGCCGAAGAACACAACACCCAGGATCATCACAATCACGACGGCGAGACTCATGAACGGGTAGGCGTAACTTAGCTCGAATCGCGTCATGGCGGCCATCCAGGCCAGTGAGGCTAGGAAGGCCGAAATAAAGCCCGAAAGGATCCATGGGTTCAGGAACTGCTGGAGCAGAAAGATCAACTTCGCGAGGTGCCCAGCTGGTAGCGGGCCAACACCACCCATCTGCCACTTAAGGACTAATTGTCCATAGACGGTGAAGAAAATGGTGGTCGCGATAAGCAAGTGGCCGAGTAGATCAAAGCGCGTTTTCATGGACAACAGAAAGGTTCAGGTTGGCATTGCGAACGGACAGGGGCGTGACATGGCCGAAACAACCTCGCAGCGAAGGCGTCATTCACTACGCCCAGGCGGCAGCAAAAGCGCATCCGAAAAACTGGACCTACCCTTTGCATGATTTTCTTCCCGATCGGGGCCTCCGCAAGGACATCGATCACGCCCAGCGTGCGCCTGCTCGCGGCGCTTGAACGTAGCCAAGACGGGAGACGGATCAGCCAAGTGGCGCGAGGGTCAGCGGCACCCTGCGGCCGACCCATCACTTCAGGAGCCTCGCCACCCCCAAATATGCTGCGCCGCTTCGGGTCCGGTATTGAAGAGCAGGTCCAGGATTGAAACCCCATGCTCGAATGGAGGGAACCGCTGTGAATACTCGGGATAGCCGGTGTAGCTCTTCCACCCCAGCGTGATACCGACGCGCTCAAAACGTTCGACTTCGATGTAGTCTTTCGCCGCAGGCCCGGACAAATAAGAGGTAGCTCCGCTCTGCACCAGTAGGTCTAGCAGGCGATCAAGCTTCTGACCTCTGAGTGCCCAGCTACGCGAATCCGCGAACATTGTCTTCAGCCCCAGGAACTCGCACGAGATGTGGCGAATTAGACTTTGGTTAAGCTCCGACAAGTTGGTCCAGATTCTGCCCAAGTAGACGTCTTCGAAGTACGACCTGTAAAGACCGAAGAATGGACAGCGTCCATACACTTGCTGGAGCGTGCGCCAATGTTTAGCCTGCCAAGCATTGTCCTTGAGTTGGACCTCGCAGATCAGCCGGTTCGTGTCTTGGCCAACGGGAATCGTGATCCATTCTGTGCCAGTCGCCGCCTTGATCCGGTTTCGGTTGCGCCAGTCGTTCTTTGTGAACTGTAGGTCGTCGTAGAAGATGAACAGGTCTACGTCGTGGATGATGTCGAAGTAGCCCTTCCAGGGGATGTAGTTCGACTGCAGGACTGCGACACGTTTGGTAGTGGCGCCAATCGAAGGCGTCTCGAGCAAAGTGTTCACAGTTGCATCCCCTCAGTGGGTAAAACAGCATCGTGCAATCAGTGGCGCGCCACCTCGCAAAGCTCAGCGAGCGCCCTTGTGGATGTCCTTGACTATATAGGTCGGGCGGTTCTGCACCTGATTGAAGACTTTGCCTAGGTAAATGCCGACGACGCCGAGGGCTGTGGTCGTGACGCCCAGGGTTATCGCGAGAAAGCCCATCATCGACGTGAACCCCAGCAACGCATCACCGAAGGCTATCTTTCGGAAGATCAGGTAGCTGACATAGCTAAAGCTCAGCAGGGTAATTCCGATACCCGCGTTGAAAAGCCAAGTCAATGGCTTAGAAGAAAACGAACTGACGGCATTAACCATCAGCTGCAGTTTCTTCAATAAGGTGTAGTTGCTGCGCCCCTCGCGCTGCACCTTCAAAATCGGAAGACCGATTTGGACGTACCCGGTCCAACTCATCATTCCGGCGATGAACAGGTTGTAGTCACCCATCTGTAACATCGCATCGACAAATCGTCGGCTCATCACCCGCTCGGTCAACACGTTGTTCGGGACCTTCACGTCGCTGAGTGCGTTAATTCCGCGGTAGAAGACTCTACCGGTGAACTGCTCGAACCAATTGCCTTTACGCGCCTGCTGGTATCCGAAGACCATGTCTGCTCTTGTCTGCTGCAGTTTTTCGAAGAGGGTGCGCAGCGCCGCTGGCCGAACCTCTAAGTCACAGTCAATCAGAAATACGAATTCGCCTCGCGAGTGGCGCAGGCCTGCATGGATAGCATTGTGATGGCCGAAGTTACGCGATAAGTCAACTACGACAAGTTCACGAATGTCGGCGCAGCGGCTGATGACGTAGTCAATCGAATCATCGGGCGACCCGTCGTTGACCAAGATAATTTCGAACTCCCCATCACCCAGGGATCGCATCATGTCGACGCATTCGGCCAAGAAGGCCTCGAGAAACTCGCGAGAGCGGTACATCGTCGAGACAATGCTCCACCGAAGCGAACGCGGCGGCATCGAAACGTTTTGCTCAGCCGTCGTTCCCGTTTGGCCCATTTGTGTATGTTCGATGGTCATGACCGCCGATTACTGACGTAACGTTCTTGCATGCGGATAAACGAGGACTCCGGCACCTCGCAATGGTCGGCAATCACCGCGGCTGCGCCTACGAAAGTGTGCGGTCCAACTATCACATTGCCGCAGATTGTCACATTGGGCGAGATGAAAGTATTGGCACCAATTTCGGTGTCATGACTTACACAGGCTGCCGGCCACACTACCGTGGCCTCTGCCAATCGTACAGCCCGGTCAACGACAGCGCACGCCATCACCAAGCTGCCTAGGCCGACCGACGCACTTGCTGACACGTAGGCACGAGGATGTACGAGCGCCGGCGTCGGTCGCCCCGAAGCTCGCACCCTTTGCCACGCGGTCCATCGAGCCGGAAGGTTGTTGTAGCCAATGCCCATCACGACACCGGCGCCGTCGAACGTCGAACCGAGTTCTGCAAACGTGCCGACAATGCCGTCTCCTTTTGCGCCCATGTCGTCGATCATTCCGACCACCTCATGCCCGCAATCTCGCGCCAAGTCAGCCACTGTGATGGCAAACGAACGCGCCCCGTAAATCAGGAGGCGCACCTAGCGGCCCTCACGCTCATAGCCGCCAAACCCGATAGCCAGCAGCCTGCAGCGTCCTGGCGTCGAACACCGCCTTCACGTCGATGAAGACCCCACCCTTCACCATCTTGCACCCCAGCTCCTCGCTCGACAGTGCTTGGTACTCGCGATGTGCCACCGCGGCAACGATGGCGTCGGCACGCGGAAGGTCGTCGAACGGCGTCAGATTGACGCCGTACTCGTGAGCGGCCTCCGCCGGGTCCGCCGTCGGGTCGGTCACGAACACCGCCACGCCGTAGGTCTCCAACTCGCGAATGATGTCGATGACCTTGCTGTTGCGCAGGTCGCCGCAGTTCTCCTTGAACGTGAGCCCCAGCACATTGACCTTGGCACCTTTGATGGTGCTGCCCGAGGCGATCATCTGCTTGATGGTCTGCTCGGCCACGAACTTGGCCATGCCGTCATTGATGCGGCGCCCCGCCAGGATGACCTGAGGGTGGTAGCCCAGCATGTCGGCCTTGTGCGTCAGGTAGTACGGGTCCACGCCGATGCAATGCCCGCCCACCAGTCCTGGCTTGAACTTCAGGAAGTTCCACTTCGTGCCGGCGGCCTCCAAGACCTCGGTGGTGTCGAGCCCGATCTTGTCGAAGATGATGGCCAACTCGTTCATCAGCGCGATGTTCAGATCGCGCTGTGTGTTCTCGATGACCTTGGCTGCTTCGGCGGCCTTGATGCTGCTGGCACGATGAACGCCAGGGATGACGATCATCTCGTACAGCCTGGCCACCTTGTCCAGGGTCTCGGGCGTGTCGCCTGACACGATCTTCAAGATCTTGGTCAGCGTGTGTTCGCGGTCGCCGGGGTTGATGCGCTCGGGGCTGTAGCCCACGAAGAAATCGGTCTTCCACTTCAAGCCCGACTCGCGCTCCAGCACGGGTATGCAGACCTCTTCCGTGGCGCCGGGGTACACCGTCGACTCGTAGATGACAGTGGCGCCAATCTTCAGGTTGCGCCCCGCGCTGGCCGATGCGCCGACGAGTGGTCTGAAGTCAGGGATGTGCGCCTCGTCGACTGGCGTCGGCACCGCGACGATGACCATATCGGCCTCGCGCAGCATACTGGGGTCAGACGTGTAGACCGCATGTATGGCAAGGGCGAGTTCAGAATCGGGAAGCTCGCGCGAGGGGTCGGTGCCGCGTACACACGCATCCACCTTGCTTTGCGCGATGTCGAACCCGATCGTGCGAACGTGCTTACCGAACTCGACAACCAGCGGCAGGCCGACGTATCCCAGGCCGATGACTGCGACGGTGCTCATGACAGTGGATCCTTCTTGAACAATTGTTGACCGGATGCACGCGGGAAGGCGGCCTGAATCAACGGGCATTTCGTGCTGCGTCGAGCACGGAGCCCAGCCTCTGCAGGTGAGCAGAGATGAATGCATTCAGGCGAGGCGCCGTGACGCTCGCGTCCTCGCCTTCGGTGTAGATTGTGATCACGGCGGCATCGTCGCCCTGTCCCGTCACCCTGCCGTAGATCGCCAACGCAGACGCCCACTGCGCGTTGCCCGTGAAACGACCGCCGGCCCAGTAGACCTGCCGTACGTCCAGCCGCTTTCGGACGGCCGCGGTCAGGCTGTGGGCGCTGAATATCTCCCGGGCCCGCATCGGCACGGCCTTGTCCGCCACCACGACCATCGCATTACTGGCGCTGGCCTGGTTCCAGCGCTCGTCATCGAGGCGCACCAGTGTGTTCTGTGAACTGGCCAACTTGGCACCGTAACCTTGACGGCGAAAGTAGGCGACGTGCACGGTGACGGTGGCATCGCCCTGCACATAGCTGCGGCTGAACGCCGCCACTGCCCCTGGGAAAGCGGGCGACAGCATGGGTGTCTGCGAGTCTGCTGCAGCCGCGCCGGGCAAATCAGGCGGGGCCAACATGACTCTGCGTACGTCAGTTGAGTCCGAAAGCTGCCAAGCGGCGGCCTGCGGCAGGGCCAAGAACGCGACGGCGACCAACGCCAATGCCCAAGTGCCGGTGGCCACTGGCTCTGTCTGGCCGTTCCGGATCTGAGCCGGCAGCGTCACAACCGCCTCGGGTTCCGACCAGCGGGACCCCACCACGAACATCAGCAGGATGATCACGCCGAAGAAGACCCACCCGTAGATAAGGTGGTCTACGCCGACGGCGATCGTATTGCCTGACAGATGGCCGAGCATGACGATCATGTAGGCTCGCAGCCAATTCGCCAGCACGGGAACAAGGATAGCGGCCAAGCAAAACAGCAAGCGACGCTGAAGCGTGCTGTAGTTTAAGTAGGCGAATAGGGTGCCCACCATGAACGATGCAATGAGATAACGAACGCCGCTGCAGGCCTCGACCACCGACCACGCACCCGTCGGGATGACGAACTGCAGCCCTTCTCGGTAGACGGGAACGCCAGAAAAGGCGACTGCAGCTACCGTGAAATCGGCGGTGGCTTCCATCATCAGCGGCAGCAGGAAGTCACCGAACGGGACCATGAACAACAGGAAGCCCAGCGGGAATGCGATCTGGCGCGCCACCGGCACGCCCAGCACGGCCGGCACGGCGAGTATCAACAGCGCGGTGACGCAGAACTGCGTCAACGCATTGACGCCGGCCAGGTCGCCCAGCAGCCAAACGGCAGCCACCAGTGCCATCGGCAGCAGCAGCCATGGTTGCGGGCGCGGCGTGAACAGCATCAGCACGGAGCGGCGGCGCCATATCAACCACAAGGTGATGGGCGCCACCATGATGGCGTGGGCAAAGGTGTCCGAGCGCAGCCAGATGGCGACCATGGCGCCGAAGGTGTCGCGGTACAACAGCACGATGGCTGCGAGCAGCAGGCCCAGCGCGGCCAGCGCGCGGCGCCATGGCATCGCCACGGACGCAGGTGCGTTGAGGACGGCACTCATGAGGCGATGCCCGTGCCGAGGTGTTGCGGTCGGCGGTTTGAGAGTTGATGGCTGGGCCGCATGGTTCATCACCCCAGACTGCGCACCACGAACGGCCCCAGCCAGTTCGCGAAGCCCAAGGGCAAGCGCCGCCAAGTCTCGATCATCAGCTTGTATTTGGCGTTCGTCGGGTTGTTCTGCGGCACCGCGTCGCGCTTCAGCAGCCGGTACTCGTAGTGCAGCGGCGTCGGCTCGAAACCCCAGTTCTTCTTGAAGGCGTAGGGCCCGGTACCGAGCTTGCTGCGGCCGTAGTCGAAGACCTTCAGCCCACGGGCACACGAACGGCGCATCAGTTCCCAGTACTTGAAGTCGTTGGCCGCCAAGTCGCGGGCGGCGAAGTCGTCACCGGCGTAGTAGGGCAATACTTCATCGCGGAAGTAGAAGCTCAGCACGCTGGAGAGCAGCTTGCCACCGGCGCCTGTCACCGTCAGCACCTCGCAGTCGTCACCGAAGTGGCGGCGTAGCGCCTCGAAGTAGGCCTTCGGAAGCGCCGGCGTACCGTGGCGGTGCACGTTGTCGGCGTAGAGCGCAAAGAATCTTTCGACGTGGTTGTCGATCTCGCTCTTCAGCCCGTTCTTGATGCCCTTGCGCACCATCGCCCGCTGCTTGCGCGGGATGGCCAGCATGTTGGCTTCTTCGTCGGGCAGGATGGCCTTGCGAAAAGTGACGTAGACCTCCTGCCGCGGCCAGCCTTCGTGCTGGCGCTGCAGCTGGCGCAGTTCCAGATGGTCGACACCCAGTTCGCGGGCCAGGCGTTCGGCCTCCTGCTCCAGCGCCACGGCGCTGGTCTCGTCGTCGGCCGCCACGCCGCCGTAGACCGCAAACGGCAGGCTGGTGAGCGACTTGCCGAAGAGCATGCTCTTCACGTGCGCCAGCGGCAGCACGCCGGTGATGCGGCCGGCCTGCTTGGCGTAGAGGAAGTGGGTGTCGTGGTGGAACACCTCGCGCATCAGCGACTGCCACGCACTGCGGTGGAAGAAGGTGGCCTGCGGGCAGGCCATGACGAAGGCGTCCCACAGCGCCGCGCCGCGGGCGTCGCCGGGGGCGAGACGCTCGATGGTGACCACGTTGCAGTCTCAGGCCGGCGCCGTGGCGCCGGGCAGGAAGATGTGGTCCATGCGGCCCCAGCGGAAGTCCTGCAGCAGGCTGCGCAGGCGCGCCTCGGTGCGGTCGATATTCACGTAGTGGCGGAAGCGCGTCTTGGCGTCGATGCCGGCCACGCGCGGCTGCCCCGGGTCGATCTCCCACGGATGGAAGTAGAAGACCGCCGGTTCGCGGTCGTCGCGGTTCACCTTGTCGATCATCCAGCGCGACAGCACATAGGGAAACAGCCTGAACCAGCCGCCACCGCTGGAAGGCAGGTTGCGGTTGAACATCCGCAGTGTGGTCACCGGCACTTCCAGCAGCCCGGCTCCCACACGGTAGGCGAAGCGGGGTGAATCGGGCATGCCGTAGTGGTCGTGCTTGATGGGGTAGATGCTGCTGCTGTATTCGTAGCCGGCCTTGGCCAGCATGTCGAAGGCCCAGAGGTTGCGCGTGCCGATGGAGAAGCTGGGCGCGCGGTAGCCGCGCACGGCCTGGCCGGACAGGTCTTCCAGGATCTTCTTGGCGTTGCCGACGTCGGCGGCGAATTCGGCTCGGCTCAGGTCGCTGGCGCGCTGGTGGCCGTAGCCGTGGCTGGCCAGTTCATGACCAGCGGCGACGATGTCGCGCACCAGCTGCGGGTAGCGCTCGGCTATCCAGCCCAGCGTGAAGAAGGTGGCCTTCACGTCGCGCTCGGCCAGCAGTTCCAGGATGCGGCCGATATTGCGCTCGATTCGGCATTCGCGCGCATCCCACTCGTCGCGCCGGATGTAGGGCGCAAACGCCGAGACCTGGAAGTAGTCTTCCACGTCGATGGTGAGGGCGTTGCTGAGGGACGGCGCGAGCATGCCCGCCATTGTCACTTCGCGCCGGCTTGCAGCCAGCGGTACAAATCGGCGGCGATGCGCTCGGCGGCATGGCCATCCCACATTTCAGGGACACGGCCGTGTTTGCCCTTGCCGGCCAGGATGGCGGCGACACCATCGCGGATGGCCTGCACGTCGGTGCCGACCATGGTGTTGGTGCCTTCATTGACCGTGATCGGGCGCTCGGTGTTCTGGCGCATCGTCAGGCAGGGCACGCCCAGCGCGGTGGTCTCTTCCTGCAGGCCGCCTGAATCGGTGAGCACCAGCGTGGCGCCCTGCATCAGGCCCACCATCTCCAGATAGCCCTGCGGTGGCAGCATCACCATGCGCTCGGGTTTCAGCAGGCTCTGGAGGCCGAAACGCTCGATGTTGGCGCGCGTGCGGGGGTGCAGGGCGAAGACCAGCGGCAGTTCGCCGGCCACCTCGGCCAGCACGCCCAGCAGGGCGCTGAGGGTATCGGCCTGGTCGACGTTGGACGGTCTGTGCAGCGTGACGACGCCGTAGCCGCGGGGGTGCGACAGCAAGGCGGGGTCGATGCCGTGCTCGCGCAGCGTGGCCGCAGCGGGGCGCGCGTGCTCGCGGTTGCTCAGCAGCGAATCGATCATCACGTTGCCGGCGAAGCAGACGCGGGCCGCATCCACACCTTCACGCACCAGGTTCGCCTCGGCGCTGCGCTCGGTGGTGTACAGCCGGTCGGCCACCTGGTCGGTGAGCACGCGGTTGATCTCTTCCGGCATCTTGCGGTCGTAGCTGCGCAGGCCGGCTTCGACGTGCACCACGGGCACGCCCTTCTTCACGGCCACCAGCGTGCAGGCCAGGGTCGAGTTGACGTCGCCCACCACCAGCACGCAGGAAGGCTTGTGCTCGTCCAGCGCCGGTTCGAAGCGCTTCATCACCTCGGCCGTCTGCACCGCATGGCTGCCCGAGCCCACTTCCAGGTTGATGTCGGGGCTGGGCAGGCGCAGGTCGGCAAAGAGCTTGTCGCTCATGCTGGCGTCGTAGTGTTGGCCGGTGTGCACCAGCAGCGCCGGCAGGGGCGGCTGGTGCGCGGCCAGCGCGCGCAGGATGGGCGCCATCTTCATGAAGTTGGGCCGCGCGCCGACGATGCACATCACCGGGCCGCCAGGGAACTTGTCTGCCATCAATCGCTTTCGCCGTGGGTCTTCTTCTTGCTGGCGTCCACCAGCTTCTGGAACATGGCCAGGATCTGCAGGTTCGTTCGTTCCAGCCGCAGCAGGCTGCGTTCCAGGCGCTGCAACTGGTCGCCGCGTTGGTCGGCCGTGAGGGCGGCGATCTGCTTGGACATGGCCTCGGCGTCGTCGGCGCCGAGTTGCACGCTGCTCAGATCGACATCGATCATCGCCCCTGCCATGCCACCAGGCATGCTGGGCTCGGCACCGGCCGACACGGCCACGCGCGCGGCGTTGGCCGGCACCTGGTTTTCCTGTTCGAACTCGCGCACCACCTCGGCGACGTCCTCTGCCGTCAGCAGCGTGCGGCCGCTCAGGAAACCCGCCAGCAGCAGCCGGTCGCACACCGCGTTGATGCGGCGCGGAATGCCACCCGTGGCGGCATAGATGCCGGTGAAGGCAGCGGGCTCGAAGCTCGGCTTGCCTTTGGCGCCTGCGCACTTCAGGCGGTGTTCGATGTAGGCGCGTGTCTCGTCCACGTCCAGCGGCCCGATGTGGCAGGTGGCCGCCACACGCTGGCGGAACTGCTCCATCTCGGGCTGCTGCAGGATCTGCCGGAACTCGGGCTGGCCCACCAGGAAGCTCTGCAGCAGTGCCTGGTTGCCGAACTGGAAATTGCTCAGCATGCGCAGCTCTTCCACCGCGCGCGGCGTGAGGTTCTGCGCCTCGTCGACGATCAGCAGGCAGCGCTTGCCCTTGCTCGTCTGGCTGATGAGGAAGGCTTCCAGCGTGATCAGCAGTTCGCTCTTGGGCACGTCCTTGACACGGAAGCCGAAGGCCGCGCCCACCATGCGCAGCGTGTCTTCGGCACCCAGCTGCGTGGTGACGAGGTGGCCAGTGATGACGTTGCTGCCGTTCAGGCCTTCGATCAGGCTGCGCAGCACCATGGTCTTGCCGGCGCCGATCTCGCCGGTGATGACGATGAAACCTTCGTTGCGCGAGACGCCGTATTCCAGGTAGGCCTTGGCGCGCCGGTGCTGCTTGCTTGCGAAGTAGAAGCTCGGGTCGGGGTTGAGCTGGAAGGGCTTGGCCGTGAGGCCGTAGAAGGCTTCGTACATGGCGCTAGAACCGCATGGCCAGCGACGCCGTGACGGCCGACTCGCGGTAAGGGTTGAAGGTGCTGTTGAACACGCTATAGCGCGCGCTCAAGGCCCCGGTGGTGCGCCGGCCCAGCTGGTCGGTGAAGGTCAGCGACAGCGACTTCAGGTCGGTGCCCGACTGCACCGACGTGGGCTGGGTCATCAGGCGCGAACCGTTGATGCCGAACGACGCCGTGGGCGTCAACCGGTAGGACACGGTGCTGTTGTAGCCACGCTGGCGCACGTCTTCGCCCGTGGGTGTGACCGACGTGCTGCCGATCTGCCCGCTGCGGTTGGCGAAAGCCTGCAGCGCCAGCGTCAGGCGCTTGGCGCTGTAGTTCCACGCGAAGTCGTGCCTCTCCTGAAGACTGGGCCCGGCTGAGAGGAAGCCGCCGCCGACGGTGGCATTCGGGTCCTGGCCCTGGCCGCCCAGGAAGGTGAGCACGAGCTGTTCGCGCAGGATGGGGTCGGGTTCGAGCGACGCGAACTGGTTGTAGAACAACTGGTACAGCGTCTGCGGCTGCCCCAGGCCGTTCGGGTTGGTGCTGAGCGTGACGTCGCGTGCGCTCGTGAAGCGCACGCTGGACAAGGGGAAACGGTGCGACAGCGTGACGTTGTGCGAGCGGCCGAAAAATCGATGGTCGGCGCTGACGTCTGCCGTGGTGCGCGGTGAAGGCTGCCAACGCACCGACGCGCCCCAGGTCGAGTACGACTGCTGCTGGGTGGCGCCGATGTCGGTGGACTCCTTGCCCCCGCGCAGCGTCAACGCCCAGTCGACATCGGGCGTGATGTTGATCGACGCGATGGTGTTTTCGCTGCTCGACTCGGTGCCGGCGCGGAAGTCGCTTTTTGTCCTGGATGCCGTAAGGCCCCAGCCGATCACTGCACCGCGGCGGGCCGAATTCAGCGAGGCCGAGCCGCCTGTGGTGGTGGAGTCGCCGGTGATCGATTTGCGGGTGTTCGTGGCGGCCGCGTTCAGGCGCAGGTTGTAGAGCGCGAAGTCTCCGATGGCGCCGCTGATGTAGGGCGAGACGGACAGGTTCCACACCTCGGCCAGATTGGTGTTGTCGGCCCGGTTGGCGGCCACCGACTGCTGGCCATAGGCCGACAGCGATTGTTTCGAGATGGACGACGTCACATCGACGAAGGCGCGCCGCTCGATCAGTTCACCGACGAGGTTGGCACTCAGCTGGTGCTGCGCCTCGGTCGAGGGCGAACCCCGTGTGTGGTGCACCAGGCCCAGGCCGTAGTTCACCTGACCGCGCACGCGGCCTGAACGGCTGGCATACCGAAAGCCGGGCCGGACCTCGGTGGTCAGGTCGCCGCCCTGCTGCAGGGCATCTTCGCGCCGGCTGTCGATGTAGGTCAGAGAAGTGTCCAGCGTGGTGGCAAAGCTGGATGAACGGCCACCTTCCTGCGCCGACGCCGGCATGGCGGCCCAGGCGACACAGGCACACGCCACCGCCTGTGCCAGGACGGTGAGGGTCGTGCCCGGGCGCCTTTGCCCGGGTCGTCGCGGATCTGGGCAGTTCATCTGAACGCGCCGCGTCATCCGCGGCCGGAAGCGCCGGCGCCTTCGGTCACTTCGGGTTCGGGCGGGGCCGCGGCCGGTGCGCCCTTGCCCTGCGCGCCAGCCTGGGTGGCCGAGCCGTAGCCGTAACCGTAGCCATAACCGTAGCCATAACCGTAACCGTAGCCATAGCTGCTGCCGTACGAGCCGCCGACGCCGCCGCGCGCCTTGTTCAGCACCATCAGCTTCAACGGGCAGGCCTCGATGGCCGCCAGGGCCTGCTTGACGGTGCCTTGCAGCGTGCGGTCGGCGTGGACCACGACCACGATCTGTCCCATGTGGGTGGCCAGCACACGCGATTCGGTGGTCAGCAGCAGCGGTGGCGAATCGAAGATGATGATGCGGTCGGGGTAGCGTGTGGCCATGTCCTCCAGCAGGTTGGACATGGCGTCGCTGGCCAGCAACTCTGTGGCGCGCGGATGCGGCGAGCCGCTGGGCAGGATGGTGAGCTTGTCGACGTTGGTGCGCAGCAGCACGTTGGCCATTTCGGCCTTGCCTTCCAGCAGGTCGAGCAGGCCCGGGCCGGGCGGCAGGCCCAACATGCGTAGGACCGAGGGCCGGGCCACGTCGGCATCGACCAGCATCACCGTGTGGTCGAGCTCGGCGGCGATGCTCATCGCCAGGTTGATCGAGGTGAAGCTCTTGCCCTCGCCCGGTAGCGCGCTGGTGACCATGATCAGGTTGCCATGCGCCACCGTCGCAGCCCCGCGGCCCATCGCGTTGGCGATCAGCGGCCGCTTGATGACACGGTACTGGTCGGCCATGTGCGAGCGCGGCGAAATCGGCGTGACGATGCCGGCGGCGCCCAGGGCGGCGAGGTCGATCTCGACCTTGCGCGACTGGATCAGGCTCTCGTGCAAATCGGCTGCGGCGGCGGGCGCCGCCGGCACAGGCTGGGCGGCCTGGGCCCACGGCGACGGCGTGCGCTCGATGGCCGTGGCCACGGCCTCCGACGCCGCCGAGGCCGGCGCGGCCAGCGGCAAGCCCGGCTCGGGGATGGTGATGCCGGCCTGGCGCAGTTGTTCCAGCCGCTGGGCGGCTTGTTCGATGAGGCTGCTCATGGCGTCATAGTCCGTAGCGGCTGGTGAGCGTCATGGCGACGATGCCGGCGATGAACAGGCCCACGAGCCCGCCCGACGCGGCCACAAAACGAAACAGGCTGCCGCGCTGGCGGCGGCGGTCGGCGTCGGTGGTCAGCATCGTCACCACGCCCAGCAGCGGCAAGCCGGTGGCCAGGCGCAACTGGTCGGCGTCGCTGAAGGTGGGGCGCAGCTGACTGGCCGCGAAGGCCATGCCGAGCCCGGCCGCCAAGGCCGCCAGCAAGGCCGCCGGCAGCAGGAGCAGGCGGTTCGGCGAGACGGGTTTCGGTGTCACGCGCGGGGGGTCGATGAGACGGAACTCGGCCACGCCAGACGCCACGTCGAGTTCACCCGACATCACGGCCGACTGGCGACGGGCGACCAGGTCCTCGTAGTTCTTCTTCGTGATGGCATAGTCGCGGTTGAGCTGCGCGGCCTCGGCTTCGATCTGTGGTGCGGTCTTGAGAGACTCGCGCATCTGCGCATAACGCCCGCCAAACTCGTCGACGCGCGCCTGTATCGAAGCGACCTGGACCTCAGCCGTGGCCAGCATGCGGTTCAACTCTTGAACCGCCAGGCTCTCGATGGGTCCGCCGGGCATGCCGACGACGGGTTTGGGCTGCAGGGCAGCACGGCGGCGAAGTTCTGTCACCTCCTTGCGCTTCTGGTCTTCCAGGTCGGCAATCAGCCGCCGCGTGCTGACGACGTCGGGATGCTGCTCCGTATAACGTTGCAGAAGCCCGTCAAGGCTGCGCTTCTGCGCCTCGATCCTCGAGTCGATCTCAGGCGTGGAAATCGGTGCAGATGTGCTGTCGCTGTTGCCAGATCGATTGGCCAGCAGGTCGGGCAATGCGCTCCTGTTGGGCATCTGGCCTCGCGCCTCGGCCAGCTGCCGTTTGGCGGCGTCACGAGCCTGTTGCGCTTCCCTCAGTTGCAGACGCGCAGCTTCAAGCTGGGCATAGGTCTCACCGAGCCGGGTCGCTGCGTCCTTGCCGTCGGCGCTTTGCCGATCAAGATTGCGCAGCCGGAACTCCTTCATCCTGGTCTCTGCCTCCTCCAGCTTGGCCTCGAAGGTCTTGATCTGCTCGGCCAGGAAGGTCTTGGCCGAGTCGGTGTCCTTGCGGCTGGCGCCGAGGCCCGACTCGACGAAGATCGACACCATCGACTGCACGACACGTTTGGCCTTGTCGGGCTCGTTGTCGCGGTAGGCCATCGAGTACAGGTTCACGCCCCCTGCGGTACGGATCTCGATGCCCTTCATCAGCTTTTCGACCAGCGCTTCCTGGTCTGACTTCGACGCCGCCTTCAGGTCGAGGTCGGCCATGCGGATGAGCTTTTCGATGTTCGGCCGGCTGATGAGCGTGCGGCTCAGCATGTTGATCTGCTGGTCGACGTTGGGCTGCACGGCCAGGCCCGACATCAGGGGCTTCAGGATGGAGTCGGTGTCGACATAGATGCGGGCGGCCGCTTCGTACTGATCAGGGATACGCCAGACGACGACCACGCCGATGGCGGCCACCACCCACGCCACCACGACGCCGGGCCAGCGGAATTTCCACATGCCGCGCAAGACGGCGAGAACCTGCTGTAAGAGCTCTTGCATGCCTACCTAGGACGCCGAGGACCCGCGTGAAGCGGTTTGTGAACGCGGCGGCCCCGAGGGCGCACGCCGCGCCATGCGATCAGAACAAGCTCTGCGGGATGACCAGGATGTCGCCCGGGCGCATCTCGACGTTGGCCGAGAGGTCGCCGCGCTTGATGAGGTCTTTCAAGCGCACCGAGTACTGCTTGTTGCCGTCCGAGGTGCGCTGGATGATGGCCCCATTGCCGTCGGCGAAGTCCGTCAGGCCACCCACGGCGATCATCAGGTCGAGCAGCGTCATCTTCTGCTTGTAAGGCAGGAACTGCGGCCGCGCGGCTTCGCCGACGACGCGGATCTGCTCGCTGTAGGGGCCGACGAAACCCGACACCAGCACGGTGACCACGGGGTCGCGTACATAGGTGGCCAGGCGTTTTTCGACGTCGCGCGCCAGTTCCACCGGTGTCTTGCCCTGGGCCTGCAGTTCCTCGACCAGCGGCGCCGACATCTTGCCGTCGGGGCGCACCGGCACCGACATCGAAAGCTCGGGGTTGCGCCAGACGATGATGTTCAGGCTGTCGCCGGCGCCGATGACGTAGGTGTAGTCGGAGGATTGAGCGGTTGCGGGCGCTTGCGGCAAGTCTGCCGGCCGGACACTGGCGCAGGCTCCCAACATGGCCACCAATGCGCTGAGTGCGCATAGCCACAGAAAACGATAGGACTTCGGGGTCGTTGCGTTCAAGGTCTTCTCCTGTCGCACAGGGCATCGGGTTTTCTAGATCGCTCATTCGCGACGGGGAGCACGTGATGTGTACGCCCCAAGCCTGCGAGCGGCCACACCATCAAAGCGCACATGATGGCATAGCCGCCACGCAGTCAACTTGCTCGTTGCGCGCTGAGAATGCAAGTGGAGCAGACATATTCACGCAGACAGCCAGCACACCCAACGGCTGAAATCCCCAGAACTGGAAGCTCCTTAAAGAATCAGGTGGGATAGCCGCAAATCGACGGTCTCAACGGAGCAGTCAGAGTGCAAGTGAACGCGGAGATCTTCCGGGATCCGCGCTGATGTCCCACTGCGCAGCCGATGCGCCACCGCACTCCCAGATCAAGGTCGACGCTCATCACAGCAGGTCAGAACGATATACAAATCAATCACATAGAGCAATCGCGATGCGTCAAGCTGGTGTGACTGGCAGTAGTCAGGGGGCAGCTACCCGAGGCGACCTCGCTGAGGCACGGCCGCAGTGTGACAGCTCCCCTTTGACCGTGACATCGGCCCAATGACCGAAGCGCGAACGGTCATCGAATGCGTGCACAAGTCGCCGCGGACTGGGTGGACGTGAACGCGGCGGCAACTTGTCGGCTCAGCGACCGCCTATGCTGCTTGGCCGCGGAACGCCTCGGCGCAGAAATCGGTCAGGGTCGCGGCCTGGGTAACCAACATCGCCTTGAGCCACGAGTGAAACTCGACAGCACATTCAGCGGCCAGTCACCACAACAGATCGTGCCCCTTCCCTCAGCGTCGCCCCCCGAGAGCGGGGATTGTGTCCCGGCGAAGTACTCCCTTACATTCAGCTTCGTCATGGGAGGGTTTGGCGATCCTGACGTGACACCGATGCGTCGTTTGGCGCTTGGGTGCCCCGCAGGCGGTGAGCATTGCCTTTCCGCCCCCTGCGTGAACCATCGGCCGGCAACATGATCCGCATCTTTAACCACTACGTGCACCGGTCGGCACTGCAGGGCATGCTGTTTGACCTGGGGCTTGTGCTTCTGGTCGCGGTCATAGCCGTAGGCTTTCAAGTCGGCAGCATCGACCAGGCGGTTCCCATGGCCGGAACGCAGGTAGTGTCTTTCGCCGCGTGCGTGTTCGTCATCAGCAGCGCCTCGGGTCTGTACGAGCCGGCATCTTCCGCGACCTTCGGGCGATCGGTGGTGCGTGCCCTGTTGGTGCTTGCATGTGCCCTGCCTCTGACCTATCTGATCTTCGGCTTCTTGCCAGCTGGCTTTGCAAACCCGCGCACGGTCCAGTTTTCGACGATGGCGGGCGTCGCAGCGCTTGTCGTACGCCGCGCCTACCTGGCGCACTCCTTGGCCAATGCCGCCGGCCGAACGCGTATTCTCGTTTTTGGGGTCGGCGCAGCGGCCCTCGCCGTGGTGAAGACACTGCGCGAGCGTGATCCCAATGCGTACATTGTCGGCTTCGTCCCGGGCCCCAACGAGCGCGAACCCTCTGTTTCGCCTAGCGAGATCATCGTGCCCAAGGGCACCTTGCCAGACCTCGTTTTCGAACTCGGCGTCGACGAAATCGTAGTTGCCCTGACAGAACGTCGAGCCGGCAGCATGCCGCTGCGCCAACTCCTGGACTGCAAGGTTTCTGGCATCAAGGTCTACGACCTGGCGACGCACTTCGAGAAGACGCTGGGGCAGATCCGCCTGGACTACTTGAACGCGAGCTGGCTGATCTTTGGGGACGGCTTCAACCAGGGCGCCGGTCGTACGGCGATCAAGCGCGTCTTCGACATCGTCAGCGCCAGCCTCTTGATTCTGCTTTCGGCGCCGGTGATGCTGGTCGCAGCGCTGCTGATCAAGCTGGAAAGCCCCGGGCCTGCGCTCTACCGGCAGGAACGAGTTGGCCAGAACGGCCGCAGCTTCAGCATCGCCAAGTTCCGAAGCATGCGAACCGATGCCGAACAGGACGGGCGGCCACGATGGGCCAGCGCCAACGACGACCGTATCACGCGCGTCGGACAGGTCATACGAAGGCTGCGCATTGACGAACTACCCCAACTCTTCAATGTGCTGCACGGCGACATGAGCCTGGTGGGCCCGCGCCCGGAGCGGCCTTTCTTCGTCGAGCAACTTACCCAGGAAATACCGTTCTACGCTCTGCGCCACAGTGTCAAGCCCGGAGTGACTGGCTGGGCCCAGGTGCGCTACGCCTATGGTGCCACGGTGGAAGACTCGCAGGAGAAACTGCAGTACGACCTGTACTATGTGAAGAATCACACCCTGTTCCTCGACTTGGTGGTGCTCATCGAGACTGTAGGTGTCGTGCTGACGGGCCGGGGCGCGCGCTGATCGGCGGGGGTCGCTTCAAGAGGCGGAGCACATGAACGCGGTGGCGCAAGACGTGACCCTGTTCGGCCATGTGGCGTCACTGCTCGCGCACGCCGGATTGGCGCTTTACCTTGTGGTGACCGACCGGGCCAAGGCCCTGGCCGGGCATCGCTCGCACCGCCTCTTCCTTGCCGCACTGTGCCTCACTGCCCTCTGGAACATCACCGCGTTGGCCGGCCTGTGGTGGCCGCCACGCCGCGTCGCGCCCTTCGGCTTTGCGGCAGACCTGCTTCGCTATGGGGCTTGGCTGCTTTTCCTTCTGAATCTGTTGGGTGCCGACGGTGCGGTTGCGCGCCAGCGTACGTTGAGCCCGCTGCGCGTTGGCGCCATGCTGGCCTGGGCTGCCGCCGCGTCGCTGCTTGCCACGCAATGGGCGCGCGGCGACGGCGACGAGTTCACCCAATGGCAGATTGCTGTGGCGCTGGCGCTGGCGCTTGCGGGACTGCTGCTGGTCGAGCAGCTGTTTCGCAATCTGGGCGAGGGCAGCCGCTGGAACGCAAAACCCGTCTGTATGGGCCTGGCCTGCGTGTTCGGCTTCGACCTCTATCTGTATGCCGAAGGCCTGCTGTTCGGGCGCTTCGACAGCGACGTCTTCAGCTTCCGCAGCGTCGCGCACACGCTGGCCATGCCGCTGCTCTTCGTGGCCTCTCGGCGTGGCGCGAACTGGATCACCCGGCTGCAGGTCTCGCACGCGGCAGCCTTCCACTCGGCCACGCTGGTGCTGGCCGGAGGCTATCTGCTGTTCATGGCGGCCATCGGCTACTACGTGCGCTGGTTCGGTGGCGACTGGGGCCGCGCACTGCAGCTCGGCCTGCTGGTGGCCGGGCTCGCAATGCTGGGCATGCTCGTGTTTTCAGGCTCGCTGCGTGCTTGGCTGCGTGTGTTCGTCAGCAAGAATTTCTACAGCTACCGCTACGACTATCGCGAGGAGTGGTTGCGCTTCACCGCGCTGCTGTCGGCCAACCGCAGCCCGCAGGAGATGGGCGGCCTGATCGTGCAAGGCCTGGCCAACATGGTCGAATGCCCAGCGGGTAGCCTGTGGCTGCGCAGCATGTCGTCGTCGACTTACCATCAGGCGGCCGCCTGGAACACCGTAGCGCTGACGCAGACCGAGGGCGACGACTCGCCGCTGTGCGGGTTCTTGCGCGATAAGGGCTGGGTCATCGATCTCGACGAATACCGTTCGTCGCCGCGGCGCTACGAACAGTTGAGTCTGCCGACTTGGCTGCTCGGGACACCCAACGGCTGGCTGGTGGTTCCGCTGATGGCTGGCGATGACTTGCACGCCTTCGTCGTGCTGGCACGCTCGCGCACGAGTATCAAGCTGAACTGGGAGGTGCTGGACTTGCTGAAGACCGCCGGCCGCCAGGCCGCCGGTCACCTGGCACAGATGCAGGCCACGGAGGCCCTGGTCGAGGCGCGCAAGTTCGATGCCTTCAACAAGATGTCGGCCTTTGTCGTGCATGACCTGAAGAACATCGTGGCCCAGCTGTCGCTGATGCTGAAGAATGCGGAACGGCTGCACGAGAACCGGGAGTTCCAGCAGGACATGTTGTTGACCGTGGCCAGCTCGCTTGAGAAGATGAAACGCTTGATGCTGCAGCTGCGTGAAGGCGCCACACCGCCCGGTGGCAGCCACGGCGTGGAGTTGGCACCGCTGGTCGAGAAGCTCGTGACCATGGCGCATGCGCAGGGGCGCAACCTCCATGCCGAGACGGGAACATCGGCAGAGCCGCTCTCGACTCGGGGGCACGAAGACAGATTGGAACGCGTGCTGGGCCATCTGGTGCAAAACGCGCTCGACGCCACGCCGGCCCCCGGACGCGTCTGGATCAAGACCGGCCGGCATAGCGGGCAGGTTAGGGTGGAAGTGGGCGACACGGGTTCGGGAATGAGTGAGGACTTCGTGCGCACACGCCTGTTCCGGCCCTTCAACACTACGAAGGCGAGTGGCATGGGCATCGGTAGCTACGAGAGTTCTCAATACATCCGCGAACTGGGCGGCAGCATCGAGGTCGACAGCGCCCCGGGCCGCGGCACGGTCATCACAATCCTGCTTCCGCTGTTTGACGGTGCGCGTCACATCGACTTGCTGAGTGCCGCCGCACCATGAACGTCGGTAACGGCACAAACACCACGCCGGTGCTGATCGTCGAAGACGACTTGGCGCTGCAGAAGCAGATCAAGTGGTCGCTCGACCGCTTCGAGTCGGTGACCGCCAGCGACCGTGAGAGCGCGCTGTTGCAGCTTCGCCGCCACCAGCCGGCGGTGGTCACCATGGACCTGGGGTTGCCCCCAGACCCCGACTCAGTCTCCGAGGGCTTCCTGCTGCTCGAGCAGATGCTGGCCGTCGACCCCACGGTGAAAGTCATCGTTCTGACCGGCCAGAACGATCAGACGCATGCACTGAGGGCAGTGGCGCTGGGCGCGTACGACTTCCTGGCCAAGCCCTTCGAACCGGAGGTGCTGACACTGACCATCGACCGCGCCTTCCGCTTGGCCGAGCTGCAGGCCGAGAACAGGCGCCTGCAGTCGCTGCACCAGCCCGATGCGATGGCGGGGTTGATCACACGCGACGCCGAGATGCTGCGAATCTGCCGCACCATCGAGCGCGTGTCGTCCAGCGACGCAACGGTGCTGCTGCTGGGCGAGAGCGGTACCGGCAAGGAGGTCCTGGCCCAGGGGCTGCACGCGGCCAGCAAGCGCAACGGCCGCTTCGTGGCAATCAACTGTGCAGCGATCCCCGAAAACCTGCTCGAAAGTGAGCTCTTCGGCTACGAGAAGGGCGCCTTCACCGGTGCGGGCAAGACCACGCCGGGCAAGATCGAGACGGCGCACAACGGCACCTTGATGCTCGACGAAATCGGCGACCTCCCACACTCATTGCAGGCCAAGCTGCTGCGTTTCCTGCAGCAGCGGACGATAGAGCGCATAGGTGGGCGCAGTGAGATTGCCGTAGATGTGCGCGTGGTCTGTGCTACGCACCAGGACCTGAAGAACCTGATCAGCGAAAGCCGCTTCCGAGAAGACCTGTATTACCGCCTGGCCGAGATCGTCGTCAACATTCCGCCCCTACGCGAGCGAACAGGTGACCCGGTGATGCTGGCGCAGGCCATGTTGAGGCGCTTCTCGCAGGAACAGCGCCGCAACGGTCTGAGCTTCGGTGACGACGCCATCCGTGCCATCGAGAAACACCCGTGGCCGGGTAACGTGCGTGAGCTACTGAACGCAGTCAAGCGTGCCACCATCATGGCCGAGTCCGAAAGACTGACCTGCGCGGATCTCGGGCTGCCTGCGCCCGAGGCCGGCCATGCGACGGATGCAATCTCCGACCTTGACCTGCGCACCGTACGCGAGACGGCTGAACGGCAAGCCATCGTCGCGGCGCTCGCGCGCAGCAATGGAAACATCGTGAAGGCTTCCGAGATACTCGGGGTGAGCCGGCCAACGCTGTACGATCTGATGCGCCGGCTGTCCATCAAGTAGTCATGGCTCCGCGCATGTACGCAACTGGGTGAAGTCGTGCCGAGTCCGTCCGCCCAGCCGTCACTGCGGCCCGTACTGGTGACACTGTTGCTTGGCGCGGCGCTCGCGCTTTGCGGATGCAGTCGCGACACCCCGGGCTCTCTGGTGGCCTCGGGCAAGGCCTTCGCCGCCAGCGGCGACCAGCGCGCCGCCACCTCCCAGTTCAAAGCCGCACTGCAGTTGGACCCCGACTTCGCCGATGCACGCGTGCAACTGGGGCGCACCTTGCTGGCATCCAGCGATCCCGCCGGCGCAGCGCTCGAACTGACCCGTGCGTTGGATGCGGAGGCGCCGCTTGTTGAGGTGGCACCGCCGTTGGCGCGCGCCCTCGTGCTGGCAGGTGACTACAAGAGGCTGACCACGACCTTGGGCGATGTAACGCTGGAAGATGCAGCAGCGCAGGCCGAGCTGAAGTCGCAGGTAGCCACAGCCTGGGGCGCTCTTGGTGACCGTGAACGCACCCAGGCTGCCGTCGAAGCCGCCCTTAAGGCAAGACCGGAGTACGGACCGGCACTGATTCTTCAGGCGCGCATCTTGGCCGGGCAGGACAAGCTTGCCGAAGCGCTGGCAGTGCTCGACAACGTGCTGCAACAGCCGGTCAAGCTGCCGGACGCCTGGCAACTCAAAGGAGAGATCCTCGAGTTTGCGCAGAAGGAGCCCAGGTTGGCTGCCGAGGCGTACCGCGAAGCGCTAAAGGTCGAACCCGCCTTCCTGCAGGCACACGTGGCGCTGACCAGCCAGCACATCAGGGCCCGTGACATCGCCGCAGCAAGGAAGCAGGCGGAGTCACTGCGTGCGGTACTGCCCAATCACCCCATGATGGCTCTGATCGACGCCCAGTTGGCCCTCCTCGACCAGAACCTGCCGCTTGCACGTGAGAAGGCGCAGACCCTGCTGCGCATGTTTCCTGAAGACCTGCAAGTGTTGATCGTCAGCGGCGGTGTCGAGAGCGAGAAGGGCAACCTGCTGCAGGCCGAAGCGCACTTCGCCAAAGCCGTGAAGTTGAGCCCGGCGTCCTTTCTTGCCAGGAGCAAGCTCGCCGAGGTCTATTTGCGCCTGGGGCAGCCCGCCAGTGCACTGGAGGCGATCACGCCGCTTCTGCGGGAGACCACACCGCGCATCGAGGTCTTGTCGCTGGCTGGTGACGCAGCCCTGCGGCTTGGCGATGCCACCGCCGCCGAGGCCTACTTCCTGCGAGCAGCCAAGGCCGATCCGAGCGACACGCGGCTGCAAACGGCGGTGGCGCTCGCTCAGGTCGCCCGCGGCGACCCCGCCAAGGGTCTTGCCGACCTCGAAGTAGTGGCGGCCAGATCGCCGGATACCTACGCCGATGAGGTCATCTTCAGCGCACGTCTGAAGCGGCGCGAGTTCGACGCTGCGTTGACCGCTCTCGACGCCATTCAGAGAAAGGCGCCACAGAAGACCGGGCTCATGGAACTTCGGGGTCGTGTACATCTGGCGCGCCGCGACCTGCCAGCCGCCCGGGCTGTGTTTGAGCAGGCGCTGCAGAAGGACAAGGCCAGCTTTGCCGCAATATCGGGGCTCACGACTGTGGACCTTGCCGAGAGGAAGTTCGAGCCCGCATTGGCGAGGCTGCAGGACGCCGTCAAAGCCGATCCCAGGAATCAGTTTGCCTTGATGGCGATGGCCGAGGTGAGATCGGCCAGCGGGGCGCCCCTGGGCGAAGTAAGCCGAACCCTGATGGACGCCATCAAGGTGGCGCCCAACGACCCGCAGCCACGGTTGCTGCTGATGGACCTGCTGCTGCGCAAGCGTCAGTTCAAGGATGCGCTGGTTGCGGCGCAGGCTGCTGCGGCAACCCTGCCCCACGACATGCGCATAATGGAAGCGGTGGGACGGGCACAGATGGAATCCGGCGATATCGAGCAGGCTATCACCACCTACAGCCGCGTTGCCGCCAACGAGCCGAGTTCCGCGCGCGCCCACGTCAGGTTGGCAGAGGCCTTCAAGATTTCCGGCCGCTGGCCTCAGGCCGAGGCCGCGCTGCGAAAGGCGCTCGAAATCGACCCCAGCCTTCAAGCGGCGAGGTTCAGGCTGCTCGACGTACTCATCGCCTCGGATCAGCGAACGGAAGCACTCGCTTTCACGCGCAAGACTCAAGCGAGTAAACCCAGCCAACCTGAAGGCTACCTTCTCGAAGGCGAATATCACACACGCTTGAAGGCTGTCGACGCCGCAGTTGCCGCCTACCGCAACGGGCTTGCCAAGACCAACCGGAGCGAAGTCGCTGCTGCGCTGTTCCGGCTGCTGATGACCTCAGGGCGCAAGGCAGAGGCCGAGCAGTTTGGTGCAGCCTGGGTCAGGGCCAATCCGAAGGACATCGCCTTCGACGATCTTCTCGCTGAATCGCACATCCTGAACAAGGACTACGCTGCCGCTGAAGTACACCTTAAGCGGGTGCTGGCGGCGTTTCCCGACAACGTCAGCGCTCTCAACAACATGGGATGGGTTCTGTCGCAGCTGGGCAAGCCCGGCGCCGTAGCCAACGCACAACGTGCGGTCGACCTGGAACCCGATAACGCCGCCTTTCTCGACACGCTGTCCGCAGCGCTCGCCAGTGAAGGGCAGGCTGCAAAGGCGCTAGCGACGCAGCAGCGCGCAGTGGAACTCGCGCCGGAAAACCATGACCTTCGGCTGACGCTGGCCAAATTCGCATTGAAGGTGGGCGACAAGGACGTGGCGCGCGCTTCACTGAAGAGGCTGCTGGATATGGGGCCCAACTACGCACAGCACGCCGAGGTCTCGCGGCTGTTCCAATCACTCTGACGCACACATCAACATGACGATACGCACGTACCGCGCACTCCGCTCGAATCTCCCGAACACACGGCCGGCTCGACGCTTGCTCGCGACAGCGCTGGTGCTGTGCCTCACGGCCTGTGGCGGTTCTTCCGAGAAGGATCTGATCGCTTCTGCACAGACCTTGGTGGACAAGGGTGACAACAAGGGTGCCACCATCCAGCTGAAGAACGCCATCTCGGCCAATCCGCAGTCGCCCAAGGCTCGCCTGATGCTCGGGAAGGTCTTGCTGGCGCAAGGAGATGCCAACTCGGCGCTGGTGGAACTGCGCAAGGCCCAGGAACTGCAAGTACCCGACGAAGAGGTCGTGCCGGAACTCGCTCGCGCCATGCTGCAAGCGGGCGAAGAGGGCAAGCTGATCGCACAGTACGACAACCTGAAACTCGTCGACCCGGCCGCGGCGGCTGACCTGAAGACCTCACTGGCCACGGCCATGGCCGTCCAGGGCGACAACGCCCGGGCCACATCCACCGTTGAAGAGGCGCTGCGTATCAAGCCGGGTTTCCCGCCGGCCCTGATCGTCTTGTCTCGTCTTCGTGCGCTCGACGGCGCACCCGATGACGCCATCGCCTTGCTGGACCAGGTACTGACCAGCGACCCGAAGAACGAACGCGCCGGCGTGCTCAAGGGCGACATGCTCCTGCAAGGCAAGCGCGACATCGATGGTGCCGTGGCCGCCTACCGCCAGGTGCTCACCACCCACCCCACCTCGGTGGCCGCGCGCACGGCCGTCACCAACATCCTGCTGATGCAGAAGAAGCAACCCGAGGCCAAGGCCGAGTTCGAGTTGCTGAAGAAGTCCGCGCCCAACCACCCCGAGACGCTGCACCTCGAAGCCCAGTTCGCCTTTGCCGACAAGGACTACAAGCGCACGCGCGAGATCACCGACCAGGTGCTCAAGGCCTTCCCGAACAACGTGCGAGTGCTGGAACTGGCCGGCGCCGCCGAGTTCCGCCTGCGCAACTACCTGCCTGCCGAAGCGCTGCTGGCCAAGGCGCTGAAACTGGCGCCGCAGCAAGGCCTGACGCGCCTGCTGCTGGCACAGACCTATCTGCGCACCGGTGAACCGGCCAAGACGCTGGATGTGCTGAAGCCCGTCATCGACACCGGCAAGGCCGACGGCACGACGCTGTCGCTGGCCGGCGAGGCCTACCTGCAGCTCGGCGACGCCAGGCGCTCGGAAGAGGCCTTCGCGGCGGCGCTGAAGGCCGCGCCGCAGGACAACCGGGTGCGCACCTCGGCCGCGCTGGCGCAGATGGCACGCGGCAACGCGGGTGGCGCGATCGGTGAACTCGAGGCCGTCGCCGCCGGTGACGCCGGGCCGCGCGCCGATCTGGCGCTCGTCAGTGCCCGGCTGCGCCAGAACGACCTGGCCGGCGCGCTGAAGGCCATCGACGGCCTCGAGAAGAAGATGCCCGACCAGGCGCTGCCGCTGCAGTTGCGCGGCCGTGTGCTGACGCTGAAAAACGACCTGCCCGGCGCCATCAAGAGTTTCGAGGCCGCGATCGCCAAGGAACCCGCCTACTTCCCGCCCGTGGCCAGCCTGGCCGCGCTGGATCTGGCCGCGAAGAAGCCCGAGGACGCGCGCAAACGCTTCACCGCCTACATCCAGGCCCAGCCCAAGAGCTGGCAGGCACGCCTGGCGATGGCCGAGCTCGACGCGCGCACCGGCGCGCCGGCGGCCACCGTCACCGCGTCGTTGCGCGAAGCGGTGAAGATCAACCCGTCCGAAGCACGCCCGCACATCGTGCTGGTGAACCACCTCATCGGCAGCGGCGACGGCAAGGCCGCGCTGCTGGCCGCGCAAGACGCGGCCGCCGCGCTGCCCAACAACTACGAGGTGATGGACGCGCAGGGCCGTGCCGAACTCGCAGCCGGCGACAACCAGCGCGCCGTGTCCACCTTCAAGAAGCTGGCCGGCCTGCAGCCCCGCAACGCCAGCCCCGAGCTGCGCCTGGCCGACGCCTATGTCGCCACGAAGGACTATGAAGCCGCCGGCAACTCGCTGCGACGCGCGGCCCAGCTGCAGCCCGACAACCTGAACGTGCAACGCGCGCTGGCCCGCCTGGCGATGATGGACAAGCGTCCGATCGATGCGCTGAAGATCGCGCGCGACCTGCAACAGCGCTACCCCAAGGACGCGCTGGGCCACAACATCGAGGCCGAGGTCGAGAGCAGCCGCAAGAACTGGGACGCCGCACAGGCCGCCTACCGCGCGTCGCTGCAACGGGCCAAGACCTCGGAGACGACGGCCAAGCTGCACACCGTGCTGCTGGCCGGCGGCAAGACGGCCGACGCCGACCGCCTGTCGGCGGAGTGGCTCAAGGCCAACCCGAAGGACGCCGGGTTCAACTACTACCTGGGCGACCTGGCGCTGGCGCAGAACAAGCTCGACGTGGCCGAGGGGCGTTACCGCGCCGTGCTCGAGGTACAGCCCGAAAACGCGCTGGCGATGAACAACGTGGCCTGGCTGCTGGCCAAGCAGGGCAAGCCGGGCGCCGTGGCCATGGCCGAAAAGGCCAACGAGCTGCTGCCGAACCGCGCGCCCATCGTCGACACCTTGGCCAGCGCGCTGGAAGCCGAGAACCAGCTGCCCAAGGCCATCGAGGCCCAGAAACGCGCCATCGCGCTCGAGCCCAAGGACCCGGGCATGAGCCTGCGCCTGGCCAAGCTCTACATCAAGACGGGCGACAAGGCCCTGGCGCGCAACGAGCTCGATGCCCTCACGCGCCTGGGCGACAAGTTCAACGCCCAGGCCGAAGTGGCCGCGCTGCTGAAGACCCTTTGAAGACCTCGCCGCACACGCTGCTGCGGCGCCGCGCGTTGCTGGGGGCGGCCGCTGCGGCTTCCTTGACCGGCACTGCCTGGACGGGCGCGGCCGGCGCTACCGGTCTGCCCGACCTGGTGGCCACCGCCCGGCCTTCGGTGCTACCGGTCGGCACCTTCAACGCCACCGAGAGCCCGCGCTTCGGCTTTCGCGGCAGCGGCTTCGTCATCGCCGATGCGCGCGGCGAGGGCACGCTGGTGGCCACCAACTTCCACGTGCTGCCGGCCGGTGCCGACAGCGACAGCGGCCCGCGCATGGCCGTGCTGCCCGTGCGCGGCGGCGGCGACGGCCAGGCGCGACTCGCGCGCGTGGTGGCCACCGACCGTGTGCGCGACCTGGCGCTGCTGCGCATCGAAGGTGCGCCCCTGCCCGCGTTGGCGCTGGCCGATGCCGGCACCGCGCGCGAAGGCCAGGACATCGCCCTGATGGGCTACCCGATCGGCGGCGTGCTGGGTTATTCGGTCGTCACGCACCGCGGCATCGTGTCCAGCGTCACCACCGGTGCGCTGCCGGCGCCCACGGCCAGCCAGCTCGACGCGCGTGCCGTGAGCCGCTTGCGCCAGGGCAACTTCGAACTGCTGCAGCTCGATGCCACGGCCTACCCCGGCAACAGCGGCGGCCCGGTACTCGACGCCGCTACCGGCCGTGTGCTGGGCATCGTCAGCATGGTGCTCGTCAAGGGCAGCCGCGAAAGCGCCTTGAGCAGCCCGACCGGCATCACCTATGCCGTGCCGGTGGCCTACCTGCGCGAACTGCTGCGCGAGCTTTGAACCGCGCCGCCAGCGGCGCGGTTCTCAGACCTTGTAGTAGCCGCGGTACCAGGCCACGAAACGCCCGACGCCGGTGCGCACGTCGGTGGCCGGCGTGAAGCCCACCCAGTCGCGCAGCGCGTCGACATCGGCATAGGTGGCGGGCACGTCACCGTCCTGCAGCGGCAAGAGGTTCTTCTGCGCCTTCATGCCCAGCGCGTCCTCGATGCAGCCGATGTAGTCCAGCAGCTGCACCGGGTTGTGGTTGCCGATGTTGAAGACACGGTAGGGCGCGTTGCTGGTGCCGGGGTCGGGCGTGTCGGAGACATAAGCCGGGTTGGGCTCGGCCGTGCGGTCCATGACGCGGATCACACCTTCCACGATGTCGTCGACGAAGGTGAAGTCGCGCTGCATCCTGCCGTGGTTGAAGACATCGATGGGCCGCCCTTCGAGGATGGCCTTCGTGAACAGGAAGAGCGCCATGTCGGGCCGGCCCCAGGGCCCGTAGACGGTGAAGAAGCGCAGCCCCGTGGTCGGCAGGCCGAAGAGGTGGCTGTAGGTGTGCGCCATCAGCTCGTTGGCCTTCTTGGTGGCCGCGTACATGCTCACCGGATGATCGACGCTGTCGTGTTCCGAGAACGGCATCTTCGTGTTGCCGCCGTAGACGCTGGAGCTCGAGGCGTAGACCAGATGCTGCACCTTCGAATGGCGGCAGCCCTCGAGGATGTTCATGAAGCCGACGATGTTGCTGTCGACGTAGGCGTGCGGGTTCTGCAGCGAATACCGCACGCCGGCCTGGGCGGCGAGGTGGATGACGCGGTCGAAGCGCTCGGTGGCGAACAGCGCCTCCATGCCCGGCCGGTCGCCCACGTCCAGCTTCACGAAACGAAAACGCTCGTGCGGCGTCAGCCGCGCCAGGCGCGCTTCCTTGAGGCTGACCTCGTAGTAGTCGTTGAGGTTGTCCAGACCGACCACCTCGTCGCCGCGCGCCAGCAGGCGCAGCGCGGTGGTCATGCCGATGAAGCCGGCGGCGCCGGTGAGCAGGATTTTCATGAGGTGCGCAAGGCGTGCGGCCGACAGCCGCAAATTTTGACATGGCGTTCGCGCCCGGCGGCCTCGGCGCCGGGCCGGAAAGTGTGCCCCGTGGCACGGCCCGGCCGCGCAGCGGTGGCGCGCACCATGCCCCGCGCGCATGCGGATGACCTCAACCCGCCGGGCTGTCGAAAGCCTCGAGAAACGCGTCGATGAAACGCGCGGTGCCGGTCAAGGTCAGCGTGACGGTCCGCCAATGCCCGTCCTCGAGCGTCGACTGCAGTTCGTGGTCCCAGTCGCCCCCGTCGTCCAGCGGGCCGTGGCTGTCGGGGAAGTGGCGCCACGCCCAGTCCATCACCTGCTGCACCTCGGCCATCACGGCGGTGTGCTGCGCGGCCGCGGTGGAGGCCATGGCCTCCAGGGTCGTCACCCCTTCAGCGCCCTCGCTGCGGTCGAAGCTCAGGTAGTTCAACGCACCGCTGCGGTCGGGGCCAGGCTCGGCGCTGTCGGGCGCCGCGGTGACGCGCCGCCGGGTGCCGGTGACCGTGAACGGGTCTGCCCGCTCACAAGCCCATTTCCTTGAACACTTCCTTGGCGGCGCGGAAGCTGTCTATCGCCGCCGGCACGCCGCAGTAGATGGCGGCCTGCAGGAAGACCTCCTGGATGTCGGCCTTCGTCAAGCCGTTGGTGAGCGCGCCGCGCACGTGCAGCTTCAGTTCGTGCGGCCGGTTCAGCGCCGTGATCATCGCCAGGTTCAGCATGCTGCGGGTGCGGCGGTCGAGGCCGGGCCGGTTCCAGATGCCGTCCCAGCAGTACTCGGTGGTCAGGCGCTGCATCGGCATGTCGAAGTCGTCGGCGCGGCTGAGCGAGCCGTCGACGTACTCGGCGCCGAGCACGGCGCGGCGGGTTTCCAGGCCTCTTTCGAATGCGTCGTCGTTCATGTCGGTTGCTCGTGGTGAGTGGGTGGTTGATGCGGCTTCAGGCCTCGAACACACGTGCCGTCGCGAGCGCGCGTTTCGCCGCCGTCGCGCCGATGTCCGCGCGGGCGCTGTCCGAAAATCGCAGGAAGGCTTCGAAGCCGGAGCGGTCCAGGCGCAACAGCGTCATCGGCGTGAGCGCCACGACGCTGGCGCTGCGCGGCTTGTTCTCGAGCAGCGAGATCTCACCGAAGAAGTCTCCCGCCACCAAGGTGCCCATGGCGTGCGCAGCGCCCTCCGCTGTCTGCGCGACAACCTCCGCTTCGCCCGCGACGATGAGATGGAGCGCGTCTCCGGCTTCACCCTGACGCACGATCGTGTCCCCGGCCGTCGCTTGACAGACCGACATCCGCGCGCCGAGCACGCAGACGCGCTCGGGCGTGAGCTCGCTCAACACGGAGGGCGCCTGCGAGGCCGCGCGCAGCCCGCCGTTGCGGGCCAGCCGGGCCGAGCTCGTCTCCGCCGCCCTGCGCGAGACCTCGGGCAGCGCGGCGAGGTACTCGAGGTAGACCTCCCGCGAAAGCCGCAGCACGGTCGCGCCTTCTGCGCTCACCACGTCCGCCGTCCGCCGTCCGCCGGTGACCAGGGCGATTTCACCGAAGTGGTCGCCGACGCCCAGTTCAGTGAGAACGGCCCCGCCGCTTTGCACCCGCAGCGTGCCGGACTCGACGATGAAGAGCGCGTCGCCGCCCTCACCTTCGCGCAGGATCGTTTCACCCGGCGCGAAGCTCAACCGCTGCATGCGTGTGCCCAGCACCGCCGCCTCGGCCACCGAGAGATCGGCGAAAAGCGGCGCCGTGCGAAGGCGGTCGCCTTCGTGTATCAGTTCGAGGCGATCGGCCATCGCGACTTCCGGCTGTCGCAACACGATGGCCTCGTCCAGTGCCGGCAGGCCGCCCGGCGGTTCGAGACAGCTTCGGTGCGGCGACGCGTGGCGGCGCAGATACGCCAGCGCCAGCAGCGCGAGCTTGCCCGGCAGCGACATCGCACGGTCGATCCACCGCCCGCGCGCGCGGGCCAGCGGCAGGTCGGCCACGTGCACGGCGAACGGGAAAACCGTGCGGTGCTGGTAGCGGCGGTAGAGCCACGCCGTTTCGGCTTCGTAGGGAATGGTGCCGTGCAGCACCGCCATGGGCACGTGGAAGTAGGCCAGCCGCGCCTGGGCGATGCCCTCCTCGAAGTCACCGAGGTAGAGCTGCAGTCCCTCGATCTCCGACTCCAACACGCGCCAGAGCGCAAGCGAGGCCTCGACGGGGGCACGAATGCTGCGCTCGTCGCGCGCGTCGTAGCGCTGGTTCTTCACGAAGCGGCCGACCTCGCGCGCCTGCGACAGCTCGATGTCGGGCAGCCTCTCGAGCCGGTTGAATACACCCCAGCCGTGCACCTCTTCCACCGGGAAGAGCGGACGGTCTCGCATGCGAAAGGTCGTGCCGGCAGGCGCGGCCACCGCCTTGATCGTGAGGTAGCAGAGGATCTCGCCGGTCGACGGGTCACCCGTCACCAGGTGCACGTCGTTCGGCCCGGAGTGATCGAGCGGCTCGTGCTGGATGCGTTCGGCGTAGATGCGATCGATGTCGACGAAGCGCACGGCCAGATACTGCGCGAGCCGAAAACGCATGATGTCGAGCAGCTCGTCCGCTCGCAGGGCACGCGTCTCGATGGCCACGACCTGGATCGATCGTCGGGGCCGGGACCGGTACAGCGCGCGATCGGCGCCGGGTGCCGGCTTGGCAAAGAGGTCGGCAAGGCGAATCGACGCCGCCGACGCGATCAGCTCCGCCGCATAGGCCTCGGCCAGTGGCGACGCGGGGGGCGGCGTGGACGTCGCGCGGCGAAGTTGCTCGTCGCTCATCGAGCGTCGCTCACTTTTCGGGGTCCAGGCCCTGAACCAGCGCGGTGTGCAGGGCCTGCGACGCGGCGATGATCCGCTGCTCGAAGGGCATCTCTGCCGCCATGCGGGCGAGCGACCGGTTCTTCTCGCCCGGTATGAAGGTCAGCTCCTTGCCCAGGGCCTCGAGCGCGCCCTCGGCAACCTCCTCCGGCTCCATGGCCCAAGGGGCCAGCATGGTGCCCGCCTTCTTCTGGAAGCCGGTCCGGGTCGGTCCGGGCAGGACGATGAGCACATCGACGTCCGTCTCGCGCAGCTCGTACCACAGCGCGCCGGCGAACGAAACCTCCAAGGCCTTCGAGGCCGTGTAGACGGCACTCCCGCCAATGGGCGCCAGCGCGTTCAAGGACGTCACGAAGATCAAGGCCCCGCGGTTCGCGCTGACGAGGGCCGGCAGATAGGCATGCGTGAGCGCGATGTAAGCCCGCGCATTGACCGCGAGCAGCGTGTCGTAGTCGGCGAGCGGCCGCGCGAGAAACGGACCGATGACGCCGAAGGACGCGTTGTTGACGAGGACCGAGATCTCGATGTCGCGTGTGCTCTCGCGCAGCACGTCAAGCACATCCGGGCGTGCAAGGTCGACGGCGCAGGTGCGGGCCGCCACGCCGTGCCGGGCTCGGAGCTCGGCCGCGACCGCTTCGAGTTCGGCGGGCTGATCGGACACGAGCACGACGCCCAGCCCCCGCGCGGCCAGCCCGTGGGCCAGCGCGCGCCCGATGCCCGACGAGGCGCCGGTGACGAGCGCCCAGCTTCCATAACGTTCCCGCATCGACGGCGGTGCGGCTGCGTCGGGGTCTGAACCGGGAAGCGTGCTCATGGGCTACTCCTTCGCGCGCCACTGGCGCACCCGTTCGATGGCGTACCGGTAGCCGTGCTCGTCCAGCCGCCTGATCGCCTGGCTCGTCAGGAGTATCTCCGCGATGGTGGGCACGCGCCGCGCCACAGCGGGGCCACAAAGCCACAGAGGGTCCACAAAGCAAAACGCCGCCCTTTTGGGGCGGCGCATATTCAGTTCTAAGTTATTGTTTTTATTAGATATTTTGTGTTTTTCTGTGGTTGCGGGGGCAAGATTTGAACTTGCGACCTGGGTTATGAGCCCGCTCATTTTGATGGGGCACTACAGCAGACAGGGTGCAGTTCACTTGGCGCAGGAAGTGCCCGAAAGAGCTAAGTCCTTGAAAGATGGCCACTTTCGGCGGGAGACGGTGTGACACGGTGTCGGCGCTCGGTGGAACGCCGACCTCCAACCTGTCACACCCCTCCGCCAGAACTCCGTTTGAGACCATATGCGGCCACGGAGCGCCGGCCGACCGTAAGTAGGGTCTCACGCCGATCGAAGCCGAACAGGCCCGAGGTCTTCGCCGACGGGCAGGCTGCTGGGTGTCCCCTCTTGACCATTCGATCGCGCTCAGGCTTGCAGCAACGTGAAGCGAGCGCGTCCAAGCAGCTTCTTGAAGTCACGGTCAAAGCTGACGAGATGCTCGCCGAGTTGCTCCACGGCGGCTGCCAGCCACGCATCAGGCAGGTCGTTGCCGCCCAGTTGCTTGTCAATGCACAGCTGCCTCAGCTTCGACCACTCGGGCCCCAACGGTGCGAGCCGCACCCCAGGCATGGCCAGAATCGCGTCGATGAAGTCAACCGCGTCGGCGATGGGCGTTGGCTGCACGAAGATCTTGGGGCTGGTGACCAGGCGCAGCACGCTGGCCACCACCATCGGCATCAAAGTGAAGGCCGCGCCGGACTCAGCAGCAGCAAGGGCGCCTTCGAGCCAAGTGCGTGCGACGGTGTGATGTGGGTGATCGCTGCGCGACGCGGCGACCAGAACGTTGACGTCAGGCGTCATCGTCGGCCGCAGCCAGCAGCGACTTGTTGCTGCACGAATCAACACCTGCCACAAGCCCGCCATGGCCATTAAAGACAGGAAGCCGCCCACGGGCGCGTCCGACGCCGGCCGCCTTGGCCCGCAGACGCAGCTGCAACCCTTCTTCGATCAGTCGTGTCAGGCTGGTGCGCTGCTGCGCCGCCAGCGTCTTGGCGTCAGCCAGCAACTGGTCATTCAGATTGAGCGTGGTCTTCATGCTGAAACTATACAGATATCTGTATTGATCACACAAGCAGGCCGCCGATACTCGTGGTTGCATCGGTCATTTCGACGCTGCGCTGAAAACCGCGGGCACGGCCAGGGCACGAAATGGGCACAGGATGGGCACAAAGCAAAACGCCGCCCTTTTGGGGCGGCGCATATTCAGTTCTAAGTTATTGTTTTTATTAGATATTTTGTGTTTTTCTGTGGTTGCGGGGGCAAGATTTGAACTTGCGACCTTTGGGTTATGAGCCCAACGAGCTACCAGGCTGCTCCACCCCGCGACTGAGCCTTGCACTATAGCACCTTTTCCGTCGCCGCCGGCGGGCGCCGCTTCACGGCGGGCACCCGACGCGCGCGGGCGGCCGCAGCGTCTCGCTTATGTGGGCTAACGAACAGACGCCACACCGCACCCGAGGCAGCATGCCACTCGCCGTGACGGGTATCGTCCGGTGCACCCGGTCGCCCGGCCTTCCTCCACTGCCTCGCGCCCCGCACCGACATGTCCACCGTCACCCCCAAGCCTGACCGCCTCTCCGTTGCAGCCACCCCCTCTGCGCCCGCACGCGGCAGTGCCAAGGCACGCCGCCAGCGCCTGGTGCTGAAGACCGGCGCGCTGCAGAAGGCCATCCTCAGCAGCGAGAACTTCTCCAGCATCGCCACCGACGAGCACGGTGTGATCCAGGTCTTCAACGTCGGCGCCGAGCGCATGCTCGGTTACGCCGCGGCCGATGTCGTCGACCGCATCACGCCGGCCGAGCTGTCCGACCCGCTGGAACTGGTGCGACGCGCCCAGGCGCTCAGCGTCGAATTCGGCCAGCCCATCGCACCCGGTTTCGAAGCCCTGGTGTTCAAGGCCTCGCGCGGCATCGAGGACATCTACGAGCTGACCTACCTGCGCCGCGACGGCAGCCGCCTGCCGGCGGTGGTTTCGGTGACGGCGCTGCGCGACACCGTCGACGCCCTCATCGGCTACCTGCTCATCGGCACGGACAACACCGCGCGCAAGCGGGTCGAGGCCGAGCAGGCGCGCCTGGACCACGCGCTGCAGCAGAGCAACCTCGACCTGCAAGCCGCCAAGCTCGCCGCCGAGACCGCGAACCAGGCCAAGAGCGACTTCCTGTCGAGCATGAGCCACGAACTGCGCTCGCCGCTGAACGCCATCCTCGGTTTTGCCCAGCTGATGGACTCGGGTGCGCCGACGCCCACGCCGGCGCAGAAGGACAGCATCGACCAGATTCTGCAGGCCGGCTGGTACCTGCTGGAGCTGATCAACGAGATCCTCGACCTGTCGCTGATCGAGTCGGGCCGGCTGTCGCTTTCGCCCGAACCGATGTCGCTGGCCGAAGTCCTGGCCGACTGCCAGGCCATGACCGAGCCGCAGGCGCGCAAACACGGCATCGGCGTGCGCTTCATCGCGCCCGCACAGGCGCTGTTCGTGAAGGCCGACCGCACCCGTGTCAAGCAGGTCATCGTGAACCTGCTGTCCAACGCCATCAAATACAACCGCCAGGGCGGCACGGTCGAGGTGCGCTGCGAGACGCGGCCCGAGGACTGGGTGCGCATCAGCTTTCTCGACACCGGCGCCGGCCTCTCCGCCGACAAGCTGGCGCAGCTCTTCCAGCCCTTCAACCGACTGGGTCAGGAAGGCGGCGTCGAAGAAGGCACGGGCATCGGGCTGGTGGTGAGCAAGCAGCTCGTCGCATTGATGGGCGGCGCGATAGGCGTGGAAAGCACGGTCGGCGTGGGCAGCAACTTCTGGATCGACCTGCGCGCCAGCCACGCCGTCGAGCTGCCCGCCTCGGCCGAACCCTTGGTCACCATCCACACGCCGGCCCCGGAGCACGGCGCCACCCGGCGCACCGTGCTCTACGTCGAGGACAACCCGGCCAACCTGCTGCTCGTGGCCAGGCTGATCGCCCGCCGCCCCGAGCTGCACCTGATCGGCGCCAAGGACGGCCGCAGCGGCGTCGAGCTGGCACGCAGCGCGCTGCCCGACGTCATCCTGATGGACATCAACCTCCCCGGCATCAGCGGCATCACGGCGCTGCAGATCCTCTCCGGCGACCCCAGCACGGCCCACATCCCGGTCATCGCGCTCAGCGCCAACGCCATGCCGCGCGACGTCGCCAAGGGCATGGACGCCGGCTTCTTCCGCTACCTCACCAAGCCGATCAAGGTCGTCGAGTTCATGGAAACCCTGGACCTGGCCTTGGAGATCGCCCGCAGCCCCGCGCCGCCAGAGCCCAAAGAACAGGTGACCCCATGATTCCCGAGAGCGACATCCTCGCCGCACGCATCCTCATCGTCGACGACCAGGACGCCAACGTGAAGTTGCTGACGCGGCTGCTGGTCGAAGCCGGCTACACCGGCGTCAGTTCGACGATGGACTCGACCGCCGTCTGCGGGCTGCACCGCAAGAACGCCTACGACCTGATCCTGCTCGACCTGCAGATGCCGGCGATGGACGGCTTCACCGTCATGGAAGGCCTGAAGACCAACCCGAACGACAGCACCCTGCCCGTGATCGTGCTGACGGCGCAACCCGGCCACAAGCTGCGTGCGCTGCAGGCCGGTGCGCGCGACTTCATCAGCAAGCCTTTCGACCTCGTGGAGGTCAAGACGCGCATCCACAACATGCTCGAGACGCGGCTGCTGTACCGCCAGCTCGAGGCGCACAACGAGCAGCTCGAGCTGGCCGTGGCCGAACGCACCGCCGAGCTGCGCGAGAGCGAGGCGCGCTTTCGCAGCCTCACCGAGCTGGCCTCGGACTGGTACTGGGAACAGGACGAGTCGGGCGAGTTCACACGGGTCTCGGGGCCGGTGATGGAGATGCTGGGGCTGCGCGTCAGCGCGCTGGTGGACGGCGCCGACCCGGAACCCGTCGACGGCTGGGACGCCAGCGAGCGCCAGGCGCTGCAAGCGCGCATCGTGGCGCGCCAGCCCTTCCTCGACTTCATCCTGCACCGCACCCGGGCCGACGGGACGCAGCAGGCCTTCCGCGTCAGCGGCCAGCCGATGTTCGACCAGAACTGCCGCTTCATCGGCTACCGCGGCATCGGCGTCGAGACCACGCCCGGGAATTGAAGATGCCGTTTCGCAACCTCCCGGCGCCGGCGCTGGGTTCGCCCAACCAGAACGACCTCATCGCCGCGCTGCCGGCGGCCGAGTTCGACGCGCTGCACGGTGCGCTGGAACCGGTGCAATTGATGCTGGGCCAGATGCTCTACGAGCCAGGCGTGCCGCAGCACTACGTCTACTTCCCGACCACCGCGGTGGTTTCTCTGCACAACGTGATGGCCTCGGGCGCGTCGGCCGAGACCAGCAGCGTGGGCCGTGAAGGCATGGTCGGTGTGGCGCTGATCCTGGGCGGCGACACCACGCCCAGCTCGGCCGTGGTGATGACCGGCGGCCAGGGCTACCGGCTGGCCCGCAGCAGGCTGCTGCAGGCCTTCGATGGGCCAGGGCAGCTGCGCCGGCTGCTGCTGCGCTACACGCAGGCGCTGATCACGCAGATCGCGCAGACGGCGGTGTGCTACCGCCACCACTCCATCGAGCAACAGCTCAGCCGCTGGCTGCTGTGCGCCGTCGACCGCGCGCCGCCAGGCGAGATGGTGATGACGCAGGAACTGGTGGCCAGCATGCTGGGCGTGCGCCGCGAGAGCGTCACGCTGGCGGCCGGCAACTTCCAGGAGGCGGGCTACATCCGCTACCGGCGCGGCCACATCACGGTGCTCGACGCGGCCGGCCTGGAAATCTGCGCCTGCGAGTGCTACGCGGTCGTGAAGACCGAGATGCACCGGCTGCTGACCGAAACGCGGCTGCGCCAGGGCGAAGCCGCCGCAGCCCGCGCCGCCTGAGCACGGCGCCCCGCCGGGGCTGAACGGGGCGGGGCCAGGCCGGCGTGTAGGCGTTGTCCTACACGCCCCGCCCCCGGCCGCCGATGGGCAGCGCGCGACAAACCGTCACACTCGGGGCTCCGCTGGCCTCCCGTCGCACCCGCACCCGCCGTCCCCGTGCCCCTGCTGAAGACCTACATCGTCGAAGACAGTGCCGTCATCCGAGACAACCTCGTGGCTGCGCTGCAGGAACTGGCGCCCGTGCAGGTGGTGGGGCATGCCGTCGACGAAGCCGGTGCGCTGCACTGGCTGGCGACCCCGGGGCACGGCGTCGACCTGGTCATCGTCGACCTCTTCCTGACCGCCGGCTCGGGGCTGGGCGTGCTGCGCGGCGCCCACACGCTGCCCGGCGTCGGCCGCATGGCCGTGCTCAGCAACTACGCCACCGACGACATGCGCGACCGTTGCCTTGCGCTGGGCGCCGACCGCGTGTTCGACAAGTCGACCGAGATCGACGCGCTCATCGCCTACTGCGTCGGCCTGGCCGGGCGAAACGAATCGGCTGCAGCCACGCTCAACGGATGAGCCCCTTGGTCAACGCGTAGTGCGTGAGGTCGCTGTTCGACGCCAGGTGCATCTTTTCCATCACGCGGCTGCGGTAGGTGCTGACCGTCTTCACGCTCAGGCACAGGCTGGTGGCCAGCTGGCCGATGGTTTCGCCCTGCGCCAGGCGCAGGAAAACCTGCAGCTCGCGTTCGGACAGGCTTTCGTGCAGCGGCTGGTCGCCGCCCGCCCCCAGGCCCTCGGCCAGCCGCTCAGCCACCGCCGCGGTGACGTACTTGCGCCCGCGGTGCACGGTGCGGATGGCCTTGACCAGTTCGGCCGGCTCGCAGTCCTTGTTCAGGTAGCCGCTGGCGCCCTGGCGCAGCAGCGTGGTGGCGTAGTCGAGCTCGGCAAAGCCGCTGAGCATCAGCACCGGCAGCGTGGGCGCGCGCGCGCGGATGGCGGCCAGCGCGTCGACGCCGCTCTGCCCGGGCATCGAGATGTCGAGCAGCAGCACGTCGACCTCGCCGCGGCGCACGATGTCCAGCGCCTCGCGGCCGTCGGCGGCCTCGGCCACGACCTCGAAGTCGATCTCGTCGCCGAGGAACTGGCGCAGGCCGGCGCGCACCATGGCGTGGTCGTCGACGATGGCGATGCGGATCATGGCCGCCCCCGTTGCGCCGCGGCGCATGATGCCGGGCTGACCGGCGGGTGAATACGATGACGCTTCATGGATGGATCTCCCGGCCACTGACCGCGTGGTTGTTGTTGGCAGGCGCCGCCGCGCTGGTGGCGGCGGGCCTGGGTATTCTGGACGTGCTGGAACCCGAAACTGCGCCCGCGCTGCGCAACGTGCCCGCGGCCGCGGCGGCGCTGATCGGGCTCGGCGCGCTGGCCATGGCACTGCGCCACGCGCTGCGCCTGCAGGGCCAGCAGCGGCG